>CANJDH010000016.1 GCA_947473125.1 Burkholderiales bacterium
CGGCGCCCGCGAACCGGGCAAGCTCGGGCCGCGGCACCGCGGCACCCGCGCCCAGGCGCAGCGCGAGGATCTCGACCTCGCATTCCGGATTGGCGTGGCCGAAGCGGCGCTGGTAGTGCGCATCAAAATCGGCGCGAAACTGCGCCGCTGCGCCGCGGCGCAGGTACGGTACGCGCACCGTGTGAGTCTGGCCGCGATAGCGTGCGTCGAGCCAGTGCTCGAAGTGCAGGGGCACGTCGCCCAGTTCCTGCTGCATGGTGCTGCGCGAGGATGCCTCGAGTTCGTCGAATGCGGCTTCGATGTCGGCCAGCGCAGCATCGCTCAGACCGGTGAGCTGGGTGCGCGCCAGGTCGACGCGCGCCCCCGCAATGAGCATGCCCAAGGTCGAGAAATTACCGGGATGCGGCGGCACCACCACCCGCGGGATGCGCAGGCTGCGTGCCAGGATTGAGCCGAACAGCGGCCCGCCGCCGCCGAACACGAAGAGCGTGAACTCGCGTGCATCAAGGCCGCGCTCGATGGTGATTTCCTTGATGGCCCCGGCCATCGTCGCCGTTGCGAGATCGAGGATGCCTTGCGCGGCAATGTCAGTGGCATCGGGCCCGGCATAGCCTAGAGGCTCGGCAATCCGTTCGCGCACGGCCCGCGCCGCAGCGGCAATGTCCAGCGCGAGCTTGCCTTGCATGAACGTGTTCGATCCGATCCGTCCCAGCACCAGGTTGGCATCAGTCACCGTCGGCTCGGTGCCACCGCGCCCGAACGCGACCGGACCCGGCTCCGAGCCGGCACTGCGCGGACCGACGCTCATGCGCCCGACCGCATCGACCGATGCGATCGAGCCGCCGCCGGCCCCGACCTCGACGATGTCGAGTACCGACGTCTTGAGCGGAAAGCCGCGTTCGTACCCGCCAACGTAATAAATCGGCTGCACGTCAAACTGGCCGTCCTGCACCAGTGCGCACTTGGCTGTGGTGCCGCCCATATCAAACGCGATGAGCCGCGGCATGCCCAGCGCCTCGGCGTAGGCGGCCGCACCGATGCAGCCGCCGATCGGCCCGGATTCGACCAGCGCCACCGGCTGCTCGATGGCGCGCTGCACCGACAGCACACCGCCGTTCGACCCCATCATGTAGAAACTGCCGCCGAAGCCGCGTTCGCGTAAACGTTTGTCGAAATCGCCGATGTACGACTGCATGCGCGCGCCCACGTAGGCATTGGCCGACGCGGTCGAGGCGCGTTCGTATTCGAACCACTCGCGCGTCAGCGCCGTGCCGCACGTGACATATACCCCGGGCAGGCGCGCCGCCAGCAGCGCCACGGCGCGTTCCTCATGCGCCGGGTTGGCGTAGGCATTGAGAAACGACACGGCGACCGCCTCAACCTGCAGCCCCGCAAGCCGCTGCGCCAAGGCGTCGAGGCCGGACTCATCAAGGGGTATCAGCACCCGGCCCTTGGCATCCATGCGCTCGTCAATGTCGAATCGTAGCGAGCGCGGTACCAATGGGGGATCGCGCCGGTAGTCCACCTTGAACGGCACCGGCCGGTTGCCACGCGCGATTTCGACCAGGTCACGAAAACCCCGCGTCGCGACCAGTGCGGTTCTGGCGCCGGTACGCTGCAGGAAGCTGTTGATGACGTGCGTGGTGCCGTGCTTGAAAAGCAGCGCCTGCGCGAGGTCGAGCCGGGTGTTCTCCAGGCCTTCAAGCACGCCATCCACCAGGTTGGTGTAGTTGGTCAGCGTCTTCCCATAAGATACTTCGCCGCTGGTCGCATCGTAGACCGCGACATCGGTAAAGGTGCCGCCGGTATCGGCGGCTACCATGTAACGCATGATTCTGGCTCCTTCGCGGCTTCGACCGCTGCGGTTTGCGCGGTATTGGCTCAGTGGCCGAGCGCCTTCTTCTTCCACATCAGCCACGGCCGCTCGAGCACGCCGCGGTTGGTGGCTTCGGCGAGCGCCGCCTCTTCCTCGTCGAGGTAGGTGACCGTGCCGCCCAGGCCGATGGCGCGCTGCTGCATCGACGCGTTGAGCTCGGTGTAGATCGCGCGGTAAATCACCTCGGGCACCGAGCCTCCCACCGCGACGAAACCGTGGCCGCGCATCAGGGCCACGCCGCGCGCGCCCAGCGTCGCCGCGAGTGCGGCGCCCTGCGCGGCATTGCGCACCAGCATGTCGGTGCAGCCAAAGTGGTCGCGAATGTCGAACACCTCGGTCTCGCCACGCAGGAAGCCGCTCATGTGGTAAATCGGCCGCAGCTTGATCGACGATGCCGCGAACGGGATGACCGAGGGCGAATGGCTGTGCACCACCGCCATCACGTCGGGCCGCGCCTTGTAGATCTCGCCGTGGATGAAGCGCTCCAGATAGGGCCGGCGCGCATCGCCGTTCTGCACGTTGCTGTCGAGGTCGTAGAGCATCACGTCGTCAGCTGTGACCAACTCCGGCGCCAGCGAACGCGACAGGAAGTAGCGCCCCGGCTCGGACGGATGGCGCGCGCTCACATGGCCGAAGCCGTCGAGCACGCCCTGTTGCGCAAGGATGCGGTTGCCCGCCACCACGTCTTCGATCAGGGCCGCAACATCAGTCATGCAATCTTCCTTTACTTGGGAGGCAGCGAGCGCAGGTACGCGACGATCGCGTCCAGGTCGGCCGGTTTGATCTTCGCGTAGTACGGCACTGCCATCGGCGGCTTGAGCTTCGAGCCGTCGGGGCGCACGCCGGTGGTGATCACCTTCTTGAGATCGGCATCAGAGTAGCGCGCCAGACCCGTAGGCGTGATGTTGGTCGAGACACTGGTGCCCCACGGGCCGTGAAAGGAGATGCCGCCCATGCCAAGCTTGCCTTCGAAATCCGGTGCGCCGTTGGCGCCGGGTGCGGAGTGGCACTCAATGCAATGGCCGGCAGGCCCGGCAAGGTAGCGGCCATAGGCAAGCTTGTCCTTTTGCGACACGTCGGCAACCTTGCCGACCGGCGGCCCGTAGGTCGGCGGCAGGGGCATGCGGTACTCCGACTTGGCAACCTGGTTCTTCACCGGCTTGGCGGCGCGCAGGTAGGCAACGATCGCCTTGACGTCGTTGTCCGACATGCTGCGATACAGCGCAATCGGCATCGGCGGCCCGATGATGCTGCCCCTGGGATCACCAGCCGGGCGCTTGCCCTCGCGGATCGCGGCAATGATCTGGGCATCGCTCCACTTGCCGATACCGGTTTCCTTGTCCATGGTGATGTTCGAGGTATAGGCCGTGAATGGCTTGTCCTCGATCTTGAGCCCGCCCGCCAGTTCCATGCCGGGCAACGGCCCGTTCGGCCCCTGCGGCGTGTGACAGTTGCCGCAGGCCACCACCGACTGCATCAGGTAGCGGCCGCGCTCGAGGCGCGATTCAGCTTGCGCCGAGGCGGCGGCCATGGCCCCAAGAACCAGTCCCAGTGCGGCCCGCAGGCCGAAGCTAGATAGATTCACGTGTTGTCTCCCCCCGAAGAATGTTTGCATTGCAGCCGGCCGGCTGCCACCATTAAATCAATCCCCGCGACCGCGCCGTTGATTTTGCCCGAATCCGGCACGAGCGGGCATCCATCCGGCGACGGCAACGCCCCCAGCCCCCGTGGCTCCGATCAGTCGAGCGAAAGGTTGGCATCGCGTGCGACGGCGCGCCAGTTCTCGAAATCTTTTTTCACGTAGGCGTCAAAGGTTTTGGCGTCGGTTTCGATCATCTCGACACCAAGTGCGGCGAAGCGCTCGCGCACCGCCGGTTGCGCCAGCACCCGCGCCAGCGCCGCACCGAGCTTGTCGAGCACCGGGCGCGGCGTGCCGGCCGGCGCAAACAGGCCGGTGAAGGTGGAGACGTCGTAATCGGTGAGACCCAGCTCGGCCAGGGTCGGCACATCGGGCATCAGGGCTGAACGCTTTTTCGTGGTCACTGCCAGCGCGCGGACCCGCCCCTCCTTGATGTGCTGCATCGACGCCGTCAACTGGTCCATCATGGTCTCGACCTGGCCGCCCACCACGTCAATCAACGCCGGGCCGGAGCCCTTGTACGGTACGTGCAGCAGCTTTAGGCCGCTTTGCTTCATCAACAGTTCGATCGCCAGGTGGTTCGACGTACCGGTACCGGCCGATGCCACCGACACCCTGCCCGGCCGCGCCTGTGCCTGCGCGGCGAACTCGCGATAGCTGGCGACCGGCGTGCGTGCCGAGGCCGTCAGCACGATCGGCACCGCCTGGATCGGCCCGACCGTGGCCAGGTCGCGCGTCGGGTCATACGGCGGATTCCTGGTGGTCGCGGGCGCCACCGAGATAGTGCTCGAAGAACCCAGCACCAGTGTGTATCCATCCGCGGGCCCCTTGATCACCTGCGCGGTCGCCACCATGCCGCCGCCGCCCGGCCGATTCTCTACCACCACCTGCTGCCCGAGGATGTCGGACAGTGGCTGTGCGATGGTGCGCGCGGTGATATCTACGTTGCCACCCGGCGCAAACGGCACGACGATGCGGATCAGCCGCGACGGAAACTCCTGCGCGATCGCAGCAGTAGATGGCAACAAGGCGCCCGCAACAAGCATCGCGCCGCCCACGCATTTGTATATCGCCTTCATTGTGTGTCTCCTCATGCTCCGGTTTTATTGTGATGGGGCGTCAACCCGACTTGCTCAGTCCGACGTGAGCCTGGATTCTTTCACTAGCCGCACCCAGAATTTCGCATCCTCCACAAGGAACGCGGCGAACTCCTCGGGCGACTTAGACATCGCCGTCTCGGTGCCCTCGCGCGCGAACGCCTTGGCGACCTCCGGCAATTGCACCGCAGCGATCGCGGCCTCATGGATGCGCTTGATGATCGCGGGCGGCGTGCCGACGGGCACGAAAATGCCATACCAGAACGACATTTCGTAATCAGGCAATCCCGCCTCCACCATGCCTGGCAGGTCCGGCACCAGCGGTGAGCGGTTGCGCGCGGTGATGCCCAGTGCCTTGAGGCGTCCGGCTTGGACCAGCGGCAACACCGACGGCGGCGTACCGAAGGTCATTTGGGTATCGCCTGCCACTACCGACTGCACCGCCGGGCCGCCGCCCTTGAAGGGCACGTGCACCATGTCGACGCCGGCCAGACGCGCAAACAGCACACCCGACAGATGCGGCGCCGAGCCGTTGCCCGACGACGCGAAATTGAATTTGCCCGGCGCCTTCCTTACCGCGGCAACCAGTTCGCGCATGTTGTTGACACCAAGGTTGGTGTTAACGGCGATCACCAGAGGTGATGACGACACCTTGGTAACCGGCGCAAGGTCGCGCGCGCTATAGCCGAGCTTGGGGTTGACCGCCGGATTGACCGAGATGCTGCTCGGGCTGGCGATGAGCAGGGTATAGCCGTCAGCCGGCGCCTTGGAGACGTGCTCCGCCGCGATCGACGAGCCGGCGCCCGCACGGTTTTCCACCAGCACTGGCTGCCCCAGTGCGCGTCCCATCGGTTCGGCCAACACGCGCGCCACATAATCGGCAGCGCCGCCGGGCGCGAAACCGATCACCAGACGAATCGGTTTACCCGGATACGGAGCCTGCGCAACAGCGAGAAATGAAGCACAGGCGAACGTCAGCGCCGCGACGGCTTGCGGCACTTTCAGGAGGAACCAGGGTCGGTTTTTCATGGCCGGCGAAGTGTGCCACCAAATGCAATCGCGCGCCGCCGGCACAAGGACGGGGCGCGCGAGGCAATGCGCCGGTCGGCGGGTTTTTCCCGCCGCAAGCCTACTCCTGCTGAATACCTGCGAGCACCCAGCTGGCACGGGCCGAAGCCGGCTTTTCGAGGTTCCACACCTCGGTGAAGGGCTCGGCGGGTCCGCCGACGGTCTCGCGGATCATGCCCGACAGACGTACGCTGGCCAGCGTTTTCTCGCCCTGCTCTTCGACTCCCAGCAATTCGGCGTTGAGCGACACCACGTCGGTCTGGTTGTGCGCGTCACCGCGCGCCACCAGGTCAAGCTTGACTTCGGCATACATCTCGGGGGTGGTGAAGGTGCGGATATCGCTTTCATTGCGCGTATCCCAAGCCGCTTGCAGGCGCACGAAATACATCTTGGCAATATGCAGGAAGTCCTCGGTATCGAACCCGGCCGGAATCGTCCAGGTACCGCCGCCAGCCACTGCCGGAGCCAAGCCAGCGCCAGCCGCTACGATGCCACCGGCTAAAGGAGCTGCGGGGGTAAAGGCATTGCTGTCGGACGGAGCGTTGCTGTTGAATGCCGCGCCCGGCGCAGCCCCTGCGAAGGCCGGTTGCCCGAAGTTTGCGCCAGTCGCCGGCGCATTCTTGTTTTTCCACATGCGCCAGAGGAACAGGGCACCCAGGGCCAGCGCACCGATCAGCAGGAACGAACCGAGCATCTCGCCCATCGCCGCGCCCATGCCGAAGTGCGACAACAGCGCAGCGATGCCGAGGCCCGCGGCGATGCCGGCCAGTGGGCCGAGCCATTTGTTGCGTGCCGGAGCCGGTGCCGCTGCGGGAGCGGCGGGGGTCGCCGGTGCCGCTTTCGGGGCTTCCTTGGGGGCGGCCGGGGCCTGCTTCTGGGTCACGTTGGATGACTGCTTGCCGACCGACTTGCCGCCGCCCATGCGCGCTGCATCGGCGACTTGGGGCGCCAGCGTGACGCCGGCAAATGCGACGAACGCCAAGCCAAGCAATCCGCGTTTCAGGGTCAATTTCATGTGTGTCGTCTCCGGTATGTCTGGTTATGTTTGCACTACGTGGGGCGAGCTTACCTGCATTGCAAGGGTTGCGCGCGTGCCGCGAGCCCAAATCGGCCAAAATTTCCACTATTTTCGTTTCCGTGCGATGAAACGCGCCCCGCCGAGAACCCCTTGTTCGTATAGGGATACAAAAAAAGCATAGGCATCATCGTATTTGCGATATCCGGCTTCGCCGAACTTCGCCACGGTCGAGGGTTTCATGCTGCGGTACATCGCGTGGCGTTGCTGCAAAATGCCGGTCCATTCGCGGCCAAGGTCGGTGCAACGCTCGATGGTGCAGCCATTGGCTTCAAGCAGCGCCGCATAGCCTTCGATGCTTTCGATCTGGGTAAAGGTCATGCCGTCGAACAGGCGCTGCGCCACCTCCTGCGTCAGCGGCGCGGCGCGCATGATGTCGGTAAAGGCC
Source organism: Burkholderiales bacterium (assembly GCA_947473125.1). Lineage (GTDB taxonomy): Bacteria > Pseudomonadota > Gammaproteobacteria > Burkholderiales > JAEUOS01 > CANJDH01. Next base: position 7,144 of record CANJDH010000016.1, read on the forward strand.
ACCACGCCGTGCGGTTTGACCACGCGCGCCACTTGCGCCACCAGGCGCGGCTTGTCGGGAATGTGCGCCCACGCCTCCTGGGCCATCACCACATCAAAGCTGGCATCGGCAAACGGCATCTCGAGCGCATTGCCGTGGTGAAACCCCACAAGCTTGTCAAGGTGCACCATGCGCGTCAGGCGTGTGGCGCCGGCACAACGACTCTCGGTGAGGTCGACGCCGGTGACGTGGCAGCCGATGCTGTGCGGAAGGTAGCGCGCCGGGCCGCCCATGCCACTGCAGACGTCGAGCACATTGTGGCGGTTGGTAATGCCGGCTTCGCGCATCAGGCTTTCGAGCGCCGCGATGCCGCCGTAGTGGTCCTGGTCAAATGCCTTGAGGTCGTTCTCGGTGGCGCGCGCTGGGTCGATGCCCTTGTCCTCGAGGGCTTTGAGAATCTGCTCTTCGTTGATCGGATGGTTCTGGTAGAACCGGGTGACGTTGTCGAGTTCTCGCTGGTGAGCCATAAGGGCGCGTATCTCCGGGTTCACGATATGCCAAGTTACTGGAGGCAGGCAAACATGTAGCGTACTTTGGGGAGGGCAAGTCGGCCAAGCGAATCGCGCCCCACCCGGCAATGGTATCGGCGTGGGCACGACGCCGCAATCCGGCCCGCACGGCCGCCCGGCCCTTGACCCGTGAACCGGAACTCTGTACATTGTACTTATAAGCAGACAACTTTGTGACGGCAACAGAGCGCGCCACGTCAATGGCGCCAGATGCAAATCATGATTCCCGCGATAGATCGAAATTCTCCGCTCCCCCTTTATGCGCAGGTCAAGCGCCGCCTGAAGGCGAAAATCCTGTCGTGGCCGAGCGAGAGCGACCGCTTCCACACGGAGCAGGCCCTCTGCAAGATTTATTCCGTCAGCCGCGCCACGATCCGTCAGGCTGTCGCTGAGCTGGAAGATGAGGGCCTACTCAAACGCCGGCAAGGCTCCGGCACCCATGTCAACCGGGGCAAGATCGACGAATCGTTCTCTCCGTTGATGAATTTCTCCGACCAGTGGGCGCAGAGTGGCCGCTCCCTCAAGGTCGAGCTGCTGCAGCTCGAGCGTGCTGCGGCTTGCCCGGCAATGTTTGCCGAGACGCTCGGTCTGCAACCCGGCGAAAAGGTGCTGCGCCTCGAACGCTTCCGCCTGTCAGGATCAATGCGCATCGTATGGGATCAACGATTCATGCCGCTGTGGGTCGCCGATGGCATCCCGCGCCGCGAACTGTCGCGGGTTTCGCTTCTTGATGCCCTGGCCAAAAGAATTGAATTTGATCGCGGCGAGAGCCAGATTGAAGCCGGACTGGCTGGCGAGGAGCACGCGGAACGCCTGGAAGTCCTGCCGCACGATCCCGTATTGATTCGGCATCTGAAGTATTTCGCCAGCGATGGCCGTGCGGTGCTTGCCGGGGTATCAGTGTATCGCGCCGATCAGGTCCGCTACACGCTCAGTGCACCGATGCAAAGGCCCGGTGCCAATTTAAAAACAGAGATCAGGTCGAGCAGCTTTTCGGTTTGAGCAGTTGTCATCGGTTTCCCCCGTTCGTATTGCCCTTTTGCTTTCACACCTTCAGGAGACGACACCATGAATCCCAGATTGCTTGCCCGCGCCGCACTTTCTACGGCGCTTGCCTTTGGTTTCGCGCTGCCCCCGGCCGCGGCGCAAACGCCCATCAAGATCGGTTCGATCCTGTCCGTCACCGGGCCCGCCGCTTTCTTGGGTGAAGACATGAAGGCCGGGATGGAGCTGGCAGTCGAAGAGATCAACGCCAAAGGCGGCGTGGCCGGGCGCAAGATTGACTGGATTTTCTACGATGCCGAAAGCCAGACGCAGAAGGGTCTCACGGCGACGCGCCGCCTGCTTGACCAGGACAAGGTCGACATGATCGTTGGCGGCGGCAACATGAGTGGCATGGCCATTGCCATGCTCGGCCTGACGGAAAAAGCGGCGATCCCGTTCATGTCGACCGAAGGCGCCATGGACATCGTGACACCGATCGCCGAACGCCAGTGGACGTTCAAGAGCACCGCAGACGACGAGCAGGTCATGGAACGCCTCGCCGACTATTTTGTCAAGAAGGGCATCAAGAAAATCGCGCTGCTGGGCGACTCGAGCGGCTTTGGTCAAAGCGCCGCAGGTCAACTCAAGAAAGTGGCGCCGCGCCGCGGCCTGGAAGTGATGTACGAGACCTTCAATCCCTCCGATACCGACATGACGCCGCAACTGGGCAAAATCAAGGAAGCCAACGTCCAAGCCATCGTGTGCTGGACGGTAACGCCCGCCGGTGTGGTGTTCCTGAAACAGGCGCAGCAACTCGGCCTCGACAAGTTGACGCTGGTTCACAGCTACGGATTCGTCGACCAGCGATACATGCAACTGGCCGGTGATGCCGCGAAGAACCTGTTGCTCATTTCGGTCAAGTTTCCGGTCGGCGCCGACCTCCCCGACACCGACCCGCAAAAGGCCCGCATCGCTGCGCTGACGCGCGCCTTTGAGGCAAAGTTCAAGCGCAAACCGAACCAGTTCGCAGCGCAGACTTACGACGCGATTTATCTGGCCCGCGCCGCGATCGAAAAGGCCGGCGGTACCGATCGCGCCAAGGTGCGCGACGCGCTCGCCGGCATCAGCAGCTGGCCCGGCGTCGGCGGCATCTTCAATTTCAGCAAGGAACGACACTCCGGCTTGTCGAAAGACGACCTGGTGCTGGTGAACTATCGCGATGGCGCGTTCCGTCTGGCCGACTACAAATAGGCCCGTTCCTCCATTCAATAATTGGTCACGCCCTGCCAAGGAGTGCTTTATGTCCGCCGTCCTGTCCGTTACCACACCCACCATCCTTGACGCACCGGAAGCGCGATTTCCGCTGCGTCTGGGCGTTGAAAACAAGCGCATCCGCGAGCTGTTCCACAATGCGACGCGCCAGCAGTGGGACCCGGCCACCGACATCGACTGGAATGCGGTCCACCCCGAGCAATACAGCGAGGAGCATCGCCGTGCAGCGCGCATGTACTGGAGTCGCCGTGCCTGGGGCGAATACGGCGCGATCTCCGAAAGCCCGGCACTGCAAATCCGCTTCTGCCAGGACAAGTGCGTGCCCGACATGGCCTTGTTCTTCACGATCCGCTCACAGGAGGAATCGCGCCATGCTGAGGTCTGCTATCGCATGGCCGAAGCGCTCGGCGGCTATTTTGAGGAACCCGCCGCCGCGGTCTTCCAGGGCTCGGTTGCCACGCACGGCATCCGAAAAATGGCGCTCGACCCGACAATTTCCCTCGAAGGCACGATCGCGGCACTGGTCTGTGCGGCCGAGGAGATCGCGTTTGACGTGTTTCGGCATTTGATCGACATCACGGTCAACCCGGTGGCTCGCCAGGTCGCCAAAATGGTCTTGCGCGACGAAGTCCGCCATTGCGCCTTTGGCTGGGCATTCCTGGAGCAACGCATGCCTGAACTCAATCCCGCGCAGCGCGAAGGCGTGCGCCAGGCGGTGATCACAATGATCGAAAAGGTCGAGTTGAACGGCTATCACAGCTCCTGGCTTGCGCCAGACAGCCCTTCGTCGCGGGGCGAAGTAGAGGTCGACCAGCTCACCTGGGAAGCGGGCCTCGGCGCGACCACCGAAGAACTGGAAAAGCCGGTGTTCCTGAAATCGATCAGTGACATGCGCAAGCGAATGAAGGATGCGTGGAATCTCGATATTCCGCTGTTCACGCATTACAAATTTGCCGAACCGTTCTGAGAGGGCTTGCATCATGAACGCCGCCACGCAACCGACCCGAATTCAGGTAGAGCGTCGGTTTCCGCTCGACCTGCACAAAAGCGACGACAACATCCGTCGACTGTACGAAACCGCCAAGCAGTCTTGCTGGAACCCCGAAACCGACTTGCCGTGGGAACAGAACCGACTCAATGCTGCCGACCAGGCAACGCGCACGGCGGCGGCCCGCGTCTGGAGCCGGCGGGCATGGGTGGAGTACACCGGCATGACCGAAACGCCGGCGCTGCTGATCCGCTTTTGCCTGGAGCTCAATCGCGAATCTGACCCGAAATACTTCCTGACGGTACGCAATACCGAGGAAGCGTGGCATGTCGAAACCTACCATCGCTATGCGCAGGCCTGTGGCGGCTATGTCGACTCGCCCGCCAACCCGTCCTGGGAGCCGGTATTCAATCGCACCATGTACCGCGACGCACTCAACGCCGAGGTATCGATCGATGCCTACGTGGTGGCCCATTGCGCATTCGTCGACGGCCTTGAATCTGCGCTCGCCAAGGCATGGCTGAGCCATGCCACCGAACCGCTCGCACACGCGGCCCTCAAACAATGCGTTGCGGATTACGAGCGCCACGCCGCATTCGGCTGGATGTACGCTGAGCGACGGTGCGCAACCATGGATGGTGCCTTGCGCGAACGCGTGGTTGCGGCCTTGCAGCGCCACATCGAAGACGTCGAGTTTGCCGGATACCACTGTGTCGCCCTGGCCGTCGACATTGACGCCGGCGCGGAGATTACCGATCTGGACCTGGTATCGCAGGCCGGCCTTGGCGCCGTCTCTGCCGCCCAGGAGATTGCGATTTTCCGCGACTACGTCAGTTACAGCCGTGAACGCTTTGCCGCACTTGGCTTGTCGCTCCCGGCCATCACGCACGCGCAACTCGGCAGCTTTTAGTGGAGCAGGTTGCCAATCTGCTGTTGTCAGGCCTGTCTTCGGGTAGCGTGTACGCGCTGGTGGCACTCGGCTTCAACGTGATCTTCAAGAGCACGGGGGCGATCAACTTCGCGCAAGGCGAGTGGGTCATGATGGGTGGGATGGTGGCGGCCACCTCTTACGCGGCACACTGGCCGCTCGGCCTTGCAATCCTGTGCGCGGTGCTGGCGGTCGTGATGGTTGCCCTCCTGTCGGAACGGCTGATCCTGCGCCGCATCAAAAAGCCCACAGCACTTGCGGTCACCCTGATGATGATTGCGATTGCCATTTGCAGCAAGAGCCTGGTCATGCTGCTGCTCGGCAAAAATCCCGCAAACCTGCCCGGCTTTTCCGGAAGCGAGCCGGTGCTCTGGTTCAATCTGCGCATCCATCCCCAGACCTTCTGGATTGTCGGCATCACTTGCCTGGTGATGCTTGCCACACACTGGTTCTTTGAACGCACCGTGCTCGGTCGCGCCATGCGCGCCGTAGCGGCCCAGCCGGAGGCGGCCGCCCTGTGCGGCATTGAGCCGCGCATGGCGATGGCGCTTTCGTTCGGGCTCGCCGCCGGTGTCGGGGCCCTTGCGGGGACCATCATTACACCGCTGACCCTCACCTCGTTCGACCACGGCACCGTATTGGGCTTCAAAGGCTTTTCCGCCGCGATGCTGGGCGGTTTGGGCAGCCTGCCCGGCGCACTCATCGGCGGAGTGGCGCTGGGCACGCTCGAGGCACTGGCGGGAGGACTCATTTCATCCCACTTCAAGGACGCGGTGGCGTTTGTTGCACTGCTGCTAACCCTGTTCCTCCGCCCTACGGGCATTCTCGGTCGCGGTGCAGTTGAAAAAGTATGAAGCCGCAGCCCTTGCCCGCCGTTCCGGATTCCAAATTGGGTGGGACTGCCCCAAGCGCCGCGCGCGCCGCGAGGTTTTCGCCATCTGCGCAGTCGCGCCAGCGCATCCGTTTCGTCGGCCTCGCGTGGCTGTTGTTCGCAGCCTGGCCCTTGGTGGCAGGCAATGATTACATCCTCAGCCTCGGCATTTTCTTCTTCATCAACCTGCTACTCATCGGCGGCCTCAACCTGGTTATGGGTTTCGGCGGGCAGATTTCGCTTTGCCAGGCCGGCTTTTATGGTCTGGGGGCTTACGTATCGGGCGTGCTGGCCGTCAAGTACGGGGTGCCGCCGCTGTTGGGGGTGCTCGTGGCCACGGCCGGTGCGGCGCTCTCCGCACTGTGCATCGGCCTGCCGGCGCTGCGCCTGCGCGGCGACTATCTGGCGATGGCGACGCTCGGCTTCAACGCCATCTTGTCGGTCCTGTTCAGCGAGCTGGTATCGCTGACCGGCGGCCCGAACGGGCTGGCCAACATTCCGCCGGTCAGCCTGGCCGGCTTCAAACTGGATATCGCAAGCCGCTTTTTCTGGCTCGCGTGGGGCGTCTCGGGCCTGATGATGGTGATGCTGTCGCTGCTCTTGTCGAGCCGGGCCGGGCGCGCGCTGCGCGCCGTCGCCGGCAGTGAGATTGCCTCGGGCAGCATGGGCATCGATCCGTTTCGGTCCAAACTTGCCGCATTCATGTTTTCCGCCGCTTGCGCCGGCCTTGCAGGCGCGCTCTACGCGCACTTCAACCAGTACGCCTCACCGGAGACCTTCAGTTTTGCCACCTCGGTACTGCTGGTGGTCATGGTGGCGCTGGGCGGTTGGGGACGCTACTGGGGTCCGCTGTTCGGCGCCGTCGTATTTACTGCGGTACCGGAACTGCTGCGCAAATTTCAGGATGCAGAACTGCTCGTATTCGGCGCGGGCATGATCGTCGTGCTGCTCTACCTGCCAACCGGCATCGCCGGGTTCGGAACTTACCTGCAGGCGGGGCTTGCCCGATTGCGCGCCTCCCGGAGAGCGTCGTAATGGCATCGCTCGAACTGGCCGGCGTAACGGTGACATTCGGCGGATTGCGCGCGGTTGACGCGCTCTCGTTCTCGGTCACCTCTGGCAGCATCAAGGGGATCATCGGTCCAAACGGGGCCGGCAAGACCACCTTGTTCAACGCCATTTCGGGCATCACCGCGCCCGAGAGCGGGCGCGTACTGCTTGGCGGACGCGATGTCACTGCCTTGAGGCCGTTCCAGCGCGCGGCCCTTGGGCTGTCGCGAACGTTTCAGAACCTGCAGATTTTCGGTGACATGAGCGTGCTTGAAAACGTCATGGTCGGCGCGCACCCGCGCTTGCATAGTGGATGGCTCGCGGGTTTGACGGGGCGCACCCGTGACGAAGATCAGCGAGCCGAGGAAGTCGCTTTTCAGAAGTTGAGCATGCTCGGTTTGGAGACGCGCGCGGCTGACCTTGCCGGCAGCCTCGGATTTGCCGATGCGAAATTGCTCGAAATTGCGCGCGCGCTCGCGTCCGAACCGCAGTTGTTGCTGCTCGATGAGCCGATCGCCGGCGTACCACCGGCTGACCAGGCGCGCATTGCAGACATCATCCGCGAGGTCAATGGCGCCGGCGTGACGATTGTGCTGGTAGAGCACAACATGCGCGTCGTCATGAACCTGTGCGCCGATATCCTGGTGATGAACTACGGTGCGCGCCTTGCCGAGGGCGAACCCGCCGTGGTGGCGCGTGACCCGGACGTGATTGCAGCCTATCTCGGGCCCGAGGCGCGACATGCTTGAACTTGCGTCGCTACAGGCCGGCTACGGTGCGTCGAATGTATTGCACGGCCTTTCGTTGAGCGTGAACCAAGGCGCGTTTTGTACGTTGATCGGCGCCAATGGCGCCGGCAAGTCGACCACCATGAAGGCAATCGCAGGCTTGCTCCGTCCGGTCCAGGGCAGCATCGAGTTTGAGGGTCAGCGCATCGACCATCTGCCGGCGGCACAGATCGTCACGCGCGGCATCGCGCTGGTGCCGGAAGGGCGGCGTGTATTCGGGCCAATGACGGTGCGCGAGAATTTGCAGATGGGCGCCTTCACCAAGCTTTACCCGCGCTCAACGGCAGGCAACCGTCAGGTCGAGACGCGCCTCGAGTTCGTACTCGAAACGTTTCCACGCCTGCGCGAGCGCCTGCCGCAGCAGGCAGCCACCCTGTCGGGGGGTGAACAGCAGATGTTGGCAATCGGGCGCGCGCTCATGAGCGCGCCGCGCCTGTTGCTGCTCGACGAGCCTTCGATGGGTCTGGCGCCACTGATCGTCCTGCAGGTTTTCGCCGTATTGCGTCAACTGCAGCGCAGCGGCCTGACGGTGCTGGTATCCGAGCAGAATGCCAGCGTTGCGCTGGCCCATGCTGATCACGGCTATGTGATTGAAAGCGGCCGCATCGTCCTTGCCGACAGCGCCGCCCGCTTGCATGACAATGACAAGGTTCGGGAGGCTTATCTTGGAATCTGAATTGCGCGCCAACAACGGCAGCCCCCCTTCGGTTGATCCAGCCATGGAAGGCGAGTACAACCTGCGCATCCGCCATCCGGAGCGCGATGCTGTGTACCAGCGTTTCAGCGTCGACAGCGCTGCCTTGCGCCTTAGCCATCCCGGCTTCAGGGAGTTGCGCTACGGTGATTCGCCGAACAGCGTGATCGACTATTTTCCGGTGGCGACACCAGCGCTATCGCCGTTGTTCCTGTTCCTGCACGGCGGCTACTGGCGTGCGCTCGATCGCAGCATCTTTTCATTCCTGGCGCGCCCCTGGTTGATGCGCGGTGTCCATGTTGCCCTGCCCGGATACGATCTCGCGCCGGCCAACAGCGTGAGAGAAATCGCCAAGCAGGCAAGACGCGCCATCGAATCGCTGCTGCGCGACGCTGCCGTACTGGGGATTGACACGACACGCATCGTCATCGGCGGGCATTCGGCCGGGGCGCACCTGGGAGCGCTGGTCATGAGCGAAGTGACGGACTGGTCTGCCGCCGGTTTTATCGGCGTCAGCGGCATTTACGACCTGGAACCACTGCTGGCTACCAGCGTCAACCTGGACATCCGTCTCGATGCCGCCGAAGCGCGCACGTTGAGCCCGCAATGGCGCCGTGCCGACCCGCGGCCGCACTATTTGTGTGCGGTTGGCGGAGCGGAAACCGACGGATTTCGGGAACAATCCGGCAACTACGCTTCCATGCTGCGCGCGCGCGGCTGTGCCGCGCAGTACCTAGAAGCACCGGCACGGACCCATTTTGATGTTCTCGATGACCTCGCAGATGCCGATGCGGCGCTGTTCCGGGGCGCCTTTGCCCTGCTTTCCGTCCCACAAGGAACCCTCCCATGACCACAATGCAAACCCACAACCCCAGCACCATTGCGGCGCCGCTAGGCGCGTACTCAAACGGGATTTCCGCGCCCGGTGCCGGCCGCTGGCTCTACATTGCTGGCCAGATCGGCGTCCGACCCGACGGCAGCATTGCCACCGGCTTTGTCGACCAGGCAGAAACGGCGTGGGCCAATCTCGTCGCTATCCTGGCCGATGCCGGCATGACCGCACAACACCTCGTCAAGGTCACGCATTATCTGGTTCGCGCCGATGACCTCAAGGACTACAACCCGATCCGCAGCCGTCATCTGGACGGCGCACGACCAGCGTCCACGTTGATCATTGCCCAGGCCCTGGCGCGGCCGGATTGGCTGTTTGAAGTGGAAGCCGTCGCCTGGCGCGGTTGATGCCGGTGCTTGACCCGGCCATGCAGGTGGTGATGGAACGCATCGCCGCGCGGCGCGCCGGACTGCCGAATCGTTATGCGCTGGCCTTTCCGGAAGCGCGCTCCCAGTTGCTCTTCGAGCGAGAGCCGTGGCTGGCGGACGGCCCCGCCTGCGTCTGCGCCGACCGCGACACGGTGCATGCCGGCCGGCACTTTTCCATGCGCGTGGTGATCCCAGAGCGTATCCGTGGCGAATGGCTCCTGGTATACCTGCACGGCGGCGGGTGGTGTGTCGGTTCCTCTGTCACGCACGACAACATTGTCCGGCACCTCGCGACGCTACTGGGCTGCGAGGCCTGGTCGGTGGATTATGCGCTCGCCCCTGAGGCCCCTTTTCCGGCCGGCCTGCTCGATTGCATTGCTGCCATCGAGCAGGCCGCACAACGGCATCCGGCACAGCGCATCGTTGTCGCCGGCGACTCCGCGGGAGCCCACCTCGCCCTGGCAGCGGCACTGCACCTGCGCGACCAAGCCAGGCCGTTGATCGACGCCTTGCTGCTTTTTTACGGTGTTTACACCGACGACTGCGACGATGTCAGCATGCGCAGCTATGCAGATGGGCGTTACGGATTGTCGCTCCAGGCGCATCAGCGCTACCTGGACGCCTGCTTTGGCCCCACCGGCGGCCGCGACCGTGCCTTGGCATTCGCGTTGCACCACCAGGTCGATCTGCAGCGCCTGCCCAGAATCTGGCTCACTGCCGCCGAGCTCGATATCCTGCGCGACCAATCACATGCCTTGTCGACAAAACTTCAGGCGGCTCAAGTAGCGGTTGAGGTCGACGAAGTGCCCGGCGTGATTCACGGCTTTTTGTCGTACGGCCAGCTCCTGCCGCAGGCCGGCGAGGCGCTGGCTGCGGCGGCGCGCTGGGTGCACGCTACCGCCTGACCAGCCGACACCTCGCGTCAAGCGCGGGAGCGGCGCGTACGCCGCCACAACCAGAACACGATGGCCAGGTTGAGCAGGTTCCAGGCACTGCCGTTAATAAAGGCGGCGTGGTACGACCCGGTAACGTCAAACACAGCGCCCGACAGCCAGCCCCCGAGCGCCATGCCGACTAGTGAGAACATCATCACGATGCCAACGCGTGCCCCAACCTCGCCCGGCGGAAAATATTCGCGCACGATGATCGCGTACGCAGGCACGATACCGCCCTGGAACAACCCGAACATCGCGGACACCACGTAGAGGGACCACAGCGAATCGAACGGCAGGTACAACAGCAACGCGATGCCCTGCAGTGCCGAGCCGAGCAGCAGGGTGCGCATGCCGCCGATCCGGTCGCAAATGGCCCCCGAAACCAGCCGGCTCACTATGCCGCAGGCCAACATCAGCGAAAGCATCTGTGCGCCTTTTACGGCGCCATAGCCAAGATCGCCACAGTAGGCCACGATGTGCACCTGGGGCATCGCCATTGCGGTACAGCAGGCAGTCGCTGCGACGCATAACAGCACTTGAGCTACACGCGGGCTCAAGCCGAAGGGACGCGCCGATCCCAGACCCGCCTCGGCGCCGGCGCCGGCTGCGACGCTGAGCGGCGGACGCCGGCGCAACAGGAACGCCAGCCCGAGCATGGTGCAGCCACAGAACAGCCCCAGGCCTACGTAGGCCTGGCGCCACCCAAAACGCTCCACCAGATGCTGCACGATCGGCGGCCAGATGGCCCCGGCAAGATAATTTCCGCTGGCGCAGACGGCCACGGCGAGCCCGCGCCAACGCACGAACCACAGGGAAGTATCTGCAATCAGCGGCGCAAACGTAGCGGAGGTTCCGAGCAGTCCCAGCAGCACGCCGTGCGCAAACACAAAGATCCAGATATTGGGTGCGTGCGACGACAGCACAAACCCGGTGCCGATACCCAAGGCCCCGATGCACAGCGGAACCGTTATGCCGAAGCGGTCCGCCAGCCAACCCATCAGGATGCCGCCCACCCCGCTGCCAAGCATCAGTGCCGTGTAGGGCAACGATGCATCGGCGCGCGCCACCTGAAATTCGGCCTGCACAGTCGGCAGTACAACCGCGACAACATACATTGCACAACCGGCGATAGTCATCAGCGCCAGCGTGACAACGAGGCGCAGCATCGCATACGGCGAGTCGATCAGATCCTGCGACGAAGCCCGGGAAGAATTGTCAGACATCTGGATGCGCCGCAGACTTCGCCTTGAAACCGTTGGTGGGAGCGGATCTCCCGGCGATACTGCCGGAATGACGCCGCAGGTCAAACGGTGCCAGCCGATACGCTCACTGTATCGGCCAGGCTCGACCCGAACGGATTATGCCTATATTGCATCGCACAAACCACGTTGCCCCGTAAACCGACTCTGGCGCTTGGCGGCGCCCGGCAGTCGGGTCCTTACGCGAGCTTGAAGCGCGCCGTCGAATTCATCAGCCCTTTGACCAACTCGCCGAGCCTGCCGGCCGCATCACGGCTGTGTGAAATCGAAGCGCGATTCTGTTCAGCCGAGCCGGCGATTTTCTCGGTGTTGCGCGCAATCTGCTCGCTCACCTGCTTTTGTTCATGGGTGGCGTGGGTCAGCTCGCGCAGGCCGTCGGCCGCTTTCGCCGCTTGCTGCTGCAGGCGCTGCAGCGGCTCGACCAGTTCGCGGATCGACGCCACGCCGCCGGTGACGCAGGTCTTGACGGTTTCGAGCCGGCCGCCGGTGCTGGCCATGTTCTTCTGGATGCCTTCGATGGTGCGGCCGATCTCTTCGGTCGCATTCGAGGTGCGCTCTGCAAGCCGGCGCACTTCGTCGGCCACAACCGCGAAGCCGCGCCCCTGTTCGCCGGCACGTGCGGCCTCGATCGCGGCATTGAGCGCCAGCAGGTTGGTCTGGTCGGCGATGTCACGAATCAGGCGCACCACGGTGCCGATGTTGCCGGCCTGCTGCTGCAGCGTCGCCATCTGGCTACCGAATTCGGTGACGGCGGTTTCGATCTCGCTGATCTCGCGCGATACCGTCGCACCCTTGGCCAGGCCCTGGTCCGATACGCGCGAGGTCTCGGCCACGACATCGTTGGCGAGCACCGCGCTTTCCGACACCTGACCGATACTCACGGTGAGCTGCTCGATGGCCGCAGCCGTGGCACTCACCGATTCGCTTTGCAGTTCGCTACTGTGCGAGAGTTCGTCGGCCGACGCCATCAGCTCGCTCGCCGATGACGATACCGCGGAGACATCCTGCTGGACCGCGCCAATCAGCTTTTTGAGGTCATCCTGCATCTGCGCAATCGCACGCAGCAGGGCGCCGAGTTCGTCGTTGCCGCTGACCGCGATCGCGGTGCGCAGGTCGCCGCTGGCCACGGTCTGCGCTGCGGTCAGGGCCAGTTTCAGGGGCCGCGTGATGCTGCGTGCCAACAACACGCCCAGGATGGCGCTGACAAACAGGGCCGCGCCACCCAGCAGCAGCAGCCACTGCCGTGCGGCCGCGCTATCGGCCTGAATGCGGCCGTTGGCGAGGTCAATTTTTTTCTTTTCCATTTCCAGCAGGTTGCCCACCAGTTCGGTGTACCGATTCACCGCAGGGGTCACCGACTCCTCAAGTGCCTTGTCGGCTTCGGCGCGCTTGCCGGCCTCAAGCAACTTGAATACCTCCGTGCGCCGCGTGATGTAGTCGGCGCGCTGCTTGGCAATAGCCGCCATCAGTTGCTTGGCCTCGTCGTCGCGCGACCCCTCTTCAACCGTCTTTTGCAGGGTGTTGATCAGGGCGGTCTGGGCCTTGATCACCGGGTCAAAGTAAGCCTTGAGCGCCGGGTCGTTGCTCTTGATGACTGCCAGCGTGCGCGCCAGATTGAGGTTGATGCGGCCAGCCCATTCCTGGACTACGCGTTCCCGCGCGACCTGCACTTCAGCCAGACGGCGAAATTCCGCGGCCGTGTCGCCCATGCTCCAAAGCGCGTAACCAACCGCGCCGGTTGCAAATATGAGCAGCAGCGAAATGCCGAACCCGAGGCGTTTGCCGATGGACAGATTGGAAAGTTTCACGAGAGGATCTCCTGCGCAAAAATGATGACAATAGGCATAGCCTGGTGCGCCGAACACGGCTTTCCAGACACCCTCGCATCCTAAGGAGAACACCTCGGTTAGCAGGGCGCAAAAAGAGGCGTTTTTGCCCTGCTATTCCAGAAAGCCCCTGGCGGCGATTTTCCGGGTGCCCTCGGCGGAACCCCGGAAACCCCTGGTGGTAGCGGCTTTTCGGCCGCCGCCCTCAGGAAAGCTCGCGCCGGACGATGGCCGCACCCTCGGCCAGCGCCTTGAGCTTGCCGAACGCGGTAGCGCGCGGCAGGTACTTCATGCCGCAGTCGGGCGCGGGAATCATCCGGTCTGCACTGACGTGCTTCAAGCCGGCGCGAATCCGTTTGGCCACGTCTTCGGCCGATTCGATGTTCGGACTGCCCAGGTCGATCACGCCGAGCAGAATCTTCTTGTTCGACAGGTCTTTGAGCATGCCGAGGTCCAGCGCCGGCTGTGCGCACTCAATTGAAATCTGGTCTGCGGTGCTGTCGGCAAGCTGGGTCAGGAACGCATAGCCGGTCGGCTTCTGCCCCGGCACCACCGCCGCGTAGCCGAAGCACAGGTGCACCACCGTCGGGATCGTCACGCCCTGCAGGGCGCGGTTGATCGCCTTGACTGCAAAGCGGTTCGCTGCGACGGGGTCGTTGCGCAGCCAGGGCTCGTCGATCTGGATCACGTCGGCGCCGGCGGCCTGCAGGTCGAGCACTTCCTCGTTGACCGCGGCGGCGAACGCCATCGCCATCTCGTCGACGCTGCCGTAATACTCGTCGTGCGCCTGCTGCGCCATGGTGAACGGGCCCGGCAGGGTGATCTTGATCTTGCGGTCGGTGCTGTCGGTATTCGCGCGCAGGAACTGCAGGTCGCGCACCTCGACCGCATGGCGCCGCTTGATCGGCGCGTGGACGCGCGGCACGCGAGTCTCGCGCCCGGCGGCATTCTTGATGATCGCCGGGTTGTCGGCATCGACGCCTTCGAGCGCCGCGACAAAATAATTCGAATAGCTCTCGCGGCGCACTTCACCGTCGGTGATGATGTCGATGCCGGCGCGCTCCATGTCGCGGATCGCGAGAATGGTGGCGTCGTCCTGCGCCTCCCGGAGGCGCTCAGGGGGTATGCGCCACATCTCGTGCATGTTGACGCGCGGCACCACCTTGGACAGCATGGCGCGGTCGACCAGCCAGTCGGGCTGGGGGTAACTTCCTACTACGGTGGTGGGTAACAGCATGGGGGCTCGGTTCGAAAAAATCAGGCGTCGGAAAAAACCAGGCGCCATTTTGCCCTGTCCGCCCCCGGCCTGCTGTTCGCCCAGCCTTTACACTGTGTCTTTGCCGGATTCGGCAACCCCTTTCCTCTCTCTTGCCCCTCGTCATGATCAAACAAGACATCAAGATTCAATCCAGCGAAGGCTCCGCATTCGACTGCTATTTCGTGACGCCGTCACTCGAAAGTTCCGCGAAGGTGCCGGCGGTGGTGCTTGCCTCGGCGATCCACGGGGTCGACCAGGACTTGCGCGACATCGCCGATTCATTCGCGTCACGTGGCGTCATCGTGGCTGCACCGGATCTATTCTGGCGCACCGTGCCCGGTCCGCTCGCGCGCGACGATCCACGCTCGGGTCCGCGGGGCAAGCCGCGCCTGCCTGTCATCAAGACCGGCGAGCGCGACCTGGTGGACCTACTTCCGGTGCTGCGCCAACAGCCGCACTTCAACGGCCGCACCGCCGTGATCGGCTTTTGCTACGGCGGCCCTTATGGCGTCCTCGGCCCGGCGCGCCTCGGCTACGATGCCGGCATGTCGCTGCACGGCACCCAGATGCTCGACTACATCACCGAGCTGGACGGCGTGACGAAACCGGTGTGCATCATCTGGGGCGACCAGGACCACCTGGCGCCGGCGAACGTGCTCGACGCCTATCGCGCCTTGCCGGCGCGCATGCCCAACGTGGAGGTACATGTGCTGCCTGGCATCCTGCATGGCTACATGATGCGCGGCAGCACTACCGCGTTCGATGCGAAAGCCTACGATTTTTCGATGCAGCGCGCGCTTGCCATGCTGGACGGTTTGCGCTGAGACTTATCCGCATCACGGGCGGCGTTGCTACCCCACCGCGCGCCGTACCGATTCCAGCGACGAAAGCTTGAGGCGCGCGCCCGATTTCATGTATTGCCCAGGCAGGTCGCGATGCATCACCTCCTGCACGCGCCGCGCCACTGCCGCAAGCTGGTCGAGGTTGATGCCGGTCTCGTAACCGCATTCGTGCAGCAGGTAGACCAGGTCTTCGGTGCAGATGTTGCCGGTGGCGCCGGGGGCGAACGGGCAGCCCCCAAGGCCGCCGAACGAAGATTCGTATTCGCGGATGCCTAATTCCAGACCGTTCATCACGTTGGCGAGACCGATGCCGCGCGTGTTGTGAAAGTGCAGCGCGATCATCGCCTCGGGAAACTGCTTGCGGATCGCCTCGACCGTGCGTGTCACCACCGGCGGCGTCGCCATGCCTGTGGTGTCGCCCAGGCTGATGTGGCGCGCACCACCGGCCATGTACGCGCCGACGATCTTGAGCACGTTGTCGATTGACACCTCACCTTCGAACGGGCAGCCAAAGGCGGTCGCCACGGCGCCGCGCAGCGTGATGTTGTACTGCTTGGCGATCGGCGCGAACTCGGCGTAATCCAGCAACGCCGCGTCGATCGACTTGTTGAGGTTGGCCTGGCAATGCGTTTCGGACGCCGAGACGAAGCAGGCCATCATGTCCACCTTGGCAGCGGCCGCGCGCTCGGCGCCGCGCGCGTTCGGCACCAGACCAGTGAGGCGCACGCCGGGTTTGCGATGCACCAGTTCCATCACCTTGGCGGCATCGGCCAGTTGCGGCACGGCGCGCGGCGAGACGAACGAGGTCGCCTCGAAGCTGGTGACACCGGCGTCGATCAAGGCGTTGATCAGTGCCGCCTTGACCTCGGTGGGGATGAATTCCTTCTCGGACTGGAAGCCGTCGCGGGTGCCGACTTCGGTGACGAGCACGAAGCGGTCTTGCGGGGAAGCGGGGGCATAGGACATGGCATGGTTCCTTGAATACTGTGACGGTCGAGTCTGACGATTAGATGATTTTAGCGGCGCGCAGCGCGGCAATCTGCACGGCGCTGCGGCCGAGCTCGCAGAGGATCGCCTCGGTATCGCCACCGAGCAGCGGCGGCGGGCGATGCACCTGGCACGGCGCATCGGAAAACTTGATCGGGAAACCGAGCACATCGAGCGGCCCGTGCTGCGGGTGTTCGATGGTGAGGCGCATCTGTTGGTGCTGCGTCTGCGGGTCGCTAAAGGCTTGTTCGAGGTTGAGCACCCGGCCGCAGGGCACGCCGGCGGCGTTGAGCTTGTCTATCCAGTGCGCCACCGTTTGCGTGCGGGTACGCGCGTTGATTTCGCCGTTGATCGCGCTGCGCCGCTCGTAACGCGCCGCATTGCTCTGAAAATCCGGATGTTGCTTGAGGTGCGCCAGGTCAAGCGCGTCGAGCAGCTTGAAATAGAAGCTGTCGTTCGACGGCGCGATCGCCACCTGCCCGTCCGAGGCCTCGAACAAGCCGTAGGGCGAGGCGATAGCGTGGTCATTACCGGTGCGCAAGGGCTGCCTGCCGGTGGCGAAAAAATTGGCGGCCATGAAGGCGAGCATGCTGGTCATGCTGTCGGTGAGTGAGGTGGCAACCTCCTCGCCCTGCCCGGTGCGCGCGCGCCGCACCAGTGCTGCCATGATGCCCATCGCCGCGTAGGCCCCCGCGATCAGGTCCGACACCGGCGGCCCGGCGCGTTGCGGCGGGCCGTCCTCAAAACCGTTGACGCTCATGAAGCCGCTCATCGCCTGCGCGATGAAGTCGAACGAAGGCCGGTCCTTGTACGGCCCGTCGAGGCCGAAACCGGTGACGTGGCAGCTGATGATGTCGGGCTTCAATGAGATCAACGCATCGCGACCGAAGCCCATCTTGTCCATCACGCCAGGGCGGTAGTTGTTGACCACCACGTCGGCCCGGCGAATCATGTCGCGCAGCACCTCCTTGCCGGCGTCACTGCGCAAGTCCAGGGTGAGCGAGCGCTTGTTGCGGTTGAAGGTGGCGAAATACAGCGAATAACCGTTGACCAGCTCGCCCTGCTGGCGCACCGGGTCGCCTTCATCCGGGTCTTCGATCTTGATCACGTCCGCGCCCATGTCGGCGAGGAACATCGAGCAAAACGGCCCGGATAGAATGCGCGTCAGGTCGACGACGCGGATGCCCTCGAGCTGCATCGGCTTATTCAAGCTTGACACCGGATTCCCTGACGATCCTGCCCCAGCGCGCGTAGTCGGTGCGCACGAACGCGGCGAATTCTTCGGGGGTGCCGCCCACGGCGGTGGCGCCGCCATTGGCGATTTTTTCCTTTACATCGGGCATTTGCAGCACCTGGTTCACCGCGGCGTTGAGGCGCGCGATGATCGCCGGCGGCGTGCCGACCGGGGCGAACAAGCCGAGCCAGATGCCCGCATCGACTCCCTTGATGCCGGCTTCAGCCAAGGTGGGCGTATCGGGCAGCATCGCCGATCGCTTCGATGTGGTCACTGCCAGCGGAGTCAGCTTCCCGCCACGCACCAGTCCGAGCACCGAAGGCACCGACATGATCGCCACATCGACCGAGCCACCCATCACGTCGGCCAGGCCCGGGGTCGCACCTTTGTAGGGTACCTGCAGCAGCTTGATCGCCGCCGCCGACTTGAAGGTTTCGCCGAACAGGTGACCCATGCTGCCGTTGCCCGCCGTGCCCCAGCTGATGCCGGCCGGCATCTTGCCCTTGGCCACCAGATCCGCCACAGTGCCCAGCTTGTTTTGCGTGGTCGGCGTCTGCACGTTGCTGACAATTGCGAGAGCCGCTTCGGAAACCTGCACGATCGGCGCAAAGCTCTTCACCGTGTCATAGCCAGCGTTGGCGTAGAGATAGGGCCCGAGCATCATATTGTCCGACTGGCCCATCACGATGGTGTAGCCATCCGGCGCCGACTTGGCCGCTTCGGCGATGGCGAGGTTCCCCGACGCCCCCGGCTTGTTTTCGAGCACCACGTTCCACTTGAGCACTTCAGAGAGCTTGCCGCCGACCACGCGCGAGACGAAGTCGGTGCCGCCACCGGGCGGGAACGGGATCAACAGGCGGATCGGCTTGGCCGGAAACTCCTGCGCCAGCGCGGTGGGGGCAGCATGAAGGATTACTGCGCCAAGAATGGCTACCAGAGCGGCTTTCAGCGGTGCTGTCATGATGTCTCCTGTTATGGTTTTGGGTCGAGCTCGATGCTTATCGCCTGCGACGGGCACAGCTTCACCGCCTTTTGCAAATACGTCAACCGCTCGTCCGGGGCGGTCGAGGCGAGCAGCACCACAATGCCGTCGCTGTCACGCTGGTCGAACACCTCGGGCACGGTGCGCACGCACTGCCCGGCCCCGACGCACACCTGCGGGTTGACGCGGATACGAATCACCACGCCACCGGCAGGTTATGCACGCCGTAGATCTGCATGTCGTGCTTGAAGCGGATTTCTTCGAGCGGCACCGCAAGGCGCAGGTTCGGCAGGCGCCGCAGGATCGCCGTGTAGACGATCTGCAATTCGTAGCGCGCCAGCATCTGCCCCAGGCACTGGTGGATGCCGAAGCCGAACGCCAGGTGCTGCGAAGCATCGCGCGTGATGTCGAGCGTGTCGGGTGCGTCAAACATGCGCTCGTCGCGGTTCGCCGAGGCCAGCGGCATGAATACGCCCTCGCCCTTCGGGATAGTCACGCCGCCGATCACCACATCTTCTTTCGCAACGCGGCGCGGCGAATACTGCACCGGCGAGACAAAGCGCAGCAGTTCCTCCACCGCCCCGTCGATCAGCGCCGGGTCGGCCGCCAGGCGCCGGCGCATGGCGTCGTTCTGCAGCAACAGCAGGGTGCCCATGCCGATCATGTTGGTAGTGGTGTCGTGGCCGGCGCGCAAGATCATCGCGCCGATCTCGGCAAAGTCGTCGCGCGACAACTTGCCGGGCCTGACATGCTCTTCGATGATGCGGCTGACCATGTCGTCGCCGGGCCGGGCTTCCTTGGTGTCGATCAGGCGCCGCACATAGGCGGCCAGTTCGCGCGCCTTGACTTCCGCTTCTTCGACCGACTGGGTCAGCCCGTGGCGCGCCACCGCGCAGCGGATAATGAATTCATGGTCTTCATAGGGCGAGCCGAACAGCGCCGACATCACCAGCGACGGAAACTTCACCGCCAGCATCGCCACCAGGTCGGCCGGCGGGCCGTGTGCTTCGATCTCGTCGAGCAGTTGCTCGGCGATGGCGCTGATCTGCGGTTTCAGGGCCAGCATGCGCCGCACCGAAAACTCGCGCGTGAACAGGCGCCGGTAGGCGTCGTGATCGGGATTGTCCATGCCGACAAAGGCGCGCTCGTTCTTGTCTACCGTGACGCGCGCCGGCGTGATTGCCGGAAAGTCCGGATCTGCCATCGCCCCGGAAAAACGCGTGTCGTCGGAGAGCACCTCGCGCACTTCGACATGGCGCAACACCAGCCAGGCGCGCTTGCCGTTCCAGAGCGTCACCGGGCACACCGGCGCCGCGGCACGCGCGGCGGCGTATTGCGGCGGCGGGTGGAACGGGCAGGTGCGCTGGAACGGAAAGGCCGGCGCCATGTCCGCCATGGGGATGTGGGAATCCATCGATCGATTTTATGGGAAGCGCCGCTACTCGAACGCCTTGTAAGGGCCGTCCGCGTAAACCACGCGCCCGCCCACCAAGGTAAGCAGCGAGTGGATGGCGCTGATTTCGTCGGCCGGCACCGACAGGTAATCACGGGAGAGCACGGCGAGGTCGGCGAGTTTTCCGAGCTCGAGCGAACCGCGCCGCGCCTCGTCATGCGCAAACCAGGCGCTGCCGCTGGTGTACATGCGCAGCGCTTCGATGCGCGTCGGCGTTTCTTCGGGGCCGCGCAAGGCCACGCCGCCGGCCGATTTGCCGTCGAGCATCCAGCGCAGCGCGACGAACGGGTTGTAGTTGGCAACGCGGTGCGCGTCGGTACCGGCGCCGATGGTCACGCCGACCTTGAGCGCGGTGCGCATCGGCGGCATGCGCGAAAGTGCCGCTGCGCCGCGCGCCTTGAGCGAACGTTCGCCGTCGTAATACATCGCGTCCTGCATCGCCCAGCCGACGCCCAGCGCCTTCATGCGCGCAAACGTGGCCTCGCTGCCATCGTTGAGGTGCGCGATCGACCAACGCAGCTTGCCTATCGGGATCTCGCGGTTGACGCGCTCGAACACATCGAGCAAATGGCCTACCGAGGCGTCGCTGTGCCAGTGCTGCGTCACGGTCATGCCGCGTTCCGCGGCCCAGCGCGCCGCCTGATAGAACTGCTCCTTGTCGGCCTCGGTAGGTTTGTCGTTGTTGTACATGCCGAAGGTGACGCGCTCGCCGATGCCGTTGAATTTGAGCATGTCGTCGCCGAAGCCCATGGGCAGCAATTGCGTGAGCTCCCTGAACTCCTCCAGTTCCTTGCCGCGCTTTTGCGAGAAATAAGCGTAAGCCATGCGCACCGTGAGCTGCCGGTCGCGCCACACCTGGAACAGCGGCGCGTATTCTGCCGGCGACATGTTGAAGCCGCCCGGGTCCACCAGGCCAGTGAGGCCGAGCCGATTCAATTCGCGGAAGAATTTTTTCGTACCCTCAACCTTTTGTTCGAAGCCCGGCAGAGGCAGCTTGTCGAACAGCGGCACGATGCCGCCGGCAATCGCGCCGGTGGGCTTGCCTTCGGCATCGCGTTCGAACTTGCCGCCGCCGGGCAGGTCGGTTTCGGCATTCAGGTTAAGTGCCTTGTAGGCGGCGGGCGTGAGCATTGCCCAGCCGTACATCCACTGCACGTAGACCGGGTGGTCGGGCGCAGCCGCGACCAGCTCGGCCTGGGTCGGGCGGCGCCGCTCCTTGAACTGCTCTTCAGTCCAGCCGCCGGCGACGATCAGCCATTGCCCCGGCTTGGCGGTACGTGCCGCTTCGCGCAGCCGCCCCAGCGCTTCTTCGAGCGAGGTGGTGCCGAACCAGTGCACCTCGGTGGTGTAGCTCAGCGCCGCGCGAATCGAATGCATGTGTGAATCGATCAGGCCCGGGATCACGGTGCGCCCGGCGAGGTCGACGACGCGCGTCTGTTTGCCGGCAAGGCGCCCAACCGCCGCCGAGCTACCGAGCGCGACGATGCGCCCGTCGCGAATCGCCAGCGCCTGGTGCGTGCTACCTTGCGCGTCGGCGCTGACAATCTTGCCCTTGATGAGGATGGTGTCGGGCGCCTGTGCGAGCGCGGCGCCGCTCAAGGCGACACCGCAGGCGCCAATGGCGACGGACAACAAGGCACGGCGAAACAGACTGAACAAGGCGGAACTCCTTTAGATAGACAAGCAGCGCGGCAAGGCCGAGCACGGATTCTAGATCGGCCTAGCGCAGCTCGCGCCGCGGGCTTGAGATGGCGATGAATATCTCGCGCAGGAACATCACCAGCCCGCCGATGAATGCCATCATCGCCATTGCAAACAACGCGGCGATGTATTTGGACAGGTTCGCCGCGATGAACGCATCGAGAAAGGCGACGATGATCAGCAAGCCGACAAACAATGCGCAAAACACCTCGAAGGTCATCGCGAAGTAGATCAGCTTGAGGCGGCGCGCAAGTCGGTCGCTTTCGGCCTGCGCGCGCGGCAGTTCCTCGACGCTGAACGGCTCCTTGCGGTCTTCATAGTGGCGCATCCGGTCGACCACGCGCGCCAGGCGATTGGCAAGCACGCCGACGATCGCCGCCACCGCATTGAGCAGGAACACCGGCGCGATCGCCAGCTGAATCACATGCGTGATGTCGGTGATGTTGAGCTGGGGGAACATGACGCCTCCGATACTGTGCTACTTGCCCCAGCGCAACGCGATCGGGTCCAGTTCCCTCACCAGTTCCAGCAGCCCGGCCCGCGTCGCCGGGTGCAGCGCCTCGAGCGGGTGCCGAACCGCGTCGCTCCTGATGACGCCGCCTTCCATCATCACGGTTTTGCAGGCGCGCAGGCCGCACTGGCGGTTCTCAAAATTGATCAGCGGCAGGAGACGCGCATACAGTGCCGCCGCTTCGACGCGCTTGCCGGCAAGGAAATTGACCACCACCGGCTTGACCAGGTCGGAAACCATCGCGCTGGTCATGGTGCCGGTGGCGCCGGCGTCCAGGTCGGCCATCAGGGTGATGCCTTCCTCGCCATCGAAGGGCCCGGCGATCGACGCACCGCCGGCCGCGACCAGCGCGCGCAACTTGGCCGCGGCGTTCGGCACCTCGATCTTGAAGTAGCGCACCTGCGGCACTTCCTTGGCGAGGCGCACCAGCAGCGGCACGGAGAGGTTGGTGCCGGAGAGCGGCGCGTCCTGCACCATGATCGGCACCGGGGCCGCCGCCGCGATCGCCGCGAAGTGTTCGACGATGCCCTTCTCGTCGGCGCGCAGCGAGGCGCCGTGGTAGGGCGGCATCAGCATCAGCATCTTTGCGCCGGCGACCACCGCGCGTTGGGCGCGCGCCGCAGCGATGCGCGTCGAGTAGTGGCTGCAGGTGACGATCACCGGCACCCGGCCGGCCACTTGGGCAAGGCACAGGTCGAGCAGGGTGTCGCGCTCTTCGTCGGTGAGCAGGAACTGCTCGGAATAGTTGGCAAGGATGCAGATGCCGTCGACGCCCTGGTCGATCATGCAGTCGAGCACGCGGCGCATGCCGGGCAGGTCGAGGTCGCCGTTGGCGGCGAACGGCGTCGGGGCGATCGGGTAAATGCCGGTCCAGGGTTTGTCGGCGAAGGCGGGCATAGGCTTGTCTCGGGTTATTTTTTTCTGAACAGGATCACATGTTGCCACGGCAGGCCGTTTGCCGTGCGCTCCCACTCCAATGCATGGCGCGCCGCCTCGCGCCTGACCTGCGCCTCGCTCATCTTGTGCAGCGCCTTGATCGGCACGTTCGGGTCTTCGGCGCGGTATTCGACAAAGGCCACGCGCCCGCCGGGCTTGAGTGCGCGCACGATGCTGGCCAGCACCTCGTAGGGGAATTCGAGCTCGTGGTAGACATCGACCATCAGCGCGAGGTCGAGCGATGCCGGCGCCAGCTTCACGTCGATAGTGGAGCCGAGCACCGGCTTGAGATGCCCCAGGCCGGGACGCTGCGCCTGCGCTTCCAGCATGCGAACCATCTCGGGCTGTACGTCTACCGCATACACGATGCCACCGGTACCGACAGCCGCAGCAATGCGCCGCGCGAAATACCCGGAGCCCGCACCCACATCGGCCACCACCATGCCCGGTTGCAGCGCCAGTATCGGCAGCAGAAGGTCAGTGCGTTCCTCACGTTCACGCTCCTCACGCTCGAGCCAGGACGCGCCCTGCCAGCCCATGACATGCGAAATTTCGCGCCCCATGTAGAACTTGCCGATACCGTCGGCGCTGGCGGGGCGGCGCTGGTAGAGCGATTCCTGCGCCCACGCAGGTGCGAACACCACGAAGCACGCGGCGCTTAGGAAGCGACGACGCAGGGCCAGTGGCTGAAAACCGTTGGTGGAAGCGCTTTTCAGGCTCTTATACCCCAATCAACTTCCAACAGCCGGCAAACGCACCAACAAATCCGGCAGCGCCGATAGCACCGTCTCCCAGACAATTTCAAGATCGGTATCGAAGTATCCGTGGGCGATGCGGTTCCGCATCCCGCGCATGCTCTGCCACGGTACATCGGGATGGCTTTGAGTGAATCCGGGATGATCCTGCATCAGTTTGGCGGCCGCTTCGCCGATGATGACCAGATTCATGATCACCGCTTGCTGGGTGCGGGTGTCGGTAAGAAAGTCTTCTCTGCGCATTCCCTCAACGTACGAAACAGCGAGGCGCGCCGATTGCGCCATATGCCCGAGCAATTCAGCCCGGCGCTCGTCGCTCATACCGGGACAGCTTCGTTCAGCACCCGCTCGCGAAACCTCGCCGGCAGATCCCCCGGCGTCAGCAAGTCCACGCGCACCCCGAGCAGCTCCTCCAGCGCCACCTGCAACCCGCCGAGGTCAAACAGTGTGGCGCCCGGCAATGCATCAACGAGAAGGTCAAGGTCACTGCCTTCCTTGTCATCACCACGCCGGGCCGAACCAAAGACGCGCACATTCCGCGCCTTGGACCTGGCGGTCAATGCGAGAACTTCATTGCGCTTGAGCGCAAGAATTTGGGAAGGCTGCATGGCACGACTTGGTTGAATCCAGTGCTTCTATTCTACTTTGCAATATAGTCGAGGTAAACGAGCCACAACCCTTGGTAATGGGAGAAGATCTCAGGTCAATGGCCGAGAGCGAACGCCCTACTTCACCCGCTTGTAAAAATTCGAAGCCGACCCGCGCCCACCGGCCACATTGGGGTTGGTGTTCTGGAATTCATCGGCGGTCAGGCGGTCGTGGTACGTGTCTGCGCCTCGCCTTCCCAGTTGGGAAACGAACTGGACACGATCTGGAAGGTGACGGTCTTCTTGTCTTCATCGACGCTGTTGGTGCCGAACACCGACAGGCTGCGCTTCATGATGGCCGCGTATTCCTCGGGCGTGCCGGTGAGGCGGTTGTTGGAAGCGATCTTCGGCACATCGCTCGCGACATGGATCTGCGTGAAGCGGCCGTCGGGTGTGAATACGAGAATGCCATTCGGCTTCTCGCCGAAAGGGAAGGACTTCGCGCCGTCCGGGGCCTTGACTTCGGCGACGATGAAATCCCCGGTGCCGAGGATCTGGTCTTTGAGCAGCTTTGATGGCTGGGTACTTGCGGCGCCACACGCGAGCAACACGTAAGCACACAAAGTGTACGCAGACATCGGCATCAATCTTTGCAGCAACGCGATCTTTTTTCTCCAGACGACAAGGTGTATGCCAACGACCCACCGCAGGGCAAGGTCTTTTCGCATGGTGCGCAAGGACGGCCGCGACCACCAGAGGAGAACGTGCCGAAGAATAGCCCCCACCAACGGTTTGAAGCCGCCATCTGCAGACAGGGGATGTCGTGTATCCTGACCCGCTTACCCGAGGAGGATTGACCATGACACTTTGCCCAATCGCAATCGTTGCCGGCTGCAAGAAATGCCCGGCCTTTTCGGTGTGCCCCCTGAAATCCGTGATCGGCGATGCGCCGCCAGCCGACGACAAGAAGGCCGACGACGAGAAAAAGAAGTAACTCCGTACTGACGCACGCGGCGGCGCAACTTGCACATCTGGGTTGACGCCGACGCCTGCCCGGGCGCGATCAAGGAAATCCTGTATCGCGCCGCCGAGCGCCTGCAGATCGGCATGACGCTGGTGGCCAACCAGCCGCTGCGTGCTCCCCCTTCAAAGTACATTCGCACCCTGCAGGTGATGCCGGGCTTCGACGTGGCCGACCAGCGCATCGTCGCCGAGGTGGCGCCCGGCGACCTGGTGATTACCGCCGACATTCCGCTCGCGGCCGACGTGCTGGCGCGCGAAGCCCACGCGCTCAATCCGCGCGGCGAGTTGTACAGCGAGCACAACATTGCACAGGCGCTCTCCTTGCGCGATTTTCTCGACCAGTTGCGCTCGACCGGGGTCGAAACCGGCGGGCCGGCGCCGTTCAGCGCCGCCGACACGCGCGCGTTTGCGCGCGAGCTGGATCGTTTTTTGATGCGGCAGCAGGCGGCACCCAAACCCGACTGATGCAGTCTGCGAGCGGGTGGTACATTTACCGTGCCGCAGTGGATTCGGGCATGTGGCTTGCTTGGCTTTGTACAGCCTGTTTCGCAAAGGCGGCGCCGCCCCGTGGCGTTCCCCACCACCCAAACACATGGAGTCATTCATGCATTGCTCCCGCCGTTTCGCCCTGGCCCGCATCGTGGCCGCAGGTTCCGCCGCCCTGAGCCTGACTCGGGCCCTGCCCGGGCTCGCACAAGCGCAGGCCTGGCCACGCCAGCCGATCAGGATGGTGGTGACGTTTCCGCCGGGCGGGTCTTCCGACATCGTCGCGCGCGTGCTTGCGCCCCTGCTGGGCGAGAAGCTCGGGCAGTCGATCATCATCGACAATCGCCCCGGCGCCGGCGCCACACTCGGCGCGAAGGCGGTCGCCGATGCGCCTGCCGATGGTTACACCCTGATGCTGTCGAACACCACGCCGATCAGCATTTCGCCGTTCATGCTCGACAAGATGACCTACGACCCGGTAAAAAACTTCACGCACATCTTCTACATCGGCGCCGTACCCAACGTGTTTGCGGTGCACCCCTCGGTACCGGTGAAAAACATGGCCGAGTTCAGCGCCTGGCTGAAATCGCAGAAAGACCCGGTGCCGTTCGGCAGCGGCGGTGTCGGCTCGATCGGCCACATCGTCGGCGAGATCTACAAAAACAATAGTGGCACGCAACTCGTGCACGTGCCCTACAAGGGCTCGAGCCCGATGCACAACGACCTGCTCGGCGGCACCATCAAGGTCGCGGTGGACAGCCTGCCGCAAAACATCCCCTACATGAAGAGCGGGCAGTTGCGCCTGCTCGCGGTGACCTCGCGCGAGCGCATGGCCACCGTGCCGGACATCCCGACGGTATTCGAAGCCGGCTTCCCCAACCTGGTGGCGGAGAATTTCCTGGGCATATCGGCCCCGGCCGGCGTGCCGCGCGAGGTGGTCGAGAAGATCCACACCGCCATGGCGGAAATCATCAAGCGCCCCGACGTGCTGCGCAAGCTCGATGACCTGGGCATTTCGCCGCGCGTCATGTCGCCGGCGGAGTTCACCGGCTTCGTCGCGAACCAGGTGAACGCCTGGGCCCCGGCAGTGAAATCTTCGGGAGCCAGGCTCAATTGACCTCGACCACGCCTAACCCGGCAGCGCCTGCGCCGCGCATCGCCGTGGTGCTGTTCGGCCCGGAGGGGCGCGGCGGTTTCAACCAGGCCGGCCTGGCCGGTGCGCAGCGGGCGCGCGGGCTGCTCCCCAGCTTGGCGGTGCATTGGTGCGAGCCGGCGGCGCCCGAGGCGCGTGCCGCCTACCTGCGCGGCTTGTGCGAGACGGGGATCGAGCTCATCGTAGCGCATGGCGGCCAAGGCGATGCGCCGGTCGCTATCGAGGCGCCGCAGTTCGCCGCTACCCGCTTCGCCATCACACAGGGCGATTACCTCGCACCCAACGTGGCCTGCTACGAGGTGCTGCAGGAGCAATCCGCGTTTCTCGCCGGGGTGCTCGCGGCGGCCACCACCAAAACCGGCGTGGTGGCGCACATGTCGGGCGAAAAGGTGCGCCCGGGCCTGCGGGGCCGCGCCGCCTTTGCCGACGGCGTGCGCCGGCGAAACCCCGGGGTGCGCCTGGTCACCACGTTTTGCGGCAACCAGCACGATGCAGAGCTCGCCTACCGCGTGGTCATGGCCGAAGCCGATGCCGGGGCCGACGTGCTATTCGCCATGATCGACGGCGGGCGCGATGGCGCGATCCGCGCCTGCCGCGAGCGCGGCGTGGCGCAGATCGGCAATGTGTTCGACTGGACGCAGCGCGAGCCCGACGTGTTCATTGCCTCGGCGATCGCCGATTCGGGGCACTGCATCGAGCTTGCCGTGCGCGATTTTCTGGCCGGCAGGCTCGCCTGCGGCGCCAAGAAGGTGGTCGGGCTGGAGGCCAACGAGCATGTGCGCCTGGCACTGCACCCGAAGGTGGATGCGGCGACGCGCGCGTTGCTCGAATCGTTCCGCGCCCAGCTGGCGGCGGGCACGCTCGAGCCGGCAAGCGCCTACGACGGCCCTGAACTGGTAATGTAGCGCCGCTGCCGCAACTGTCGGCGCTCGCCGCGGGTGCGGGCCACCCGCTACGTAACGACGCCATGACTCTCACCCAAGCCGAACTCGACCGCATCGCCCAGGAAACCCTCGCGCATTACGACGCGCGCGCCGACGACTTCTGGGCCGGCACGCGCGACCACGACGTGCGCCAGAACCGCGGCGCGCTGCTCGAACACATGGCCGGC
This sequence comes from Burkholderiales bacterium, assembly GCA_947473125.1. Lineage (GTDB taxonomy): Bacteria > Pseudomonadota > Gammaproteobacteria > Burkholderiales > JAEUOS01 > CANJDH01. The sequence goes on from CANJDH010000016.1 coordinate 35,566, forward strand.
CCGGCACCGTTCAAGATCCTGGATTTCGGCTGCGGGCCGGGGCGCGACCTCAAGGCATTTGCCGAGTACGGCCACGAAGTGACCGGCATCGACGGCTCGGCGCGCTTTGCGCAAATGGCGCGCGAGTACAGCGGCTGCACGGTCTGGGAGCAGGATTTCCTCAAGCTTGATCTGCCGCCGCAGCATTTTGACGGCGTGTTCGCCAATGCCTCGTTATTCCATGTGCCGGGCCAGGAGCTGCCGCGCGTGCTGCGCGCGCTGCACGACACGCTCAAGCCGGGCGGCGTGCTGTTTTCGTCGAACCCGCGCGGCGACAACTCCGAAGGCTGGAATCGCGGCCGCTACGGCGCGTACCATGACATTGACGCTTGGCGTATCCACGTGGGCGGCGCCGGGTTCACCGAGTTGACCCACTACTACCGCCCGCCGGGCCTGCCGCTCGAACAGCAGCCGTGGCTGGCGAGCGTCTGGCGCAAGCCGAAAAACTAGGCAGGGTTTTCCGGCATGATCAGCCTTCGCCACGCGCCCGCCGGGCGCACAATTGAGTCAATGAAGGAGTCCATGAAGGAGCACATGAAACGCGCGCTCTGGATCGCATCGGCATGCGCTGCGCTGGTCGCCGGCGGCTGCGGCACCGGCGGCACCGGCGGCACCGGCGGTACCCAGCCGGATGCGCCGGATGCGCCGGTGCAGGATGCATCGAGCATCGCGCGGCCGCCACTGACGCGTACGCCGGGTGATTCGGCGGCACGCAGCCTGAACGACTACAAGGTCGAGATCGCCAACTGGCTGTACCAGGGCAATGCCAACCAGATTTTCAGCGGCACGCCGCCGCATGAATTGCGTTCGGTGATCGTGCTCAATATCGTGCTCGATGCAAGCGGCAAGGTCAAAAGCGTGGTGGTGTTTCGCGACAACAGCGACCCCGACACACGCAACGCGGCGGTGGCCAGCGTGCATCGCGGTGCGCCCTACCCGCGCCCGGCACGCGCCCTGCTGCGCGGCGGCCAGGTGCAATTCACCGAGACCTGGCTGTTTCGCGACGACGCGCAGTTTCAGTTGCGCACCCTCGCCGAGGCTTACCAGAAATAGCCGGCCACAAAAAAGGCATCGGCCCGAAACCCCTGTCTGCCAAGGGTTCCAGGGCGATGCCCGACTGACGGCGGCGGTTTACTGCGGCTTGATACCGGCGCCGCGAATCACCTTGCCGTAGGCGTCGAACTCTTCGCGCACAAATTTTGCGAACTGGTCGGACGACATGTCGAGCACATCGTTGCCGCCGGCCACCAGCTTCTGGCGCACGTCGGGTAGCGCCAGCGCCTTGCGCACATCGGCGGAGATTTTGGCGACCACATCCGGCGGCGTCCCGGCTGGGGCGAAGATGCCGAACCAGAGGGGTGAATCGGCATTGGGAACGCCGGCTTCGCCGGTGGTCGGCAGGTCAGGCAGCACGGGGCTGCGTTTCGAGCTGCTGACCGCGAGGGCGCGGATCTTGCCGCCCGACAAAGCGCCCATGGTGGCCGAAATCGGCGACCAGTAGGCATCGACCGAATTGGCCAGCAGGGCGGACAGCACTTCCGGCGTACCCTTGAACGGGATGTGCGTGACCTTGATGCCGGCGGCGGCCACGAATTTTTCAAGGTTGAGGTGCGTGCCGCTGCCGTTGCCGGCCGAAGCGAAATTGATCTTGCCCGGGTTGGCGCGGGCGGCGTTGACCAGGTCCATGACGTTCTTGAACGGCGAGCCAGCCGGCACCACCAGCACATTGGGCTGGATCGCCAGCGGCACGACGTCGATGAAGTCCTTCAGCGTGTCGTAGGGCAAGGCCGCGTACATCCACGGCGTCACCACGTGCGCTCCCGAGTCGATCAGAAGCGTGTAGCCGTCGGCCGGGGCTTTGGCCACCGCGTTGGCGGCAATCGAGCCGCCCGCCCCGCCGCGGTTTTCCACCACGATAGGCTGGCCCCAGGCGTCGGACACTTTCTGCATCACGATGCGGCCGACGATGTCGGTCGAGCTGCCCGGCGTGAACGAGATGATCGCCTTGACCGGCTTGTTCGGGTACTGCGCGTGGCCGACGCCGGCAAGGCCGAGCAGCGACAGGGCCAGTGCGACACGGGTGAAGGATTTATGCATGAACATCTCCGGGTTGGGTGGCATTCGCCATCGTTTTATCGGGGCGCAATTATGGCATTGTTGGCCGCGTTGGCAACTGGTTCGCACTGCGCACAACCATGCGAAACACATGAGCACGACATGAGCACCACACGAGCGCCAACGCCACGGTCCATAAGCTAAGATGGCCTCCCTTGAACAAGGTTCCCGGCGATGACAACTCCATTCCAAAGCGATGCACTGGGCAAGCTGATCCTGCGGCTCGCGCTCGGCGTGCTGATGCTGTTCCATGGCATCTCTAAATTGGTCAACCCGGTCGGCGCGATCAACTACGTGAGCAGCCAGCTCGCGGCAGCGGGCTTGCCGACCTTCCTCGCCTACGGCGTGTTTGCCGGTGAAGTGATCGCACCGCTGCTGATCATCCTCGGCATCTACTCGCGCATTGGGGCTCTGATGGTGGTAGTCAACATGATGTTCGCGGTGATGCTGGCGCACGGCGCGCAGCTGTTCATGTTGTCCAAGTCCGGCGGCTGGGCGCTGGAGCTGCAGGCGTTTTATTTGTTTACCGGGCTGGCACTATGCTTCATGGGCAGCGGCAGGATGGCTGTCAAGCCGGACTAGCGTCGCCAGGTTGGGTGCTAGCGGCGACGCTCGGTGCTAGCGGCGACGCTCGTTGCTAGCGGCGCTCTTGGGTATATCTGGACTCCGGATTGATTTCGGGATTCGCATCACCGGCTTCGACCAGCAGGCGAAACGTTCCGGCGCTCTTGTGGACCAGGATGCCGTAGTTGCGGCATGCGATGTCGCGCCCGATATCAGCGACCCGTTCCCACACGTTTGAAAGACCGGGCAACTCGACGGTTGGCGGCAACGCGACGCCATTGCGGCGCACGATATGGATGTGCAATTGGTTTTGCGAGCGGTTGCCGGGCGGGTTGGCCACCAGCGCGATCTCGTCTTCAGTCAGGCCCTTGGCCAGCGCCGCGTCCCAGGCCAGCTGCCAGAGGCCGTTCTGCTCCGGTGCGGCTGCGAGCTGTGCGTCTTCGACGCCGACCACGCGCGCGAGCGGAATCGCCAGGCCGTGCACGAAACGCGGGTCGTTGACGGCACCGGCCTGCTCGCACATCTTGAGGTCGCGAATCACCACGAAGCGCTGGTCGGCCGAGCGTGCCCACACATGGGTGGTGCTGCGGCAGGTGCGCCCGAGATCTTCGGTGGCAATCAGGTTGCTGCATGCCGGGTTGCGCAGGCACGGCAACAGGCGCGTGAGGTTGTCGCGCTGGCGCTCGGTAACGCGTTGCAGGGCCTCGCACTGTGGATCAACGGCGCCGGCGGTGTTGACCAGCAGCGCGCACAGCGACGCGGCGAGGACGAAGCGCACCGTGTGCAGCATCGGTTAAGCAGCCGGATTTGGGCTCAGCGCGAGATTTTCTTGGCCAGACAGTCGACGCAAATCCAGCGCCGGTGGCGCCCATCGCGGCTGGTCTTGTAGCTGCCTTTCTGGGTCGGCTTGCGTGTCTGGCAACTCGAGCAAAAACGCTTGTCTTCCAGCGACGGCACGACCACCTGCACCACCGGCGGCACGACAGCAACCGCCGCCGGCTTGGGCACTGCTTTGACCACCGGCTTGGGGGCAGGCATCGCGGCCGCCTTGGCCACCACTTGCGCCGAGAACATCGTGAAGACATTTGCCACCGGCTTGCCCGAGACCTTCCTGACCGCCTTCGCCGCAGGTTTCACCGCGCGCTTCACGGGGGCCCGGGCCGCGGATTTCGCGGCGGGCTTCACAGCGGATTTGGCGGCGTGCTTTTTGGCGGGCAGCTTGGTAATCGGCATGATTCTGGGGCGAGGGGAGTCAGGTAGGTTGGAATCCGGCCCGTTCTGCCCGAGGTTCGGTGCGCGCAAACCACACCCGACACACCCCGGAGAAATTGGGCAACCCCACATTTTAATCCAGACAGACGAAAATGGGCATCCCGGCGAGCCGGTCCCTGCAACGCACGGGGAACGCCGACCCGCCTCAGTTGCTGCCTTTGGTTTCGCCGGGTGGGCCGGGCACGACGCGGATCGCGGTGGATCCCTTGAGCTCCAGTGGTGCCCGCCCGAGGCGCCGCAGAATGGACATGCGGGTGTCGCGTACTTCGGCCGCAAACGCACCGGCGCGGGCAAACACTGGTTCGATCAGCGCCAGCGCTTCTTCGTCGCGCCCCTGGTCCGACAGGGTCTGCGCCAGGTTGTTGACTACCACCACCGCCTCGGGGTGTCGTGCCGCGGCATGGCGCAAGGCGGCTTCGGTACCGGCCAGGTCGCCGGCTGCATAGTGTCGGTTGGCCAGGCCGATGCTTGCCGTGAGATTGTCCGGCCAGCGGGCCAGAAAGCCCGCATACGCGCCGCGCGCCGCATCCGGCGGGCCGACGCGCTCCATCGCGACGATCGCCTCAAGGTACGCCACCTCGGCCGCGCTGACCGGCACTCGGCCCGGCGGCATGGTCACCATCGCCCAATAGTCGCTTTCCTTCCAGGTGTATTCGAATACCGCGAACGGGATCACAAGACGCTCCTTGACTCCGGAGCGCAGCAGCAATTCCCCCTTGTCGCGGTCGAAACCGACCACCACCGCGTAATGCCAGATCGGCACCGGCCAGACGCCGTAGTCTTGCAGCACGATGACCGGCGTACCGGCGGCGACCTCGCGCAGCATGTCTTCGAACTTTGGCGCCAGTTTGTAGGAGACCAGGCCGAAACCGCGGGTTGCCGCCAGCATTTCAACCTGCAGGCTACCCTGGCGCGCCGGCAGATAGACCTTGGGCACCAGATCGTCCGGCTTGACCGGCACCTTGAAATGGGCCAGCGACGTGGCCAGCGCGGCCGGGCCGCACTGAAAGTCATCCTGCGGAAAAAACGGCGCGTCAGTGATCTCGACGCGCTCCGGCAATTGCGCCGGCCAGGCAGTGCGCAGCTCTTCAGTCTGGGGAATTACCAGCGCGCAGCCGGGCAAGCCGACCAAAGCGGCTGCCAGAAAAAAAACGCCCGCTATTCGGCGGGCGCTTTCTCGGCAAAAGCCGTCCTGCAAAAACGACATTACTTCCAGTTGTACCAGATGATGATGCCAATGATGATGACGGCGGCCCAGGCCCAGCCGCTGCTGCGGGCGGCACCGGCGGGTGCGCTGTCGAGCTGGTTGGCGAGCGAACGCACTTCGGAGTCGGTCATGGCCATGACGCGGTCACCGGCAGACTTGGGGTCGATGCCGCGGGCGGCGAGCTGCTCCTGCACTTCGGCACGCGACACCACGGCCAGTACGGCAGCGCGGTCGGCTTGGGCACTGGTAACGGCAGCGGCGCGATCGGTACCGATCATGCCAGCCTGGGCAGCCGAAAACGGCATCGTGATCAACGACACCACCAGCAAACGGCAAATCATTTTGAAGAAAACGGATTTCATGGGCAGCTCCTCGTGGGTAAAGGGTCGGTACGTTTCGACGTGAGGACACGACATCGTGACGGCTTGAGTGCGTGCCCTAGTTTTGCGTCGAAACGAGTATGGCATATTTTTCGGGCTGCACGCCAATATTGTGCTGCCGCGCCGCAACATAGGCCCTGGGTGGTGCGGACATTTTGGCGCATGGCGTTTGCGCCCTGGCCCGCTTCACCCGGCGTTTGCCCTCGCTCGGCGGCCCGACGGTTCGCCTCGAGCCCACGGCCCCGGGCTCACGTTTTGCGCCATGCTGCCGTTAGCTAAGGCTCAAGCCGAGCGCGCTGCTTTCCGGGTCGCGCCGTTCACCACAAGTTGCCAGGAGAACCGCATGATGTACTCCGCTCCCGCCCGCGCCGCCAACCTGCTCGACCAGCGCTTTGTCCAGCAGGGAGAGCAGCGCTTCGAATTGAAGTGCTCGCTGATGCTGGCCGAGCACGGCGTCTACCTGGCGGACCTCGCCCCCGAAACCTTCCAGCACATTTGCCACCACCTGCGCAGCGAAGCCATGCAGGAGCCGACCTGAGCGCAGCGCACCTACCCTCCTCTGGACCGGAACGTACCCCGGTCATTGGGCGGCGGGCCTGACGGCCTGCCGCCCTTTTTACGTCGGCGGATCCAGATCTTGCGGAGTGTCGATGTCACGCAGCACGCCGGGGTCGTCCACCTCGACCAGTGTCACCAGGGCGGCGTCGCGCTTGATGATGGCGCGTGCGCCGGCATCACCTTGCAGCGCGAGCAATTGGTCGCGGTACGCAGCGCCAAGGCCGACCGGGTGGCCGCGCTCGCCGCGATACGCGGGGGCCACCAGGCATGCCCCCCCGGCAAGCGCCCGTGCAACCCTGCCGACGGTGTGCGGCGCAATAAACGGCATGTCGGCGAGGCCGATGATGAAGCCGGGGGTGTCTGCAGGCAGCGCCGCCACGACATCGGCCAGAGTTCCGCCCATCCCTTCGGCGGCGCGCGGAGATTCGACAACCCGAATCCCCGGTTGCCCGAAAAGCGTTGGCAGACAAGGGCTTCCAGGCCTCACCGCGACAACAACCGCTCCCAGAGCGGATTTCATCGCCAGGGCGCTTTTGAGAACCATCGGCACCCCGTCGATCGGATGCATCAGCTTGAACCCGCCAAAGCGGCTCGACGAGCCGGCCGCAAGGAGGATGCCGCAATAAACGGGGTCAGACCCCATTTATCAGGTGGCGCAAGACTCGAAGTTGCCGGTGGCCTTGTCGGATACCTTGGCGAGCGGAAACTTGTTCTTGACTGCGGTGACTTCGGCAAGTATCGAGATCGCGATCTCGGGCGGGGTGCGGCTACCGATGCGCAGGCCGATCGGGCCGTGCAGGCGATCGATCTCGGCATCGGACAAGTCGAATTCCTTCAATCGCTCTTTACGTTTCGCGGTGTTGACGCGGCTGCCCAGCGCACCGACGTAGAATGCCGGCGATTTCAAGGCTTCCATCAGCGCCATGTCATCAAGCTTGGGGTCGTGCGTGACGGCGACCACGGCGCTATGGGCATCCAGGTTGAGCTCGAGCACGACATCATCGGGCATGCCGGTGACAAGTTCGACATTGGGCACGTTCCAGTCGGCGCGGTATTCCTCGCGCGGGTCGCAGACGATCACCAGGTAGTCAAGTGCCTGCGCCATTTCGGCAAGATAGCGCGACAGCTGCCCGGCGCCGATGATCAGCATGCGCCACAGCGGACCGTAGATCACCTTGAGGGTCACGCCGTCGAACGCAGTCTTGTCTGCGCGCGACGCGCCGGATATGGTGACCGCACCGGTCTGGATGTTGATGGTACGAAGCGCAAGTTCATGCCGTTCGGCGCGCGCCAGGATGTCTTCAACCCATTGCGTGTCGGTGATCGGCTCCTGCACCAGTTTCAGGGCGCCGCCGCAGGGCAGGCCGAAACGCGCGGCTTCTTCGGTGGTGACGCCGTAGGACACCATCTGCGGCTTGTCGAGCAGCGGCGCGTTGCGGCAGCGCTCGATCAGGTCGTCTTCGACACACCCGCCGGAGACCGAGCCCACGATCTGGCCGTCGCTGCGGATCGCCAGCAAGGCACCGGGCGGGCGCGGCGCGCTACCCCAGGTTTCGACCACCGTGACGAGATTGACCGTCTGCCCGGCTTTGCGCCACGCAAGGACGGATTTCAATACATTGAGATCGACACTGTCCATGACCCGATTCCGAAAAGCTATAGTGGCGTCATTTTACGCCTCACCTTGAGGCGCGAAAGCGCCCTTCCACCGGCCACCGGCAACATCCCCATGACATTCGATGCCCTGATCATCGGCGGCGGCCACAACGGCCTCACCTGCGCCTGCTACCTCGCCCGCAAGGGCTGGAAAGTGCTGGTGCTCGAGGCACGCCACCTGGTCGGCGGCGCGGCCGTGACCGAAGAGTTTCACCCCGGGTTTCGCAATTCGGTCGCCAGTTACACAGTCAGCCTGCTCAACCCGCAGGTGATTGCCGACCTGCACCTGGCCGGGCATGGCCTGCGCATCGTGCACCGACCAATGTCCAATTTCGTGCTACTCGAAAATGGCTATGCCCTCCGCGTCGGCCCGAACCTTGAAGACACGGTGCGCGAAGTCGCACGTTTTTCCCAAAGGGACGCCCAAGCCCTGCCGCGCTATTACGCCATGCTCGACGTGCTGGCTGACGAACTGCGCAAGTGGATTCTGCAGGCGCCGCCCGACCCGAACCGCGGCCTCGGCGGCATCATCGACACGCTCAAGGCCAGCCTCGCCCTGCGCAAATTGCCGCTTGAGGCGCAGCGCGACCTGATCGAACTGTTCGGCCGCAGTGCCGGCGAGATGCTCGACGACTGGTTCGAGACCGATGTGCTCAAAGCCGCTCTCGGATTCGACTCGATCGTCGGCGCCTACGCCTCACCCTACGCGCCCGGCTCCGCCTACGTGCAATTGCATCACTGCTTTGGCGAGGTCAACGGCAAGAAAGGCGCGTGGGGCCACGCCATCGGCGGCATGGGCGCGATCACGCAGGCGATGGCGAAGGAATGCGCACGCCTCGGCGTGACGATTCGCCTCAATGCCAAGGTCGCACGCGTCATCACGCGCGCTGGCCGCGCCACCGGTGTTGCGCTTGACGGCGGGGAGGAAATCCACGCGCGCACGGTCGCCGCCAACATCGGTCCCAAACTGCTGTTCAATCAACTCGTCGAAGCAAGCGATCTGCCTGACGCATTTCGCACGCGCATGCAGCGCTTCAAGACCGGCTCGGGGGTGCTGCGCATGAACGTCGCGCTCTCCGAGTTGCCTGACTTTTGCGGCCTCGGCACGCAGCAACAGCCGCACCACGGCGCCGGCATCATCCTTGCGCCGTCACTGGATTACATGCACCGCGCCTACGAGGACGCGCGTACCACCGGCATGTCCACACAGCCCGTAGTCGAGGTATTGATTCCGAGCACGCTCGACGACTCGCTAGCGCCACCAGGCCAGCACGTAGCCAGCCTGTTCTGCCAAAGCTTCGCGCCGCAGTTGCCCGAGGGCGAAAACTGGGACGATGCACGCGACCGCGCGGCCGATCTCGTCATCGACACCGTCACCCGCTTCGCGCCCAACTTCAGGCGCAGCGTGATCGCACGCCAGGTGTTGACGCCGCTCGACCTTGAACGCACCTTCGGCCTGACCGACGGCGACATTTTCCACGGCAGGCTGTCGCCGGAGCAATTGTTCGCCAGCCGACCGACGCTGGGCTACGCCGACTACCACACGCCGATCAAGGGCCTGTACCTGTGTGGCGCCGGCGCGCATCCGGGCGGTGGCGTGACCGGCGCACCGGGTCACAACGCCGCGCAGGTGATGCTGCAGGATCGACAGTAGACTGGCGCCTCTTCCCATCACGACGGAACACCATCATGGCCCTCATCAACCATCAGGTACGCCTCGCCGCCCGCCCGGTCGGCAACCCGAAACGCTCTGACTGGAACTTCACCGAAGAGCCGGTTGGCGATCCCGGCCCCGGCGGTGTGCTCGTAAAGGTACTGCAACTCTCGCTCGACCCGGCGATGCGCGGCTGGATGAACGAAGGCAAGAGCTACATCCCGCCGGTCGGCATCGGCGAGGTGATGCGTGCCGGCGGCGTCGGCAAGGTGGTCGCTTCGAGCCATGCGACGTTCAAGCCGGGCGATTACGTCGGCGGCGGGTTCGACGTACAGGAGTACTGCCTGCTCGACGAGGGCCAGGCCAAGCGCGCGGGCCTGCACAAGATCGATTTGCGCATGGGCTCGCTGTCCCAATGGCTCAACGCGCTCGGCATGCCGGGCATGACGGCCTACTTCGGCCTGCTCGAAACCGGGCAGCCAAAGGCCGGCGAAACCGTGGTGGTCTCGGGCGCCGCAGGCGCGGTCGGCCAGACCGTGGGGCAGGTGGCAAAGATCAAGGGCTGCCGCGTAGTCGGCATCGCCGGCGGGCCGGACAAGTGCGAGTTCGTCGTCAAGGAACTCGGCTTCGACGCGTGCATCGACTACAAATCGGGCAGCGTCAAGGACGGGCTCAAACAGCACTGCCCGAACGGCGTCGACGTGTACTTCGACAATGTCGGCGGCGAGATCCTCGACACGGTGCTCACACGCATCAACCGCAAGGCGCGCATCGTGATTTGCGGCGCGATCTCGCAGTACAACAACACCACGCCGGTGAAGGGCCCGTCGAATTATTTGTCGCTGCTGGTCAATCGCGCGCGCATGGAGGGCATCGTGGTGTTTGACTGGGCGGATCGCTACCCGGAAGGCGTGAAGCAGATTGCGCAATGGATACGTGAGGGCAAGTTCAAATCACGCGAAGACATCGTTGACGGCCTCAACACCTTTCCTGAAACCCTCAATATGCTGTTCGAGGGCAGGAATTTCGGCAAGCTGGTATTGAAAGTCGCTGACGAATGATGGCCTGAAACCCTTGGTGGAAGCGGTTTACAGGCCGATTCCCGATGCAAAAGGGCCGCATTGCGGCCCTTTTTTTGTTTCGCTTTCGTGTGCTTTTCAGGTACCGAGAATCGTCCCGACCGGAATTCCCAGGACATCGCCGTTGGCCTTCTTGCCGTCGCCCAGCTTCGCCTTGGACACATGGATGCGGCCGCTCTGCGAGCTGATCACGATCTTGCCGTCGGCACACGCGACAACTTCGCCGATCTTGCCCTTGACGGCGCCGAAGGTGGCCACTTTCTCCAGCTTCGCTTCGTAGATCCACAACTTCACGCCGTTGAACGTGGTCCAGGCACCCGGCGCCGGGGCACAGCCGCGGATCAGGTTGTAGACCATGGTCGAGTGGCTGGCCCAGTTGATCTTCGACTCGGCATCGCGGCACCAGCCCTCATAGGTGGCTTGCGATTCGTCCTGCGCGGTTTCGGTGTGCTTGCCGGCCATCACCAGGTCGGCGGCTTCAAGCATGGCGTCCACGCCCATCGGGAACAGGCGGTCGAAATAGATGCTGCCGAGTGTATCGTCCGGCCCGATCGGCGCTTTCTTCTGAAGAATGACGGCCCCTTCGTCGAGCCCGTCGCTTGGGCGAAAAATAGTCAGGCCGGTTTCGGTTTCGCCGCAGATGATCGGCCAGGAAATAGACGACGGGCCGCGATACTTGGGCAATAGCGACGGGTGGTACTGGATCGTGCCATTTTTCGGGATGTTGACGAATTCCTGCGGTGCGAACTGCAGCACGTAGGCCATGATGCCGATATCGGCGTCGGCGGCTTTCATCGCAGCGACCGCCTCAGGGGCCTTGAGTGACTTGAACTGGTGCAGCGGCAGCCCTTTTTCCTGTGCGGTGACGCGCAGTGCATCGGGGCGGGCTCCCTCTTTTTCAGGGGCGCAAAATACCGCGGCAACCTCGTCACCGCGCGCAAGTAGTCTTTCGAGGACTGCCTTGCCGAAATCCTGTTGGCCGATGATGGCTACTTTCACGATGCCTCCGCTGTCTTGTGGTTACAGGAGCGCTACGCCGTTTTCTTGGGTGGCGAGGTGAACGCCCCCGCCGTCTTGAGTGCCGCCACTTTGGCCGCATCGTAACCCAACACGTCCTTCAAGACCTCGTCGGTGTGCTCTCCGAGCAGGGGTGAGCGTTCGATTTTCGCCGGAGAGGCCGACAGCTTGATCGGCATGCCCACGTTCCACCACTTGCCGCGTTGCGGGTGGTCGAGCTCGACATACATGTCGCGGCCGCGCACGTGCTCGTCGGTTGCCAGGTCCTGGGTGGACATGATCGGCCCACAGGGCACGTCGAGCGGATTGAGGATCGCCATGAACTCGCGCTTGGTGTAGCCGGAGGCGAATTTGTTGATCAAGGTCCACATCAGCTGCTGGTTCTTGCGGCGTTCGCTGATGGTGGCGAACTGCGGGGCGGTATCAAGGTCTGGAAATTCCACGTCGGGCCCGATGCGCCTGGCCAGGGCCGCCCACACCGCCTCCTGCACCACCACATAGATCCAGTCGTTGGCCCCGTGCGGCTTGCAGTGGATTGCATTCCCCAACTGGCCGCCGCCCGAGTCGTTGCCGGCGCGCGGTACCTCGTGCATGCCTTTGTAGGTTGGCACCGAGTATTCGGGTAGTGCGCCATGGGTCAGGCGCTGATGGTCGCGAAACTTGACGCGACACAGGTTCATGACGCCGTCCATCATCGCCACTTCGACGTACTGGCCCTCGCCGGTGCGGTTCGCCTGATGCAGGGCCGCCAGCAGGCCGATGGCGAGATGCAGGCCGGTGCCGGAATCGCCGATCTGCGCACCCGTCACGAACGGCGCGCCATCCGGGACGCCGGTGGTGCTCATCGAGCCGCCCATGGCCTGCGCCACGTTTTCGTAGGCCTTGAACTCGGCATAGGGCCCGGAGGAGCCGAAACCCTTGATCGACCCCATCACGATCTTTGGATTGATTTGGTGAATCTTCTCCCATGTGAAACCGAGGCGGTCAAGCACGCCGGGACCAAAGTTTTCCATCACGATGTCGCACTCCTTGAGGAGGTCGACAAACACGGTTTTGCCCTCGGCCGATTTCATGTTCACCGTAATCGAACGCTTGTTGCAGTTGAGCATGGTGAAGTACAGGCTGTCGGCTCCCGGAACGTCGCGCAGCTGGCCGCGCGTGGCGTCGCCGGTCGGGGGTTCGAACTTGATGACGTCGGCACCCATCCAGGCGAGCAGCTGCGAACAGGTTGGACCCGCCTGGACGTGGGTCATGTCGAGAATACGAACGCCTTTGAGTGCTTCCATGGAATGTGCCTGAAAGTGATGGAGAATGACGCCGAGCGCGGCGGTACCAGCGAATTTTACTGCGGCGCATGCTCCTCTGGCGCCCTGCGGACGCGGCGCCCCCGTATGCCTCGCCACTCCTTGGCGCTCGCGAGGCTTCCTGGCGCGCCCGCTCCGGGGCTCGCCCCCCCCGAGGCAGGTCAGTCGATCATGCGCGAGGAGGGGCTCCCGTATAATCCCGCTGGTTTCCGCCTTGGCAGCACCCATGACCAGCATCGCCGCACACCCGCAACGCAATACGATCCGCATCCAGCTGCGGCAGAACATCGTGCTCAAGAAGCTGGAAGCGAAATACTGGGACGAACTCGAGCCCAAGATTGAAATTGTGGACTACGCCAAAGGGGCGATGCTCGTCACCCAGGGTTCGGAGGCGATGGAGCAGTTTTTCATCCTTGAGGGCATCCTCAAGCGGGTGGTCGGCAATTCGGAAGGCAAGGAGATGATCCTGCGGCTCGCGGCCGAATCCGACATGGACACCAGTTATGCCGCGTGGCGCCTCAATACGCCGACGCCGTACAGCATCGTCGCCCTCACCAATGCACGTGTCGCCAAGATCCCGATGGAAACCTGGGTCGAGTTCCTCGAGCAGCACCATGAGGCCAAGAACGTATTCGAATACGAAGTCATGAGCCTGATGTCGGAGGTCATGGCGCACACCATTACCCTGCACCTGCTCGATGCGCCTGGACGGCTGGCGCGCTTCGCGCGCAAACACGCGGACCTGATGGAGCGGATTCCGAAAAAGGAACTCGCCGCTTACCTCAACATCACGCCGGAAACCCTGAGCCGGGTCAAGCCACGCGACTGAGTTCGCGGGCGCGTTTGCGGCGCTCTGCAAGACCTGCCGACGGGACCCTGACAAGCGCGCTTGCAGGGGCCCAGTCTAGCGGCGACCGTGACGTGGCCCCTACTTGGGTTTGACCTTGGCCCACACTGCCGTGGTGACCGGCAGGAACAGCAGGATCAGCGCCAGAGCGGTGATGGTGCCGACCAGACCATTGTCGAAGAAGATGCCCATGTCGCCTTGCGAGCCCTTGATGGCGTTGCGGAAATTTTCCTCAGCGCGATCACCCAAGACCAGCGCCAGCACCAGCGGCGCGAGCGGGTAGTTCAGTTTGCTGAAAACGTATCCGACCACGCCGAAGATCAGCATCATCCAGACATCAAGCATGGAACTGTGGACGGTGTAGGCACCGATTGCGCAAATGACGATGATCACCGGGCCCATGATGGAAAAGGGCACGCGCAGGATCATGGCGAACCATGGCACCGTGGTGAGCACCACGATCAAGCCCACGAGGTTGCCCAGATACATCGAGGCAATCAAGCCCCAGACAAAATCCTTCTGCTCGACAAATAGCAGGGGGCCGGGTTGCAGACCCCAGATCAACAGCGCCCCGAGCAGCACGGCGGCGGTGGGCGAACCCGGCACGCCCAGGGTCAGCATCGGGATCAGGGCGCTGGTGCCGGCGGCATGTGCCGCAGTCTCGGGGGCAACCACGCCTTCGATTTCGCCGTTGCGGAAGTTCTTGCCATTCTTGGAAAACCGCTGCGCCAGCCCATAGCTCATGAACGACGCCGGGGTCGCACCACCGGGCACAATGCCCATCATGCAACCGACCACCGAGCTGCGAATCGTGGTGACCCAGTACTTCGGCAACTCTTTCCAGGTCTCCCAGACGACACGCATGTTGAGCTTGCCTTCGGCGCCCTTGATCGCCAGGCCCTCCTCCATGGTCTTGAGAATTTCGCCGATGCCGAACAGGCCGATCACCGCGATCAGGAAATCAAAGCCCTTGAGCATCTCGGTGATGCCGAAGGTTAGGCGCATCGTGCCGGTGACGGTATCGGTGCCGACCGCCGCCAAGGCAAACCCCAGCATCATCGCCACAATGGTCTTGAACGGATTGCCCTTGGACATGCCGATGAACGCAGCGAAGGTGAGGAAATACACCGCGAAATACTCGGCCGGACCGAACTTGAGCGCGAACTTGGCAATCACCGGTGAGACAAAGGTGATCAACAACACACCAACCGCGGCGCCGATGAATGAAGACGTGAACGCCGCCGTCAGCGCCTGGCCGGTCTTGCCCTGCTGCGACATCGGGTAGCCGTCGAAGGTGGTCGCCACCGACCACGGCTCGCCCGGGATGTTGAACAGGATCGACGCAATCGCGCCGCCGAACAGCGCGCCCCAGTAGATGCACGAGAGCAGGATGATCGCCGACACCTGACCGCCAGGCTGTTGCGCCATGCCGAATGTCAAGGGCACCAGGATGGCAATCGCATTGGCGCCACCCAGCCCCGGGAGGACACCGACCAGCACCCCGAGAATGATGCCGGCAAACATGAGCGCGATATTGAACCAGGTCAGGGCGATCGCGAAGCCGCCCATCAGGGACTGAAGCTCTTCCATGTTCAGTTCAGCCCAAGCAGTGCTTCAAGCGGGCCCTTGACCAGCGGCACCTTGAACCACAGGTCGAAGACGACGAAGAAGGCGATGGTGGTCCCCAGGGAAACGCCCGCGACCTTGGGCCAGGAATACTTGCCGATCCAGCGCATGAAGAAAGCGATATAAACCGCACCCGCCACATACAGGCCCAGGAAACCGATCAACCCGACGAACAGCACCATCGGCACCAGCGCCCGCATCACGTCCTTCAACTGCGCTGTCGACACGAAGCTTCCGGCCTTGCGGTTGAGCGAAGCGAGCACCGCGTTGACCACCGAGCCGATGCAGATGATCAGCCCGATATAAAACGGGAAGTATCCCGCTTTCGGCCCTTCGTCACCCCAGCCAATGCCGAGCCGCAGGCTGTCGGAAATCACCAGTGCGCCGAGCGCAAAGGTGACGGCGGCAACGATGATTTCCATCGAACGGTTCGAAACCGCACTGGGGGATTCGTGCTGCGGATCCATGTCGGACATGTTTTACGGCGCCTTCGGTTCAAAAAGGAGGGGCGGGCGGGTGGCACGCCACCCGCGCAGTTGCTTCTTGCTGCTTACTTGGCGATGAAGCCGGCGTCACGCATCAGAAACAGGTGACGCGCCTCTTCCTTGGCCACCCAGTCGGCATACTCCTTGCCAACCAGCGCCGTGGTGTTGAAGGCGCCTTTCTCGATGAATTCCTTCCAGTCCGGCGTTTCGCGGACCTTCTTCATCAGGTCGACGTAGTACTGGACCTGGTCGGCCGTGACGCCGCCCGGCATGAAAATGCCGCGCAGCATCACGTAATCGATATCCATGCCCTTTTCCTTGCAAGTGGGAATGTCACCCCAAGCCATGTCCTTGGTAATTTTGGTCTTGTAGGGCATGCGCTTGGCATCGAACACACACAGCGGGCGCAGCGAACCGGAGCGCCATTGCGCCACGGCCTCGATCGGGTTGTTGACAGTGGAATCGACGTGCTTGCCGACCAGTTGCACCGCCACTTCGCCGCCACCCTTGTAGGAAATGTAGTTCCACTTGGCGCCGGTCGCCTTCTCCAGCGCCACCGTGATGATCTGGTCTTCCTGCTTGGAGCCGGTGCCGCCCATCTTCATCTTGCCGCCCGCAGCCTTGACCGCCGCGACCAGATCCTTGGGTTCCTTATAGGGGGTATCGGCATTGACCCAGAGAACAAACTGATCGAGCGCCATCATCGACACCGGCGTCAAATCACGCCAGTTGAAGGGAACCCCAACCGCGAGCGGCGTGGTGAACAGGTTGGAGAGCGTGATGATGATCTTGTGCGGATCGCCCTTCGCGCCCTTGGCGTCGAGAAAACCTTCCGCGCCGGCACCACCGCCCTTGTTGACCACCACCATCGGCTGCTTCATCAGCTTGTGCTTGGCGATGATGGCCTGCGTGATGCGCGCCATTTGATCGGCACCGCCGCCGGTACCTGCCGGCACGATGAATTCGACTGTTTTGGTCGGCTCCCAGGCGGCTTGGGCCAGCTGGCTTGTCAGTGCGCCGATACACATGGCGGCTCCTGCGAGGATGCCAAATCGGTGCTTCGATTGCATAGCTTTCATCTTGTCTCCTTTCAACATCGTGCCCTGTGACACTACGTTGCGTTGTTTACCCCCACCTATTGACTATGGCGGAGTGTTGATCCAAAAACGTTCTAGAACAGGCCCACCACCTTGCCGTTGTCGTCAAGGTCAATCACTTCGGCCGACGGCACCTTGGGCAAGCCGGGCATGGTCATGATGTCACCGCACACCATCACCACGAATTCAGCACCGGCCGCGAGGCGGACTTCACGCACGTTGACGATGTGCCCTGACGGGGCGCCGCGCAAGGTGGCGTCGGTTGAAAACGACATCTGCGTTTTTGCCACGCACACCGGGTAATGGCCATAGCCCTCATCCTGCAATTTCTTGATCTGTGCCCGTATCTTGGTGTCGGCCGAAATGTCGGCTGCGCCGTAAATCTTGGTCGCGATCTTCTTCATCTTGTCCCACAACGGATCGGCGTCTTCGTAAACGAAGCGAAAATCGTTCTTGCCTTCGCACAGCTCGATGACCTTCTTGGCCACTTCCGCGGCGCCTTTGCCGCCGTCGGCCCAATGCTTGGCCAGAATCACCGGCGCGCCGAGTTTGGCGAGCTTGTCGCGCAGCAGCGCGTGCTCCTTGTCGGTATCGTGGATGAAATGGTTGACCGACACCACGCAAGGCATGCCGTAATGCTCGGTGACGTTGTGCACGTGGCGCTCAAGGTTGGCGATGCCCTTTTCAAGCGCGTCGAGGTTCTCGGCATTGAGGGCCTTGAGGTCGGCGCCGCCGTGATACTTGAGCGCACGCACCGTCGCCACCACCACCACCGCCGAAGGACGCAAGCCGGTCTTGCGGCATTTGATGTCGATGAATTTCTCTGCTCCCAGGTCGGCACCGAAACCGGCTTCAGTCACAACGTAGTCAGCCAGCTTGAGTGCCGTTTGGGTGGCAATTACCGAGTTGCAACCGTGCGCGATGTTGGCAAACGGCCCGCCGTGGATGAAAGCCGGGTTGTTTTCCAGCGTCTGCACCAGGTTGGGGGCAAGCGCATCCTTGAGCAGAACTGTCATCGCCCCATGCACCTTGAGGTCACTGGCGCGGATCGGCTTTTGATCCCTGGTGTAGGCCACCACAATGCTGCCGAGGCGCTTCTTGAGGTCTTTGAGCGACACTGCCAGGCAGAAAATGGCCATGACCTCGGACGCCACGACGATGTCAAAACCATCTTGCCGCGGATAGCCGTTGGCGGTACCGCCGAGCCCGATGGTGATATCGCGCAGGGCGCGGTCGTTCATGTCGACCACGCGCTTCCACTGGATGCGGCGAATGTCGATGCCAAGCTCGTTGCCGTGGCTGATGTGGTTGTCGATGGCGGCGGCAAGCAGGTTGTTGGCCAGCGCGATCGCGGAGAAATCACCCGTGAAATGCAGGTTGATGTCTTCCATCGGCACCACCTGGGCGTAACCGCCGCCCGCCGCGCCGCCCTTGACGCCAAACACCGGCCCGAGAGACGGCTCGCGCAGCGCGATGATCGCCTTCTTGCCGAGGTAATTGAGCGCATCACCCAGCCCGACCGTGGTGGTGGTCTTGCCCTCCCCGGCCGGGGTCGGGTTGATCGCCGTGACCAGGATCAGCTTGCCGTTGGGTCTATCCTTCAGCGTCTCGATATAGTCGAGCGACAGCTTGGCTTTGTAATGCCCGTAGGGCACCAGATGGTCGTCGCTGATGCCGAGCTTCTGCTTGGCCACGTGCGCAATGCGCTGCATGGTCGCAGCCTGGGCGATCTCGATATCGGACTTTGGCATACCCTCTCAACTCTCGTGACTGGGTTTTGACTCAGGGGTTGATCACATTGCGGCTACGCATACCTGCTGACAATGCAAATGGTACACCCGCAATGTTGAGTCACGCGCCGATGATCAACCTTGATGGAAGTCAAGTAGCCTAAGGCCAATCTCCCGATTCTTGACGCGCGTCAACCGCGTCGTGTGCGGGGAACGCCAGGACCGTTGCCTGGCGCCTTCCTCAACCCCAAGCGCCCGCTGGCACCCGCGGGCACGAACGATGTTAGGCAATGGCAGCCAAGGCGCTCTTGCCGCCGCCGTAGCTCGACAAGGGCGTGAGTGTGCCCCCCTTGGCAATGCGCACCGCACAGTACTTGAATTCAGGAATCTTGCCGACCGGGTCAAGTGCCGGATTGGTCAGCATGTTGGCCGCCGCCTCGTAGTACGCAAACGGGATGAATACCGCCCCGACCGGCGTGGATTCGTCGGCACGCGCTGCGAGAGACACCCGGCCGCGGCGCGATTCGACCGTGACCACGTCGCCCGGCTTGAGGTGCATTTTCGCCAGATCGAGCGGATGCAGCGCGGCCGTGGCGAACGGTTCGATACGGTCCAGCACCGTGGCACGACGCGTCATGGAGCCGGTATGCCAGTGCTCCAGTTGCCGACCCGTAATGAGGACAAACGGGAATTCGCGATCCGGCCGCTCATTGGCCGGGATGATGTCGGCCGGCACCAGCTTGGCGCGGCCGGTTTCACGCGGGAAATTTTTCGTGAACACCACCGGAGTGCCGGGATCGCCCTCCTGCTCGCAAGGATAGGTGACGCTCGACTCGGCCACCAGCCGTTCCCAGGTGATGCCGGCAATTGACGGCATGGCACGGCGCATCTCGTCGAACACCTGCGCCACACCGCTCTCTTCGCCCTGATAGTTCCATCCGCAGCCCATGCGATGCGCGATTTGCTGGATGATCCACAAGTCCTGCTTCGCATCCCCCGGCGCATCGAGCGCACGCCGCCCGAGTTGCACCATGCGGTCGGTGTTGGTGACGGTACCGGTTTTCTCCGGCCATGCCGAAGCGGGCAACACGACGTCGGCAAGATACGCCGTTTCCGTCATGAAAATATCCTGCACGACCAGACATTCGAGTGATGCCATTGCCTCGCGCGCATGCTGCAGGTCGGGGTCCGACATCGCCGGGTTTTCCCCTTCGACATACATGCCGCGAATTTTTTGCGGGTCGGTGTCGGGGGCCAGCGCCTTGTGCATGATCTCCACCACCGTCAGGCCGGGCTTTGTGTCGAGCGGCCTGCCCCAGAGTTTCTCGAAACGGGCGTGCGCCTTGGCGTTATCGACACGCTGGTAATCCGGAAACATCATCGGAATCAAGCCGGCGTCGGACGCACCCTGTACGTTGTTCTGGCCGCGCAGTGGGTGCAGGCCGGTACCGGGCCGGCCGATCTGGCCGGTGATCATGGAGAGCGCGATCAGGCAACGCGCATTGTCGGTGCCGTGCACATGCTGCGACACGCCCATGCCCCACAGAATCATGGACCCCTTGGAGGTAGCGTACGCGCGCGCCACTTCGCGTATGGTCTCGGCCGGTATGCCGCAGACCGGTTCCATCGCTTCGGGGCTGTAGCCCTTGACGTTGTCACGAATCGCCTCATAACCGCTGGTGCGCTCGGCAATGAACTTCTTGTCGACCAGGCCTTCGGCGACGATCACGTGCATGATCGCGTTGAGCAGCGCCACGTCGGTGTCGGCCTTGAACTGCAGGTAGCGCCACGCCAGCCGATGCAGATCGTTCTTGCGCGGGTCGGCGACGATCAGCTTGGTGCCGTTCCTGACGGCATTCTTCATCCAGGTGGCCGCCACCGGATGGTTCGAGGTCGGGTTGGCGCCGATCACCAGCACCACTTCGGCATTGATCACGTCGGACACCTGGTTCGATACCGCCCCCGAGCCGATACCTTCGAGCAGCGCGGCGACCGACGACGCATGGCACAAGCGCGTGCAATGGTCGACATTGTTGCTGCCGAAGCCGGTGCGCACCAGTTTCTGGAACAGGTAGGCCTCTTCATTGGTGCCCTTGGCCGACCCGAACCCGGCGAGTGCCTGCTTGCCACGGATGTCGCGGATAGCCCGGAGCTTGCCGGCGGCGTAGTCAAGCGCTTCGTCCCAGGTCGCCTCCCGGAATATGTCGGACAGCTTGCCCGGGTCCATCACAAAGTCGCCGCTCTTGGGCGCGCCCTCGCGCCGGATCAGCGGTTTGGTCAGGCGCTGCTTGTGGTGCACATAGTCAAAGCCATAGCGCCCCTTCACGCACAACCTGCCGTGGTTGGCCGGGCCGTCACGTCCCTCCACATGGAGGATCTTGTTGTCCTTGATGTTGTAGGTGAGCTGGCAGCCGACGCCGCAATACGGACACACCGAGTCGACCTTCTTGTCGATCACCGACATGCCGACGTTGCGCGCCGGCATCAGGGCCCCGGTCGGGCAGGCCTGCACGCATTCGCCGCAGGCGACGCAGGTGGATTCGCCCATCGGGTCGTCGAGGTCAAACACGATCTTCGAGTGGTCACCGCGCATCGCGTAGCCGATCACATCATTGACCTGGCTCTCGCGACAGGCGCGCACACAGCGCGTGCACTGGATGCAGGCATCGAGGTTGACGGCGATGGCGGGATGGGAAAGGTCGGCCATCGAGGAATTGGCGCGAGACCCGAGCGAGCCATCAGGCTTGCGAGCCTTGGTCACCAACGGTTTCCGGGCCTTTACCTGCATCTTTTGGGCCCACATATCGAGCTCGGAGTCGGGCCTGAACTGCTGGTCGGGCATGTCCGACAACAACAGCTCGAGCACCATTTTTTGCGACTTCTCGGCGCGCTCCGAGTTGCTCGTCACGTCCATGCCCGATGTGGCGGCACGGCAGCACGACGGCGCCAGGACGCGTTCGCCCTTGACCTCAACGACGCACGCGCGGCAGTTACCGTCGGCGCGCAGGCCCTCCTTGTAGCAAAGGTGCGGGATCGCCACGCCGGCGCGCGTGGCCGCGTTGAGAATCGATTCGCCGTCAAACGCCTCGACGGACTTGCCGTTGAGCGTGAATTCAATCACTTCCTGCGGAACTTCCAGTTTGTTCGGTGCGTTCATGATCAGACCTCGTGCGGGAAGTATTTGGCAATGCAGCGAATCGGGTTGGGTGCGGCCTGCCCGAGTCCGCAAATGGACGCATCACCCATCACCACGCTGAGGTCCTCGAGCGTCTCGTGGTCCCAGTGCTGCGCCTCCATCAATAGCGCCGCCTTGGCGGTGCCGACCCGGCAGGGCGTGCACTGCCCGCAGGACTCATGCTTGAAAAAATTCATCATGTTGCGTGCGGCATCGCGCGCCTTGTCGCGATCCGACAGGATCATCACTGCAGCCGAGCCGATGAAGCAACCGTAGGGTTGCAGCGTGTCGAAATCAAGGGGCACGTCGCCGAGCGCTGCCGGCAGGATGCCGCCGGATGCACCGCCGGGCAGGTAGGCATAAAACGCATGGCCGGCTTGCATGCCGCCGCAGTATTCGTCAATCAGCTGGCGCACCGTGATGCCGGCCGGCGCCAGGTGCACGCCGGGCCGGTTGACCCGGCCGGATACGGAAAACGAGCGCAGCCCCTTGCGGCCGTTGCGCCCGAAGGACGCAAACCAATCGGGGCCGCGCTCCAGGATGTCGCGCACCCAATAAAGTGTTTCGAAGTTGTGTTCGAGCGTCGGGTAGCCAAACAGGCCCACCTGCGCCACGTAGGGCGGACGCAGGCGCGGCTCGCCGCGCTTGCCTTCGATCGACTCGATCATCGCCGACTCTTCGCCGCAAATGTAGGCCCCGGCGCCGCGCCGCAATTCGATGCTCGGCAAGGCACACGGCGGGTCCGCCTGCAACTTCGCCAGTTCCTTTTCGAGGATGGCGCGACAGCCGTGATATTCGTCGCGCAGGTAAATGTAGACGCTGCCCACGCCGACCGTCCACGCGGCGACGATCATGCCTTCGAGGAAACGGTGCGGATCGCGCTCGAGGTAGGTGCGATCCTTGAAGGTGCCCGGCTCCCCTTCGTCGATGTTGACGGCCATCACTTTCGGACCCGCCTCGGCACGCACAATGCGCCATTTGCGCCCGGTCGGGAAACCCGCACCGCCGAGCCCGCGCAAGCCCGAATGCTCCATTTTGGCGATCAACGCCTCGGCGTCGTGTCCGCCGGCAAGACAGCCTGCCGCAAGCGCATACCCGCCTGCCTTGCGGTAGGCGGCGTAGCCGGTGTAGCCGGGTGTGACGTCAAGCACCACACCCGGGCTCTTGCGCGCATCGACCATCAGCGCCGGGTCAAACAGGGTCTTGTCCTGCGCCTGGGGGTGGCGCACGTCTTTTTCGCGCACCAACCGCGCGATCTTTTCGCCGGTGGCACACGCCACTGCGTGTTGGCCGACTGCTGCAGCCGGGGCCTGCTCGCAACGGCCGATGCACGGGGCTGGAATCACTCGTACATCCTTGCCGAGCAGGGTTGGCAGGCGTTTGAGCAAATCCTTGGCGCCGGCCATCTCGCAAGACAGCGAGTCGCAAACCCGTACCGTGATCGCCGGCGGCGCCTCGCCGCCGGCCTTGACGATGTCGAAGTGGTGGTAAAAGGTCGCTACCTCGTAGACCTCGGTCATCGACAGCCTCATCTCGCGCGCCAGCGCCACCAGATGCCGGTCGGCGAGGTGGCCGAACCCATCCTGCAGCTTGTGCAGGTGTTCGATCAGCAAGTCGCGACGGCGCGGCGCATCGCCCAGCAATTTGCGCACTTCGGCGATCGACTGCTCGTCGGCCTGGCGCCCTTTGGGCTGGGTTTTGAGTCGAATCTGGTGTTCGACTGCTTGCAGGGGAATCAGGTGTGAACTGCCCATTGGTATGGTCTGCCGGTAGTTGCGTGAAGATCACATGCCGCTCGCCTACGGCGGACATGCGCCTTGAATCAGAAATCGGTGCGAGGGTAGAAGCCGCGCGTCAATGCAGCATTGACTCAGGTCAAAACGGGCCCCGTGGAATTGACTTGGCTCAAGACAATTAAGCGCGATTCAAAATTTGATGGGCGGAAACAGGTCGTCCAGCGGCGCTTCATCCTCAAGCGGCTGCGACTCGAATCCGCCGGAAATTTCGACGGTCTTGTCGAAATCTTCAGGGGGCTTCACCCGGGCACGTACGATGCCGGAGGCCATTGACGCGGCGCGCACCGGCGCACTTGCTGCGGAAACGGGGGGGTAAAGCTCCTCGGTGAATTTTCCGTCCTTGTCGCTGGAACGATCAAACCCCCCGGACAGGATCATGGTTTTGTCCGGGTCAAAATTGGCTACTGACGCAGGTGCAACCGGGGTTGGCGCGGCCGCCACCGGGAGCGCCATCAGCTCGGCGGCATCGAAGGCAACCGTCGCGGCGTAATCCGTGATGCCCGCAGCCTGCGCTTTCGCCGCCGCCGGGACGGTGCTGCGAACTGCAGGGGCCGCCGGCGCTTGGGGCAAGTCGAAATCGGATGCGTCGAACGGGTTGGTCCCGGCGTAGCTGGGCGCCATCTCCGAGGTCGCCATTCCCGCCTGGTCAAGGTCAAACGCGGGCAGGTGGATCTCCGGCTCGGGAGCCACCTCCTCCATGGGCGGATCGAAGGCCGTCGTACCGGCGAAATCCGGCGCCATTTCCGATGTGGCCGAGCCCTGATGCACGTCAAAATCGGGCGCAAGTTCGGACGGCACGGCAACCGGAGCGGCATCCTGTGCGTCAGGCATGGCGCTGGTCGACATGAAATTGGGCGCCATTTCGCTGGTCGCAAACGCCGTGGTGGCGTTGAAACGGGGCGCCATTTCAGTGGTCAGCATGGCATCCTCACGCGGCTCGCCTGGGGTCTTTTCCTCGGCAGGTGCGGACAGTGCAGGCTCTTCGTCAGGAAGCAACGGCACGTCGGTGAATTCGGTGGTCTCGCTCGAGTTGAGGTGAAACGCCTGCGGCGCAGGGACCGGTGCGCGGCCCATTACCAGCTGCGCGATGGTTGCAGCGGCCGCCGCCGGCATGGGCTGCACCACCACCGTGGTGGGACGTGCCTGTGCCGGCGCGGCTGGCGTGACCGGCATCTGCGACACCGACGTTGCCGGGGCAGGACCTTCGGGCTCGGGTACGGCAGCCGCCACTGCGGCAAACGCGCCCCAGCCCAGCGAATTGGCCACCGGCACGGCTACTCCGGTCGCATCGTTGGCGACTTCGGGCACCTCTTCGTCGTCCGGTGCCGGATGGATCGCCAGCGGGCTGACGCGCTTGGCCAGCAGCATCGCCGCGCGCATGTTCTTGAGCATGGCGTCGGTGGCCAGCCGGCGTATCTCGCCCGCCAGCTCCTCGGTGGCAAACGCAAATGCGGCCTGGTTGACCTCAAGAAAAACCACCCGCGTCAGGGCCGTCGCACTCAAGTCTCGCGTGGAGCCCTCGCTATCGAGCCATTCCATCACGCCCAGCAGGTCGCCCCGCCCGGCCTTGTCGATGGCGTGCCGGCCTTTTTCGATTTCCAGCTCGCCTTCCAGGACAAAGCCGAATGATTTGCCCTCTTCCCCCTCGCGCATGAGCACGGTGGCAGGCGCCAGCTCGCGCCAGTGCGACAAGCGCAGCAACTCCCAAATATCGGTGTCATCCAGCTGGCCCAGAATCGGCAGGCCACGAATCGCCTTCCAGCGCACCTCATTGGGCACCACCTGGTCTTCCTCGAGGATCTGGTAACGCACCGCCGACAGGTCCTTGGCCATGTCGGAGCCGAGCCGGTAGCGCGAGTACAGGTCTTTCTCCATCGCCTTGGCGATGACCTTGTTGGTCAGTTCGGGAATGTCCGGATTGAGCTGGGTGACCGGCACCGCCTCCATATTGACGATCTTGTAGATCAGGGAGGCCGTGTTGGTGGCACGAAACGGCAGGCGCCCGGTCAACAACTGGTAGAACATCACGCCGAGCGAATACAGGTCGGTCTGGTGGTTCAGCGTGTAGCCCTTGATCTGCTCCGGGCTCATGTAGGAGGGCGAACCGAGGCCGTTGATGAAGGTCGAATCGACGTTGACGTTCTTCTTGATGTTGAGCGCAAGGCCGAAATCCATCACCTTGACTTCGTCGTCCTTCAGAAGCATCACGTTGGCGGGCTTGATGTCGCGGTTCACGATGCCGCGCCGGTGCGCATAATCGAGCGCCATCGCCACCTTGAAAAT
Organism: Burkholderiales bacterium; assembly: GCA_947473125.1. Classification (GTDB taxonomy): domain Bacteria; phylum Pseudomonadota; class Gammaproteobacteria; order Burkholderiales; family JAEUOS01; genus CANJDH01. Next base: position 61,450 of record CANJDH010000016.1, read on the forward strand.
GATGCCGACCGTGCGGTGCATCGGCAGCAGCTTGTCCATGGTGATGAACTGGTCCAGCGTATCGCCGTCGAGATACTCCATCACCAGGTAGGCGCGGTTTTCCTCGACCTTCCAGTCAAACACCCTGGTGATGTTGGGGTGGTCAAACTGGCTCGACACGGCAGCTTCGGTCGCAAACAGCTTGCGGAACCGGCGCGCCAGCTTGCTGCCGTCATCGGTAAAGTCCACCAGCTTGACGGCCACCCGCGCCGGTTTGAGAGCGTCGTCACTCCAGTTCAGGTTCGGAAACGGGTTTTCCGGGGTGGCTTCCTCGACGCTGGTGCGGCCTTCGACCATTTCTTCGGCCAGGTACACGACCGAGGTCGCCCCGCGGCCGATTTCGCGTACCGCCCGGTATTTTCCAAACTCCGGAAGTGTGTCCTTGCCAGCGTCCATACCGTGAAGTTAGCACAAAGAGAAAGCTGGTTTAAGGGTTGCCACTTTTTGCCCGGGCTCGGCTATACTAATTTGCATCAAGGGAGCGAAGACTCCCCTAGACAACTCACATTCCCCATCAGGAGACTTCGCACATGCAACGTCGAGATTTTATAAAACACGGTGGTATCGCCGGCGTCCTCGCGGCAGGCACGGCACCGGCATTCGCACAGGCCCCCACAACCTTCAACTGGCGCATGACCTCCAGCTTTCCAAAAAGCCTGGACACCCTGTACGGCGCCAACGAGCAGGTGGCCAAACGCGTCGCCGAACTGACCAGCAACAAGTTTCAACTGCGCACCTTTGCCGCCGGCGAAATCGTGCCCGGACTGCAGGTGCTCGACGCGGTGCAAAATGCCACTGTCGAAGTCGGTCAGACGGCGCTGTACTACTACTTCGGCAAGGATCCGGCGTTCGGCTTTGCCAGCTGCCTGCCGTTCGGCCTCAATACTCGCCAGCAGAATGCCTGGTGGTACTTCGGCGGCGGCGAGCAGCTGTATGCTGATTTCCTGAAAAAATACAACTGCGTCGGTTTCCCCGGCTACAACACCGGTTGCCAGATGGGCGGCTGGTATCGCAAGGAAATCAAATCGCTGGCCGACATCAAGAACCTGAAAATGCGCATCGGCGGCCCGGGCGGCGTGATTCTCGCCAAAATGGGCGCCACGCCGCAGCAGATTGCCGGCGGCGACATTTATCCCGCTCTGGAGAAAGGCACGATCGATGCGGCAGAGTGGGTCGGGCCGCATGACGACGAAAAGCTCGGGTTCAACAAGGTCGCCAAGTTCTACTACGCCCCGGGCTGGTGGGAGTGCAATTCGATGGGCCACTTCATCGTCAACGACAAGGCCTGGGCTACCCTGCCCAAGGAATACCAGCACGCGTTCACCACGGCGTGCCACGAAGCCAACGTCGTGACGATGGCCAAGTACGACCACCTCAACCCAATCGCCCTGCGCAAGCTGGTCGCCGGTGGAGCACAACTGCGCGTGTTCCCGCGCGACGTGATGCTGGCAGCCTACAAGGCGGCCAATGAGCAATACGCGGAATGGTCCGAAAAATTCCCCGAGTTCAAGAAAATGTACGAGCCGTGGAACAAGTATCGCGGGGATCAGGCGCTGTGGGCGCGCGTCGCCGAAGGATCGTTCGACACCTTCATGGGGTCCCTCGGGTCCAGTGGGGGCGCTGCCAAGGGCCCGGCCAAAAAGGCCTGACCCTGTTACCGCAACACACCCTCAAAGCCCCGCTTCGGCGGGGCTTTTTTTGCCCCAAAAAAGAACACCGGGCATGGCCCGGCGTTTGTGGGGGAGGCGGTAACCGCGCTACTTCTTGCCGTCCCCCTTGAGCGCCTTCTCAATATCAGCTGCAGCCTTGTCCTCGACCGACTCGCCGGCAGCATCTTTGGGGGCATCCTTGGACTCATCCTTGCCGCCAAGCGCTTTCTGGAGGTCGCTGGTGGCATCGTCCTGCGACTTTTGCGCATCGACCTCGTCCTTGGCCGCATCACCGGAACCGGGCGCATTGTCGGACGGCAGCTCGATCTTCACCTTGTCAAGGTCCACGTTGAGATCCTTGTCGAGGAATACCGTCACCATCTTCGGCATCGCCACAACCATCGCCACCATGACCATCTGCAACAGCACAAACGGTACCGCGCCCCAGTAAATGTCGGAGCTCTTGACTTCCTTGGGCGCCACGCCGCGCATGTAGAACAGGGCAAAGCCGAACGGCGGGTGCATGAAGGACGTCTGCATGTTGACGCACAGGATCACGCCAAACCAGATCAGCGCGGCGCTCTCGCCAACGATCGGCGCGAGCATTTTTTGCGCCACCGGCGCGAGCATCGGTACGATGATGAAGGCGATTTCGAAGAAGTCGAGGAAGAACGCAAGGAAGAACACAAACAGGTTGACCACCAGCAGGAAGCCCCAGGCGCCGCCGGGAAGCGACGAGAGCAGGTGTTCGACCCATTTGTTGCCGTCCACGCCCTGAAATACGATCGAGAAACAGGTTGAGCCGATCAGGATGAACGCCACCATCGCCGTGATGCGCGCGGTCTGTTGGTAGGCCTGGCGCAGCAAGCCGCGCAAGTCGGGAATGACTGCTGCACGAATGCACAGCCAGGCAACGCACAGGTACATGATGCCGA
>CANJDH010000017.1 GCA_947473125.1 Burkholderiales bacterium
CAGAAAGAAGGTCAGCACGAAGCCGAGCGACAGGTCATAGTTGATCGAACCGGCGAGCATGGCGAGCAGCGAGAAGGCAAAGAAAAAGCCGTAACGTGTCGGGAAAATGAACACGCGCCGCTGGTTCAAAAAGACATCGCCGGCTTCCGGCCCGCGCGGCTGGAACACCCAGTTGAAGATCATCGGGAAGCGCAGCACGCGTGACAGCGTCGGGCTCCGGATGCTGCTGGCCATGGGTTGCAGGGTGAGCGGTGCGTGAGCGGTTACGGGATGGGTACCGATTTGACCCAGTCCGCCAGCATCTCCGCCGTTGCACCGCGACCGGTTTGCTGCGACGGCTTGAGGCGGTGGCCCGCGACATTGGGCAACACCGCTTGGACGTCTTCCGGCAGGACGGCGTCTCGGCCCGCAACAAATGCCCAGGCGCGCGAGGCCGCGAGCAGGCCCAGGCCCGCGCGCGGGCTCAAGCCCGAGGCAAACTGTGGCGCCTGGCGTGACGCTTCGACCAGCGCCTGGATATAGTCGATCAGGGCCGCGCTCACATGGGTTCGGGCCGCGCGTGCCTGCATTGTCTCGAAGTCGGCAACACTCATGACGGGCCTGAGTTCGGCGGCGAGCTGACGCCGGTCGACGCCCGACAACAACGCCCGTTCGGCGGCGCGATCCGGGTAGCCCAGTTCCATGCGCATCAGGAACCGGTCAAGCTGGGATTCGGGCAGGGCAAAGGTGCCCACCTGGTGCGAGGGATTCTGGGTTGCAATCACGAAGAAAGGCTGCGGCAGGGGGTGTCCTTTGCCGTCAAGCGTCACCTGCTGCTCCTCCATGGCTTCGAGCAGGGCGCTTTGGGTCTTGGGCGTGGCCCGATTGACTTCGTCGGCGAGAATGAACTGGGCAAAGATCGGGCCTGGATGAAATTTGAAGGTGCCGGTTTCTCTCTCGTAAATCGATACTCCGAGAACGTCGGCAGGCAGCAGGTCGCTGGTGAACTGGATGCGCTGAAATTGCAGCCCGATCGAGCGTGCCAAGGCGTGCGCCAACGTTGTTTTGCCGACCCCGGGAACATCCTCTATCAGCAGGTGGCCGCGGGCCAGCATGCATGTCACGGCCATCCTGACCGGACGATCCTTGCCCAGAATGATGTGATTGAGCTGGTCGATCAGCGCTTGCAGCGGAGACGATTTGACAGCGAGAACGGCAGACATGGTTTTTTCAGTTGAAGTGTTCGGTTTGATACGAAAATAGTGCACCGCTGGTTGCAGTCAGCTTGCAATACGCTTGCAGTCGGCTCACCAGCGCCTCGCAAGCTGGTTGCGCTGGCGCGCGAAAAAAACGATGATAGCAACAAGTCAAACAATCACCGTCGGTGCTTTATTCCTTCCACATAACCCATTACGATGACGACCGCCTACATTACCCACCCCGATTGCCTCAAACATGACATGGGCGCGGGGCACCCGGAGTGCCCGGATCGACTTCACGCCGTCAACGACCAGATGCGCGCCTCAGGCCTGCTGGATCACGTGGCACCGTTTGAAGCGCCGATGGCGCATCCCGACATGTTGAAGCGCGTCCACCGGCCGGAGTACGTTGACGCCATATTCGAACACGCGCCGCAGCAGGGCTATGCGCAACTCGACCCGGATACCGCAATGAACCCGCATTCGCTCCACGCCGCCCTGCGCGCGGCCGGCGCCGGTGTATATGCGGTGGATCAGGTGATGGCGGGGGCGGTGGAAAATGCCTTTTGTGCGGTGCGCCCGTGCGGGCACCACGCGACGCGTGGCCGTTCGATGGGGTTCTGCATTTTCAACAACATCGCCGTTGCTGCGGCCCATGCCATGGAGGTGCATGGCCTGGAGCGTGTCGCCGTGATCGACTTCGACGTGCATCACGGCAATGGCACTGAGGACGTGTTCGGTGCCGCCGCCTGGCAGACGCGAGTGCTGATGGCGGGCATTTTCCAGCATCCGTTTTACCCGTACAGTGGCACGGATCACCCGTCGCCGAACATGATCAACGTACCGTTGCGCGAAGGCAGCGGCGGCGATGTCGCGCGCAAGGCCGTCGAGGAATCCTGGCTGCCGGCACTGGACGCCTGGAAACCCGAAATGATCCTGATATCAGCCGGCTTTGACGCCCATCGCGAAGACATCCTCGGCGGGCTCAAGCTGGTCGAGGCCGATTACGCGTGGATCACCGCGCAATTGATGGCCGTGGCCAGGCGCCATGCCAAGGGGCGCATCGTATCGATGCTCGAAGGCGGTTACAACCTCTCCGCGCTGGGGCGTAGCGTGGTGGCGCACGTGAAGACATTGGCCGAGTTGTAAAACCGTAAGCGGTAAAGCGGCAAAGCGGCAAAGCGGCAAAGCGCCGCCATTCTGCTGGTAACTGCCCGGAGACGCCCTGCCACCAACGGTTTTCAGGTGGCTCAGCTATCGGTCTTGTGAAGGGCGGCCAATTCTGCCGCGACCGCCTGCGCCACGGCGTCACGCACGATGTTGCGCGCCGTGACCTTGAGTTCGGCTGTCATGCCCGCCAACACCTGTTCGAGTAGGTCGGTCAGCGACTCGCGCAACCGTTGCTCGACGATCGGATCGATACGCATCGTCAGCCCCGCCAGGACGCGCGACTGCACCCGCAAAGACAATTCGTCGAGCCAGGCATCCGGGTCAATCATAGCCACCGGCTCTTCAGGCTGCGCCAGAGTGTAGAGGCGTTGGGTGCTTTCCAGATGAGGGTCATCGGCAGCCGGCAGCGCCAGGTGGGCTTCAGGCGTGACCACATCGGTGAGTACCGGAATGCCGTCGTCCTCGGGCGTGATGGCGTTCAAGCCGGATCCCTTTCCCTGAGCGTATCGAGATCGACGGTGCCGATTTCATAGCCGCGGTCGCGGTAAAACTTGAGCCGTTCCCGTGCCTGGCGGCGGTCATCGGCATCGTCGCGGCTGACAATCTCGAGAACGCGTTCAAATCGGCTGAAATGCGCCGGGCGCTCGTGGTCCAGATTCATCAGTATTTCGTGATGCGGCATGGATGCCGATTCGGCAACCGCGTCGCCGCACAGCAGGATGGCGGTCTGCGGCGCCAGTTTGTGCCCGGCATTGCAATGCGGCAGGAATCCCGTGGGAGGAGAGACCCACATCAGGCGGTCGAGCGCGGCAAGGTGGTTGGCATTACGAGTGTAAATCGTGAGCCGGTGCTTTTTCGCGTACGCCTTGCGCGCCAGTTTGATGGCAATGTCGAGCTTGTCCGGCGCGTTGAAGTAGAAATCGATGCGCGTCATGCTCGGCCTGCAGGCACACGCCATACGCTCCACCACATCGACTTCGCCATCCTCGGGCACCTCAGGCGGCGGATGCGCGATGCAGCAGGAAATGGGTGAGCAGCGGCACCGGGCGTCCGGTGGAACCCTTGGCGGCGCCGGATTTCCAGGCCGTGCCGGCAATGTCGAGGTGGGCCCATTCATACTTCTTGGCAAACCGAGACAGGAAACAGGCTGCGGTCACGCTGCCGGCAGGGCGACCGCCAATGTTGGCCATGTCAGCAAAGTTGGACTTCAGTTGCTCCTGATAGTCATCCCAGAGCGGCATGTGCCAGGCGCGGTCATGCGCGTCGTCCCCGGCATGTTGCAGCTCGCGCGCCAGGCTGTCGGTGTTGCTGTAGAGCCCGGTGGCGACATGCCCCAGCGCAATCACGCACGCACCGGTGAGGGTGGCAATATCAACCACGCAGGCCGGGGCGTAACGTTCAGCGTAAGTGAGTGCGTCGTTCAGGATCAGGCGGCCTTCGGCATCGGTATTGAGTATCTCGACCGTCTGCCCGGACATGGTGGTGACGATGTCGCCGGGTTTGGTGGCGGCGCCGCCCGGCATATTTTCGGTAGTGGGCACCAGGCCGACCACATTGAGCTTGAGCTTGAGCTCGGCAATCGCCTTGAAAGTGCCTAGCACTGATGCCGCGCCGCACATGTCGAATTTCATTTCGTCCATGCCTTCGCCCGGCTTGAGCGAGATCCCGCCTGTGTCAAAGGTGATTCCCTTGCCGACCAGCACCACCGGTTTGTCGCCCTTGGCACCGCCGTTGTATTCCATCACGATGAACTTGGGGGGTTGGCGCGATCCGTCGGCGACCGACAGAAAGGATCCCATTTTGAGATCCTCGCAATCCTTGCGCTCCAGAACCTTGCAGGAAAAGCCGGCTTCCTTGGCGAGCTCCTGCGCGCGATTCGCCAGGTAGGCGGGCGTGCAAACGTTGCCTGGCAGGTTGCCCAGATCCTTGGCCAGCGCCATGCCGCCCGCAATGGCGGCGCCTTCCTGCATGGCGCGCTCGGCACCGGCCAACTCGTTGCGTCGCTCGACCGCGAGGGTCAGCTTGCGCAGCGGGCGGCGCACTTCATCCTTCTTGCTCTTCATCGCATCAAAGCGATACACGGCGTCCTGGGCGACGGTGGCGGCCTGGCGCACGCGCCAATTGGTGTCGCGCTTCTTGACCGGTACTTCGGTCAGGTACAGCGTACCGTCAAACGCGCCGGTTTCGTTCAGGGTGGTGACTGCGGTATGGATCGCGGAGCGATATTCGCGTTCGCGAAAATCCTTCTCCCGCCCCAGGCCAACCAACAGGACGCGGTCGCCGAGTAATCCGGGTACATTGTGCAGCAGGAGGGTGCGCCCGGCCTTGCCTTCCATGTCGCCGCGGCGAATGATGTCGGAAAGGTAACCCTTGCTGGCGTTGTCGACGAGTTCCCCGGCGAGGGTGAGCTTGCGCGGTTCGAATACACCGATGACGATGCAGGCGCTGCGCTGCTTTTCGGGGCTGCCGCTCTTTATGCTAAATTCCATCGCGATTCTCCGCAGTGCGTGGCCTTGAAGAATTGCCATTATGACGCGATTCGGCGGAATTTTACAAATCCGCCCCATTTCCCCTTCATTTCCGTCAGAGCCCAGAGCCGCCCGATGATTTTCCGCCAGTCGCTGATGCGCGAACTGAACCAGATTGCCGGGGCGGTGTTCGTGACGCTGTTCACGATCATGTTGACGACCCAGTCGATTCGCCTGCTTGGTCAGGCTGCCGGGGGCAAGTTGGCCTCCGAGGCAGTTCTGGCGCTTCTCGGCTTTTCCGCATTGGGCTATCTGCCGGTGTTGCTGTCGCTGACCGTGTTCGTGTCTATTCTGCTGACCCTGTCGCGCCAGTATCGCGATTCGGAGATGGTGGTCTGGTTCGCCAGCGGCCAGTCGCTGATGGCGTGGATTCGTCCAGTGCTGCTGTTTGCGCTGCCGTTCGTGTTGATGACTGCGGCGCTCAGCCTGGTGGCCTCGCCTTGGGCGGCAAGCAGCAGCGAGCGCTACAAGGCTGGCCTGGAGGCGCGCGACGATGCGTCGCGCATTTCACCCGGTGCGTTCAAGGAGTCGGCACGCGGCAACCGGGTCTTTTTTGTCGAAAGCAATGCGGCCGACGCGGCATCGGTGCAGAACGTATTCGTCAACTCGATCCAGCACGGCAAACTGGGCATCATGGTGTCGAAGCAGGGGTTTACCGAGATTGCACCCAATGGCGATAAATTCCTTGTAATGGTGAGCGGGCGGCGTTACGAAGGCGAGCCGGGCAAGCTCGACTACAAGATCATGGATTTCGAGCGCTATGCGGTTCGCGTCGAACAAAAGGCCGATCGCATCGAACCGGAAAGCAGCCCGCGTCAATTGACGACCCTGGAACTGCTGGGTAATCGCAACAATCCCAACAAAGGCGAATTTCTCTGGCGCATCGGCGTGCCTTTGGCCGCGCTGGTGCTGGCGTTGCTGGCGATTCCATTGTCGTTTGTGAACCCGCGTGCAGGGCGCTCCGTCAACCTGCTGTTTGCGCTCGTCACATACATGGTCTACAGCAACTGCATCAGCATCACCCAGGCCTGGGTGGCGCAAGGGCGGGTTGGCTTCTGGGCGGCTTGGTGGCTGGTGCATGTCGTCATGTTTGTACTCCTGCTGGCCTTGTTCTGGCGCCGCCTGGCGGTCCGGTCCGTGTTTTCACTGTTGCGGCGCTGAGAGGGGGGCGAGCGATGCGGGCGAGACGGTTGGGTACGGGCGGCACGCGATGAAGATTCTAAGGCGTTACCTGGCGCGCGAAATTTATTCGGCGACGGCGCTGGTGTTGTTCGCTTTTCTGGGCTTGTTTGCATTTTTCGACCTGATCCACGAACTCGGCGACATCGGCAAGGGTGAGTACAAGCTCCAGCACGCGGCGATGTTTGTGCTGCTGTCGATCCCCGGGCGCATTTATGAGCTGATGCCGATCGCCGCCCTGATCGGCGCGGTTTACGCGCTGGCGTTGCTCGCGGCGCACTCTGAAGTGACGGTGATGCGCGCGTCAGGCATGTCCACCTTTCAGGCCCTTGGGGCGGTGATGAGCGCGGGGTTGGTATTCGCCGGCATCACGTTTCTGTTTGGCGAGCTCATCGCGCCCCCGGCGGAACGCGCCGCGCAGTCGCTGCGCCTCAAGGCCATCAGTTCGGTGATCGCGCAGGAATTCCGCTCCGGCTTGTGGGTGCGTGATGCCAGCACCTTTCTCAACGTCAGAGAGGTCAAGCCCGACGCGCGCCTGGTGGGGGTCAAGCTCTATGAATTTGACGATCAGTACCGACTGCGCTCGGTCAGTTTCGCGGAGCAGGGGGAGTACCAGCCGCCGAACCGGTGGAAGCTCACGGGCGTGGTGCGCACCGTGTTCGCGGAGACCGGCAGCCGCATCGAAAAAGCGCAGGAAGTGATGTGGTCCTCGGCACTGAACCCGGACATCCTTGGCGTGCTGCTGGTGCAGCCCGACAAGATGTCGGTGGCGACCCTGTACCAGTACGTTCGGCACCTTGCCGACAACCGCCAGAGCACCAGCCGCTACGACATCGCATTGTGGAAGAAAATTGTCTATCCGCTGGCGGTGCTGGTGATGATGGCGCTGGCGCTGCCTTTCGCCTACATGCAGACGCGTTCCGGCGGGGTCTCATTCAAGATTTTTGCAGGCATCATGCTCGGACTGGTGTTTCACCTGCTCAACAGCCTGTTTGCCCACCTCGGGGCGATCAATACCTGGCATGCGTTCCTGTCAGCGGTGACACCGAGCCTGCTGTTCCTCGCCCTGGCCGGCATCATGCAGTGGCGGGCCGCGCGCGCCTGAAACCTTCGTCTCATCGGTTGTCGAGTGAAGACTGTACGAAAAGCCAGTTTTCCATTATGATGTGATCCGCCATGAGCGAGATTGCACAAAACAGGGTTGTCTGGAAAGGCCGCGGCACGTCGATTGCGCCGCAAGTGCGTTTCGACGCGTTGCGCCGCGAACTGGTGGACGATGGCTGGGATGGCCAGGAACGGCAGGAGACCGAGCGGGCGCAGCCGAGAACCGTGGTCACGGCACAAACGGCGAAGAGCATCATTTCACGCAATGCGTCGCCCGACATCCCGTTTACCCAGTCCGTAAATCCCTATTATGGTTGTGAGCACGGCTGCATCTATTGCTATGCACGGCCGAGCTATGCCTACTGGGGCTTGTCGCCGGGGCTGGATTTTGAAACCCGGTTGTTTGCCAAAGCCAACGCAGCCGAGTTGTTGCGAAAGGAATTGTCGCGTCCGGCATACAAGGTTAGCCCGATCAGCATCGGGGCCAACACCGACCCGTATCAGCCGGTAGAGAGCGAGTGGGCGATTACGCGCGCCATCCTCGAGGTATGCGAGGAGTTTGGCCAGCCGGTGGGCATCATCACCAAATCCTCGTTGATCGAGCGCGACATCGACATTCTGTCGCGCATGGCGCAAGTCAATCTGGCCAAGGTATTCATTTCATGCGCGTCCCTCGACGCCGGACTGGCAAGAACGCTGGAGCCACGCGCAGCCGCTCCGTATCGCCGCATCGAAACCATCCGACGCTTGTCGGCAGCGGGCATTCCGACCGGCATCCTGGCTGCGCCCATGATTCCCATGCTCAACGATGCGACCCTGGAGGCTGCGCTCGAAGCGGCGCATGCGGCGGGGGCGCGCGAGGCGGGTTATGTGCTGCTGCGGCTTCCCCACGAGCTCAAAGACCTGTTCAAGGATTGGTTGAACGTGCATTTTCCGGATCGCGCCGCGCACGTGATGAGCATTGTGCGGCAGTCGCACGGCGGGCGCGAGAATGATGCGAGCTTCGGCAGCCGCATGCGCGGCGATGGCATCTTTGCCGACATGATCGCGCAACGTTTCAAGAAGGCGTGCGCACGCCTCGGATTGAACGGTCGCCATTACGCGCTGGACAGCCTGCACTTCAAACCGCCGCAAAGTATCGCAGGTCATGGCCTGCAGAATGGCTCTGGGAGCGGACCACAGCTGGACCTGTTCTGAAACCCTTGGCCACCAACGGTTTCAGAATGACGCGCTGATGGAAATGATCAGACCGAACTGAGGCGCACGTTCGCCATCGTCAGGCGTTCCACCAGAATCGTCAGGAATGCGCGGTCAAAATGGCTGCGGGTGGCGTCAGAGGCTTTTTCAAGCGCCACGTTGTGGATCGTGATCAGCTTTGCGTCCGACATGGTGCTGATGTCGGCGCCGCGGCGCTTCTCCTGCGACAGATACGCCATCTCGCCAAAGCATTCGCCGCTATCGAGGATGTTGAGCAATTTATTGCGTTTGGTCACCTTGACCTGTCCGGCGGCGAGCAGGCAGAAATAGTCGCCTTCTTCGCCCTCGCGCAGGATCGTCTTGCCGGGGCCCAGTGCCTGCCACTCGGAAAAACGTGCCACCTCCCAGATTTCGACATCTGTGAAGTCCTTGAAAAACGGCATGGCACGCAAGGTGTTGAACTTTTCGCTGTCTGCGAACGACTTTTCCTCGCTTGCCCCTTCGGTGCGAAACGCTTCTGCCAAATCGAGTGCAAAGTCATCCCATTCGAGGTAGCGATCCTCGAGGTCCTTGGCCATCGCTTTCTTGACGATGCCGTCCACGCTGCGCGGAATTTCGTTGCGCAATGAAGACGGCGGCAGCGGCTCGGTATTGACGATCTGGTAAATCATCGAAAAATTGTTGCTGGCCTGGAACGGCAGTTGGCCGGTCAGCAACTGGTACATCACGACGCCGAGCGAATAGATGTCGGTGCGATGGTCGAGCGGATGTTCCTTGACCTGCTGCGGCGACATGTAGGCCGGTGAACCGATGCCGGCTACCTGCGTGGTATTGGACGAAGTGGTGATCGCGGCACCGAAGTCGGTGACCTTGATGTCGAAATCGCTGTCACCGACCAGCATGATGTTGGCCGGCTTGATGTCGCGGTGGGTGACGCCGACCTTGTGCGCAAAATCGAGGGCGCGCGTGATCTTGAAAATAATTTCGACCACCGTTTGCACCGGCAGCAGGGCGGCAGCGTCGCAAAACTTTTCAAGCGTGGAGCCTTCGACAAACTCCATCACGATGTATTTTTCTTCTTCGTCGGTGACGGCGTCGAAAATCGAGACGATGTGGGGGTGAATCAGCTTGCCCGCGAGTGCCGCCTCGGCGATGAAGAGTTTCTTGAACAGATGACCGCGCTCCGGATCCTTGAGCGCATCCGGGTGTACCCGCTTGACCGCCACCTGGCGCTTGTTGAACGGGTCTTCGCACAGGTATACGGCGCTGGTGGCGCCTTCGCCCAGCTTGCGAATCACGTGGTATTTGCCGATTTTTTCCATTTGGTCCCCCCTTAAGCGGCCATGCGCTGACGCGCCGCCGCGATGGCCTGCGCAACCTGCGCAGGGGCGGTGCCGCCTACGTGGTCGCGGCTGGCAGCCGAACCCTCGAGCGAGAGTACCTTGAAAACCGATGCGTCAATCAGCGGGCTAAACGTACGCAAGGCATCGAGCGGCAGTTGTGCAAGGTCGCAATGCTCGGTTTCTGCATGGCGCACGGCGCGCGCCACCACTTCGTGGGCGTCGCGAAACGGCAACCCCTTCTTGACCAGCCAGTCGGCCAGGTCGGTCGCGGTCGAAAATCCTTCGAGCGCCGCGCCGCGCATGCGTTCGGCGTTGACCGTGATCGAACGCACCATCGACGCGAAAATGGTCAGCGTATCGCTGACCGTATCGATGGTGTCGAACAAGGGCTCCTTGTCTTCCTGGTTGTCCTTGTTGTAGGCCAGGGGCTGGCCCTTCATCAGCGTGAGGAGGGCAACCAGGTGGCCGTTGACCCGCCCGGTTTTGCCGCGTGCCAGTTCGGGCACGTCAGGATTTTTCTTCTGCGGCATGATCGACGACCCGGTACAGAAGCGGTCGGCAACCGCAATGAAGCCGAAACGCGGGCTCATCCACAGGATCAGTTCCTCGGACAGGCGCGAGACGTGCGTCATGATCAGCGCGCAGCCGGAGGTGAATTCGATCGCGAAATCGCGATCCGATACCGCGTCAAGGGAGTTGGCACAGACGCCGTCAAATCCCAAAGCGGCGGCCACCGAAGGCCGGTCAATCGGGTAGCTGGTGCCGGCCAGTGCGGCGCTGCCCAGGGGCAAACGATTCATGCGCCGGCGGCAGTCACGCAAGCGCTCGACATCCCGGTCGAACATTTCGAAATACGCCAGCAGGTGATGGCCAAACGTGACCGGCTGCGCGACCTGCAGATGGGTGAAGCCCGGCATCAGCGTGGCCGCATGCGCTTCGGCGACATCGACCAGGCTGGCTTGCAACGCCCGCAGCAACCCCACAATCCGGTCGATCTCGGCGCGGACGAACAACCTGATGTCCGTGGCGACCTGGTCGTTTCGCGAGCGCCCGGTGTGGAGGCGCTTGCCTGCATCTCCAACGAGGGCTGTGAGGCGTTTTTCGATGTTGAGGTGCACGTCCTCGTCGTCAAGCGACCACTTGAAAGCGCCGCTGGATATTTCAGCGCGCACCTGCTCCAGGCCGCTTTCGATGGCTGCGACGTCGTCCGCCTGGATGATGCCTTGTCGCCCCAGCATGCGCGCATGCGCCAGCGACCCCTCAATATCGACCATGGCGAGCCGCTGGTCAAAAAACACCGAGGCGGTGTAGCGCTTGACAAGGTCGTCCACCGCTTCGGTGAAGCGGCCGGACCAGATTTTGGCGGGAGGATCAGTTTCTGACATACTAGGGAGTTGGCGAAGCACTTGTTTTTATTGGGGAAATGCAAAGTATACCGCGACGCGACAAGCCATCCCTTCCGGATTTTTGCAATTTGGGTGTGGCACTGCGCATTTTGATGATCGGCAATCTTTGCCTGGTGCTGGCCGGGCTGGCCAGTGCGCAGCCGTTTACCCTGACGGCCTGGCTGGATCGTGTCGTGACCGGCGCGGCGCTGGTCGAACCGGTGCTGATCGCCAGCCTGGTGGTGCTGTGCCCGGTGCGGCGCCTTGTGGAACCGGCCGGCTATTGGCCTGGCGTCGTGGCAGTGCTGGCGATTGAAATGGCCATCACGATTGGTTTTTCATTTTTCACGGACCGCCTGGATGGCGACGTGCAGTTCTCCGGACTGTTGCGCGACGCCGTGGTGGTCGCCGTTTCCACTGCGATCGTGCTCCATTATTTTTACCTTCGCTCGCGCGCGTTTTCACCCGCCCTCTCGGAGGCACGCCTGATGGCATTGCAGGCGCGGATTCGCCCGCATTTCCTGTTCAACAGCCTCACAGCGGTGCTGAGTCTGGTCAGGTCCGAGCCAAGGCGGGCAGAACGGGCGCTCGAAGACCTGGCCGACCTGTTTCGCGCGCTCCTGCGCGAAGAGCGGCGCGTGGTGCGCCTGGCGGACGAAATCGCCTTGTGCAAACGTTACCTGGAGATAGAGACCCTGCGTCTCGGCGACCGACTCAACGTCGATTGGCTGGTTGACGACGACGTGCTTGATGCGGCGGTTCCGCCGCTGGTGTTGCAGCCCCTGGTCGAGAACGCGGTACACCACGGGATCGAGCCGCAAAGCGAAGCCGGTACGGTGCAAATCCGCGCGCACATGCTGGGCAAGCAGGTGGAGATCGAGATCACCAATCCCTATGTCGACGGCAACACCCGGTTGGCCGGCCGATCCGGCAATCACATGGCGCTCGACAACGTACGCGAACGGCTTGCGCTGCTGTTTGATGTGGAGGCGCGCCTCGAGACGCGCGCGAGCTCGTCAAGCTATTCGGTGCGCATCGTGCTGCCCGCGACCCGAGTCGACGCCATCTTGAAAGGATAAGGGATGAAAATACTGATCGTCGATGATGAAGCACCGGCGCGCCGCCGGCTGCGCGAGCTGCTATCCGATGTCTCGGGGGAACTTGCGCACTCGGTGGTGGGTGAGGCGGTGAACGGTGTGGAGGCACTTGCACTGGCGGAACAGTTGCAGCCGGACCTGGTACTGGCGGATATGCAAATGCCGCGCATGGGAGGTCTCGAACTGGCGCGCCACCTGCTCAAGCTGGCAGCCCCGCCAGCGGTGGTTTTTGTGACCGCGCACGACGAGTTTGCACTGGCTGCGTTTGAAGTGCATGCGGTTGATTATTTGATGAAGCCGGTGCGCGCCGAGCGCCTGCTTGAAAGCCTCAAGAAGGCCGGGTCGCACCTGCCCCCGGTCGATTCGGTTCTGGCGGCTGCCACGCGAGACGCACGTCGCCACTTCTCCATCAGCGAGCGCGGACGCATCGCGCTGGTGCCGGTCGAAGAGGTGATTTACCTCCGCGCCGAGCTCAAGTATGTCACCGTGCATACGGCCGGCCGTGACTATCTGCTCGAAGAGTCGCTCACCAGGCTTGAGGAGGAGTTTGCCGGACGCTTTATCCGCATCCATCGCAGCGCGCTGGTGGCCATCGACCGGATCACCGGTTTTGAAAAAGGTGCAGTCGCCGACACCGAGGGCGAGTCCGCCATGCAGTGGCTGGTCGTGCTCAAGGACTGCCTGGAAAAACTGCCGGTCAGCCGCCGTCTCTGGGGCACCGTGAAAGACTTGGCCAGAAACCGCCCACCGGTCTGATCAAGCGACCGGCGCGATACTGCGTCGCGGCGCTGGCATTGACGAGCGGGTTCCGCCAAGTAGCACATTTTCTTTCGTTGACGAAGCGGTAGCGAGCCAATAGACTGCTGCGCTCCCGTAGCTCTTCCTTGACCCGACGTGAATCGCCTGACAGAGTTGTACCGCCTGATGCGCCGCATCCGTGCGTTCGAGGATGCGGCCGAAATTGCCAGCCAGGGTGGCGTCGCCGCCTGGGGGCTTGCCGCCGCAGCCAAACCGGCATTGGTACGCGGCCCCTTGCACCTGTCCACCGGGCAGGAGGCGGTTGCCGCCGGCGTGTGCCTGAACCTGGTCCGCGAGGATTTGCTGACGTCGACCCATCGTGGCCACGGCCATACCCTGGCCAAAGGCGCGGACCCGACAAAAATGATGTGCGAATTGTTCGGCCGTGCCAGCGGATACAACAAAGGCAAGGGAGGCTCGATGCACATCGCCGATTTTTCCGTGGGCATGCTCGGTGCCAATGGCGTTGTGGCAGCGGGCATCCCGATTGCCACCGGCGCTGCGCATGCGCTCAAGATACGCAAGCAACCCCATATCGTGGCCTGCTTTTTTGGCGACGGGGCGGCCAATCGCGGCCCGTTTCTCGAGGGCCTCAATTGGGCTCAGGTATTCAAGTTACCTATCCTTTTCGTCTGCGAAGACAACCGCATTTCGGCGACCACGCCGACCGGGCCCATGACAGCGGGTGAGGGCGTGTCGGCGCGCGCCCAGGCGTTGGCCATTCCATCCATCAAGGTCGACGGCAACGACGTCGAGGCGGTGGACGCGGCCAGTAAACAACTCACTGCGGAAATTCGTGCCGGTGGCGGGCCGCGCTTTTTGCACGCCGTGACGTATCGCTTCAAGGGGCACGTGTCGGTAGATCCGGGCACGTATCGTGACCCGGTTGAAGTTGCAGCGGCGCTCAAGCTTGACCCGTTGATCGTGGCGCGCGGAAAATTGCTCAAACAAGGCATCAGTGCGACCGCCATCGACGCGATCGATACCGAGGCGAAAGACGAGATTGAGCGCGCCCTGGCAGTGGCCGAGGCGGCTCCGTGGCCCGACGTGGCCTCGGCCTACGAGGACATTCTCGATACCGGCGCGGGGGTATGGCAATGAGCACGATGAGCTATGCCCAGGCTGCGTGCCTGGCGCTTCAGGAAGTCATGCGGGCCGATGCCAACGTGGTCGCACTGGGCGAAGACCTCGGGCGCGGCGGCGTATTCGGCCAGTACCGCGGACTGCCGCAGGAGTTTGGGCCGGAACGCATCATCGATACGCCGATTTCCGAAGCGAACATCATGGGCGCGGCAGTTGGTATGGCGCTGGCCGGCCTGCGGCCGGTAGTCGAAATGCGCGTGATCGATTTCGCACTGTGCGCGATGGACGAAATCATCAACCAGGCGGCGAAAAACCGCTACATGTTCGGCGGGCAAGGACGCGTGCCGCTGGTGGCGCGCATGCCGATCGGCATCTGGTCCGCTTCGGCGGCGCAGCATTCGCAGTCGCTCGAAGCCTGGTTTGCACACATGCCGGGGCTGGTGGTGGTGACGCCGGCAACGCCGCAAGACAACTACGGTTTGCTCAAATCATCGCTCGCATCCGGCGACCCGGTGATCTATATGGAGCATAAGGAGTTATGGGGTGTGGAGGGCGAAGTGACCGCCGGCGTCGAGGTACCGCTGGGTAAAGCCAATGTGCTGTGTGAAGGCTCGGACCTCACCATCGTGACCTGGTCGCGTGGGGTGGGTGTGGCGCTGGAGGCCTTGTCCACCAAGGCTTTCAAAGGCATCAGGCCGGAGATCATTGACCTGCGCACCTTGTGGCCGTGGGACCGCGATGCGGTGTTCAAGTCGGTTGCCAAGACGGGGCGGCTGCTGGTGGTGCATGAGGCGGTGCAGGTGGCGGGTTTTGGCGCCGAGGTGGCCGCCAGCGCCGCCGAAGCAACCGGCTGCAAGGTGCGGCGCCTCGGTTCGCCGCGCATTCCGGTCGGCTACGCACAGGTGCTCGAGAACGAGGCGCGCCTGTCGCCCGCCAAAATTGTGGCAGCGGCCGAAGCCTTGCTCAAGCAATGAAGGCGAGCCGATGAGCGTGCGGCGTCGCGCCGTCGTCACCGGCGCTGCGAGCGGCATTGGCGCGGCCACCATGCTCGAGTTGGCCGTGCGTGGCTATGACGTGGTCGCCGTCGACATTGATTTGGCCGGCGCTGAAGCGACTGTCCGGCGCGCCAGCGCGATCGGCGGGCGACACCTTGCCGTGCAGGCAGACGTCGCCGAAGAATCGGCGCTGGTTGCGGCTTTTGCGGCAGCGCACGCGTTCCTGGGTGGCTTGGATGCGCTGGCGACCTGCGCCGGCATTGCCGAATCCACGCCCTTCATGGATGTTGCCGTCAATACCTTTCGGCGCGTCTACGATGTCAATGTCATCGGTACTTTTCTGGCGATGCGTGAGGCGGCGCGCTTCATGCAGCCGGGCAGCCGCATCTGTACCGTCGCCAGCGTGGCGGGCCTGCGTGGCGGCGGGCTGATGGGTACCGCGGCGTATGCGTCGAGCAAGGGCGCCGTGCTGGCCCTGACCAAGAATGCGGCGCGCTCCCTTGCGGACCAGGGAATCAGTGTCAATGCGGTCGCACCCGGCGCGACGCTGACACCGATGATTGCCGAAGCGTGGAAAAATGAAGCCATCCGCAGCCTTGTGGAAAGCCTGTCAGCGCAACATCGCACGGCGGCGCCCGAAGAGATCGCCCGGACCATTGCCTTCCTGCTGTCGCCTGATGCATCGATCATGACGGGCGCTACGCTGGTGGCTGATGGCGGGATGCTGATGTATTAAAATCGCTGTCCAGCAATTCGATCAATAACATCGGAGACACGACATGACCATGATACCGGGCGCCAAGCGCCGCACATTCATTCAGGGTACGGCTGCGGCGGGCGCATTGGCGGCTCTTGGGCGCCCCGCCTTTGCCCAAACCGCGGAGTTCACCCTCAAGTGGGCCAACAACATTCCGGTGACGCACCCGTCGAACATCCGAACGCGCGAAGCGGTTGATGCGATCAAGAAAGAGACCAATGGCAAGGTCGACATCCAGATTTTCCCGAACAACCAGCTGGGCGGCGACACCGACATGCTGTCGCAAGTGCGCTCCGGTGCGATCGACATTTTCCCGCTGTCCGGGTTGATTTTGCAGACACTGGTGCCGCTGGCCGGCATCAACGGCCTGGCATTTGCGTTCAAGGATTATCAAACCGTGTGGGCGGCGATGGACGGCGAACTCGGCGCCTACATTCGCGCCGCGATCGCCAAGGTCAACCTGCATACTTTCGACCGGATTCTGGACAACGGCTATCGCAACATCACCACCTCAAGCAAGCCGATCAACACGGCCGACGACCTCAAGGGCTTCAAGATCCGTGTACCGGTGAGCCCGTTGTGGACCTCGATGTTCAAAGCCTTTGGCGCAGCGCCGACCGGCATCAATTTCAGTGAAGTCTATTCGTCGCTGCAAACCAAGGTGATCGAGGGCCAGGAAAACCCGCTGGCGATCATCGACATTGCCAAGCTCTATGAAGTGCAGAAGTACTGCTCGATGACCGGCCACATGTGGGACGGCCAGTGGATTCTGGCCAACGGCCGGCGCTGGAACGGCTTGCCCAAGGAAATTCAGGCGGTCATTACCAAGCACGTGACCGCTGCGGTGATGGCGCAGCGCGACGACATTCGCCGCCTCAACAACGGCCTCGAAGCGCAGCTCAAGGCCAAGGGCATGATCTTCAACTACCCCGAGGTCAAATCGTTCCGCGAAGCCCTGTCCAAGGCCGGCTTCTACAAGGAGTGGCGCGGCAAGTTTGGCGATGAGGCCATGGCCAAACTGGAAAAATACTCGGGCAAGCTGCTCTGACCCATTCAACGGTTTGATCATGAACCCGCGCGGCTTCACGGCTTGCGCGGGTTTTGCATTTTCGGCCCGGGAACTCCCTGCCGGAGTGACCGAAGGGAGGCGGTGCGCATGGAGAGAGTGATCCTGACCGCCGAGTCGGTCACCGAATTAGGGGTACAGGTAAAAGGTGCCGTCCTGGTCGCCGGGTCGCATGGCGGGCTGATCGCGTCCTTTCTTGGCGCCGACGCCGGCGCCCACGCGCTGATTCTCAATGATGCCGGCGTTGGCAAGGATGCGGCGGGTATCGCCGGTCTCGCCTATCTTGACGCCATCGGCATGGCTGCCGCAGTGGTCGCGCATACCAGTGCGCGCATTGGCAGCGGCGCCGATGCCCTGGCGCACGGCGTTATTTCGCATGCCAATCACTTTGCTGCACAGGCTGGTGTCAAGGCGGGAATGACCGCGCGGGCCGCAGCCGACTGTTTGCTTGAGGCTGCCGCTCCGTTGCGAGCGCCAGCAGCGTATGTCGAGGGGCGCTGGCAGTTGACCACGATCAACGGTGCGCAAGTCTGGGCACTTGACTCAGTAGGCAAGCTGCTGCCAGATGATGCAGGACGCGTATTGCTGGTCGGTTCGCACGGCGCCCTGCACGGCGGGCGGCACGAGTCGGCTCTCAATCTGCACGGCGCACCGATTGCGGCGCGGGCCGCGCTGTTCAACGATGCAGGCATCGGTAAAGACGGTGCCGGCACCACGCGGTTGCCCGAGCTGGATCGACGCGGTGTGGCTGCCGTCACGGTGTCCCACATGAGTGCACGGATCGGGGATGGCCGATCCATGTGGGAAAGCGGGCGACTATCGGCGATGAACGCCAGTGCTGCGGCGCGCGGCGCCCGGCTGGGCATGACCGCGCGCCAGTTTGTGGCGCTGGTCTAAGGCGTGGCGGCTGGGGATGCCGGGTGCAAAGGCTCGGAGTAAAGAGCCGTGCTGGCCAATACCTCGGCGCGCACCTGTTCGGTGAGTTCAGCTTTCAATTTGACGAACTCGGCTGAGGTCTTGATCCGGTAATGGCGTGGGTGTGCGAACGGCACTGCAGATTCAAATTTGATGCGGCCGGGGCGTGCGCTCATCACCATCACGCGGTTGCCCATGAACACTGCTTCGTCGATGTCGTGGGTGACGAACAGAACCGTCTTTCGCTCGGCTTCCCAGATCCCCAGTAGCAGTTCCTGCATCAGTTCGCGGGTCTGGTGGTCGAGGGCACCAAACGGTTCGTCCATCAACAGCATGCGCGGGCCATTGGCCAGGGCGCGTGCCAGCGCGGTGCGCTGCTGCATGCCGCCCGACAATTGCTTGGGGTAATGCTGCTCGAACCCGGAGAGGCCAACGCGCGCGATGAATGATTGCGCGATCTCGTGCTGCTGCGCCAGTGCCAGGCCGCGCTCGCGCAGGCCGAAGCAGACGTTGTCGCGCACGTTGAGCCAGGGGAATAGCGTATAGCTCTGGAACACCATGCCACGGTCCGCACCCGCGCCGCTCACCTGCGTGCCGTCGAGCAGTACCTCACCCGAGGTTGGTTGGTCGAGGCCCGCCACGATGCGCAGCAGCGTCGATTTGCCGCAACCCGACGGCCCCAGAATCGTGATGAAGTCGTTCTCGGCCGCGTCAAGGCTGGTGGCTTGGAGCGCCAGCGTGGCTGCGCCGCCGTTCTGCGACGCAAAACTGCGCGATACGCCACGGATGGACAGAATGTTCATGACTTGACGTGCGTCATCCATCACGCATTGACCATGCAGTTGTGGTGCGCTGGAGGCTCATTTTCCCAACTGGGCCCATGGATAGAGGCGCTGATTCATGCGTTTGAACGCAAAATCGAAAACCAGGCCGATCACGCCGATGACGACAATGCCGAAAATGATTTGGTCGGTGGCCAGCAGCGCCTGGCTGTCGGTGATCATGTGGCCGATGCCGCTTGAGGCGCCGATCAGTTCGGCAACGATGACGTAGGTCCAGGCCCAACCGAGCACCATGCGCAGTATCTCTGCAATTTCGGGCGCCGCACTGGGAATCAGCACGCGGCGCACGATGCCGCCATCACCACAGCCGAGCGTGTAGGCTGCTTCAACCAAATCACGGCGTGTGTTGCCCACCACCACGGCGATCATCAAGACCAGCTGAAAAAACGAGCCGATAAAAATCAGCGCCAGTTTTTGCACCTCACCAATCCCGGCCCAGAGGATCAGCAGCGGGATGAACGCCGAGGCCGGCAGGTAACGGGCGAACGATACAAACGGCTCGAACAAGGCTTCGACGGGTTTGTAGGCACCCATCAATACGCCGAGCGGAAGTGCCAGCACTGCCGCAATCGCAAAGCCGCCGAAGACGCGCCACATGGTGATACCGATGTCTTTGGCAAAGCCCATTTCGGTGAGCAAGCGCCAACCCGACTGCACCATCGTGATGGGATCTGCCAGAAAGGTTTTGGAGACAAAGCCGCCCAAGGTGGCAAGGGCCCACAAACCCGTGAACCCGACAAAAAAACTCACACCGAGCATGATCCGGCGCGTGGGTGCAACTGGTCTAAGAGGGGTCATGGCTAAGTAGCATGGACGGCGCGCAAGTATAGCGACTGCGTCGCGAACCGCCGCGCCCCGCTTGTGCAGGTCGCGTAGCCGTTCGCTTATTTCCAGCCCGCGCGGTCGACGATTCTTTGCGCGATCGGGGTATTTTTGCCGAAGATGCCGGGGCCGATGGTGTCGGCCTTGAACTTGCCGAGGCCTTCCAGCTCCGGATTCTTGATGACCGCAGTCTTGACCACCGGCCACTCGTTGTTGCCATTGGCGAAATAGCCTTGCGCTTCGTCGCCGGCCAGGTATTCGAGGAACTTGACTGCCGCTTCCTTGTTGGGGGCGTTCTTGAGCATGGCGCCTCCCGACACGTTGACATGGGTGCCGTAGCTCGACTGATTCGGCCAGATGAACCCGATCTTCCTGACGATCTCGATGTCTTCGGGTTTGGTCGACTTGACGATGCGTACCCAGTAGTAGGTGTTGGTCAGTGCCACGCCGCATTCGCCGCTGGCGACCGCCTTGATCTGGTCGGAGTCACCGCCCGCCGGCTTGCGCGCGAAGTTCCCCACGACGCCTTTGGCCCACTGCTCGGCCTTGGCCTCGCCATCGTGTTCGGCTACTGCGGCGACCAGCGACAGCATGTAGGGGTGCGAGCCGGAGCGGGTGCAGACTTTGCCCCTGAGTTTCGGGTCGGCCAGCGCTTCGTAACTGGAGGCGTCTTCCCGTTTCACGGAGACCTTGTTGTAGACGATCACGCGGGCCCGTGTCGAAAAGCCGAACCAGTTGCCATCCTTGTCGCGCAGCTCCGCGGGAATGCGCGATTCGAGCAGGGCCGATTTCACCGGCGCGTACAGGCCCATCTGCTGCGCGTTCCAGATGCGTGCCGCGTCGACCAGCAACAGCACATCGGCAGGGCTGTTGGCGCCTTCGCTGCGAATCCGCTCGATGATCTGGTCGTCACCGGCTTCGATGCGGTTGATGCGAATACCGGTGGCCTTGGTGAAGTTGGCGTACAAGGCCTCGTCGGTCTGGTAATGGCGCGCGGAGTAGAGGTTGAGCACCTTGTTGTCTTGGGCAACTGCCGGCAGGGAGGCGAACAGTGTTGTGGAGACGACTCCCGCGAGCAATGCAAATTTGATGGAATGCATGACTGGACACCTTAACGTGAAGAGCAGAACAAAAGAGAATTGATGCGAATTATTCTCATTTGTGGGGTGTTTGTCAACAAGAATAATTCTCAATTGAAAGTGAAAGAATGTTGCGCAGCAGGGGCCATGGGTGGCGAATTCTCGCCAAGTGAACCTGAATCATTGCGTGAACGCTCCGGCGAAGTGACAATGCGTCGCGCCCCAACCCTCTTTTGAAAACCTCCAACATGTCTGAAGATCTTTGTTTTTTGTCCGCGACGGTTCTTGCCGCCAAAATCCGGCGCAAGGAAATGTCGTCCCTTGAAGTGATGCAGGCGCACCTTGCCCAAATCGCGCGCGTCAATGCCAAGGTCAATGCACTGGTCACCATCGACGCCGAAGGTGCGCTGGCCAAGGCCAGGGCTGCAGATGCGAAGCAGGCCAAGGGTGAGACCCTCGGGCCCTTGCATGGGTTGCCGATTGCGCACAAGGATTTGTTTGCCACAAAGGGCATGCGCACGACCATGGGTTCGCCCATTTTCAAAGACCAGGTGCCCGATCACAGCATGCTGGTCGTGGACCGTTCCTGGGACGCCGGCGCGATCTGTGTCGGCAAAACCAATACGCCGGAATTTGGCGCCGGATCACAAACTTTCAATGCGGTGTTTGGCGCGACAAAAAACCCTTATGACCTCACCAAAACCTGCGGCGGCTCTTCCGGCGGCGCCGGGGTGGTGCTGGCCACAGGCATGCTGCCATTGGCCGATGGCAGCGACCTCGGCGCGTCATTGCGCAACCCGGGCAATTTTTGCAACGTGGTCGGGTTGCGCACGTCGCCAGGTCGCGTGCCGGCCTATCCGAACAAGCATCTGTGGGACACCCTAAGCGTTGAGGGTCCGATGGCGCGAACGGTTGAAGATGCAGCGCTGCTGCTGTCGGTGCAGGCCGGACCGGACGATCGCGTGCCGATTTCCCTGATGGAACCGGGCGCCGCGTTTCGCGCTCCCTTGGGGCGCGACTTCAAGGGCGTTCGCGTGGGCTTTTCGCCATCGCTTGGTGGTCAGGTGCCGGTCGACAAACGCGTGGCCAAGATCATCGAAGCGCAGGACAAGGTGTTCGCGGGCTTGGGCTGCGTGCTCGACGATGCAGTGCCTGATTTTTCGGGTGCGCACGAAGTGTTTCTTACCCTGCGTGCCCACCTGTTTGAACTCAAAAACGGCATTTATCTCGATCAGCATCGTGACAAGCTCAAGGAAACGGTGATCTGGAACATCGAAGCCGGCCGCAAGTTGTCGTGTGCCGATGTGGCGCGCGCCGATCTGGAGCGTTCGCGCATCTACTCCCGGGTTGCGGCGTTCTTTGAAACCCACGAGTATCTGGTAACGGTCGTCAATCAGGTGCCGCCGTTCCCGATCGAGCAGGAATATGTGGACGAGATCAATGGCGAAAAGCTCGCCACCTATCTCGACTGGATGAAGAGCTGCTACTACATCACCATCACCGGCCACCCGGCGATTTCTGTGCCGGCCGGCTTTACCGATGACGGCTTGCCGGTTGGCATCCAGATCGTCGGGCGTCGCAACGCCGATTTCGCCGTGCTGCAACTGGCGCATGCATTCGAGCAGGCTACCAGGGTCGGGGAGAGACGGCCGCCGGTGTAAGCGTGCCGTTTGGTCTGAATCTGCCCGTCGACGCCGGGCTTTTGTTCGTCGTCGCGGTCTGTTGCGCCGGCGCGCTGGTGTCGGGAGCGATCGGCTTTGGCTTTCCTTTGCTGGCGATGCCCTTGCTCACGATGCTCCATGACACCCGTACGGCAATCGTCATTTCCATGCCGATCACCTGCCTGATGGTGGCCTGGTTGTCTTTCACCGGGCCTGGGCTGGGCGCAACGCTGCGGCACTATTGGTACATGCCGGTGGCGGTCGCGGCGGGCAATGTCCTGGCCGGCGGCTTGCTGCGTGATGTCAGCTCGCACTGGTTGCAGATTGCGCTGGGCATCATGATTGTCTGTTACCTCGGTTTCGAACGACTGCCGGTGCAGCGCTGGCAGTGCCCGCAGGGTTGGCAGGCCGGCATCGGCGCTGTGGTCGGCCTTGCTGCGGGGCTCAGCGAGGCTGCGGTCAATGTGTCGGTGGTGCCCCTGTTGCTGTACGCGCGCTGGCTCAGGCTGGAGCGTGATGACCTGGTGCGCTTCCTCAATGTGTGCTTCATCGCCGGGCGCCTGGCGCAATTTGCCACTTACTGGGGCAGTCCGCTGGATCACGGCTTTGCGTGGCAAACCGGAATGATCGTATTGCTGCCCTCGTTTGCGCTGATGCTGGTTGGCGTGCGCTTGCGGCGCCGCCTGAATCCGGTGCAGTATCTACTCGGTATCAAGGCGCTGCTGCTGGTGATGGCCGCGGGATTGATGATTCACGCCTTGGCCACATAGGTCAGCCACGCCGCGTGCGCGGGATCGTTGCCGCCTACGCAATCGAAAAAACTTCTCTGGAGCGCGCGGGTCACCGGGCCAGGCATTCCGGGGTGCCCCCATTTTCTCCGCTCCCAGAAATGCCAACGGCCGGATGTAGCCGCTGGCAAGTTGATGCGCGCGCACGACCTCGATTTGTCCCGCCTCCAATGCGCTTTGGGTGAAAGGTAGAGCGATCCCGAGGATATGGGCCGATTGCATCAGGCGCTTTGTGTGGTCGCCGAGCCGGAAAATTGCCGGGCCGGGCCGCGCGGCGTGGCGTAGGCCCGCAGGCCTTCGAATGCGCCTAGGCCATAGTGCAAGGTGTGCGTGAGAACGTGGGTTGCCGCGCTGCGCCAGGGTTTGAGGGCGCCGTCAAACCAGATCCATCCCTCGCGTTGGTGCATGGACATTGCGCATCCTTTCGGGAATAGACAATCTAAGTTGGGGGTAATCGGGAGCGCGGGTCGTGCGCCGGGGAAAGCCGGTCGTGGACTGGGGAGCGGCGGATCGCGCGGGGTGTGGCGCGTCAGGAGCCATGCTGCGCCCCTTGAAGCGGGCAATCAAACGAAAGATACGGCCTATTCGGGTGAAAATGATTCAAGCGAGACGAACGCGGTAGACTAGGGACGCTCGCTGATATGAACCCCCGCCCGTGCTGTCTCCTCCTTCCGCACCACCGAACCCGACCCGTACTGCACTGACCGTTCTCGGGCTGTGCCTGCTGCTCAATCTTATCGGACGCGGCACGGCCGACAGTTATGTGGTGTTCCTGTTGCCGCTTGAACAGGACCTTGGCTGGAGTCGTTCGCAAATGACCGGCGTCTACTCGGTCTATTTGCTGGTCAACGGCCTGACGGCGCCGCTTGTCGGTTTCTTGTTCGATCGCATCGGGCCGCGGCTGGTGTATGGATTTGGCATGGCAGCGCTGGGCCTGTCATATCTTTTGGCGGCGCAAGTGCAGAGCGTGTTCCAGTTTTACGCCACGGTTGGTGCCAGTACCGGCTTTGCGGTGGCCGCGCTGGGCATGGTGCCGTCGTCGAGTATGATCGCGCGCTGGTTTCGCGAGCGTTTGTCGACGGCCATTTCCGTGGCGTTCGCCGGCTTGGGTCTCGGGGCGTTATTGATTGTGCCGGGCGCGCAATACCTGATTGGGCACTACGGTTGGCGCGAGGCGTACCACATCATCGGCATTGTTCTGCTGTGCCTGGTGCCCCCGATCCTTGCATTGCCCTGGAAAACCTTTCTGGCCGGTCACCCGGAATACCGTGACGTTCGCAAGGCCACAACCGCAAGCGGCGAGGAATGGACTGTCGGTCGCGCGATGCGCTCGCGCAATTTTTGGGGGCTTGTGTGGGTGTTTGCGTTTACTTCCGTTGGGATGTACTCGGTGACCGTGCAAATCGTGGTCTACCTTGTCGAGCAAGGTTTCCCTGCACTGCTGGCGGCGACGGCATTTGGTACAGCCTCGATGCTCTCGGTGTTCGGTATCGTCGGCACCGGAACCATTGCGGATCGACTCGGACCGCGCCGCACCGTGACCGTTACCTATGTGGGCTCCATCATCGGCATTCTCTTTCTGTTTGCGATTTCCTGGTATCCGGTGCAGGGGCTGTTGCTCGGCTACATCATCGCGTTCGGGTTATGCCAGGGCGCGCGTGGACCGATCATTTCATCCATGTCGACGCGCATGTTTGCAGGTAATCACGTGGCCAGCATTTACGGCGTGATCTATGCCTGCAATGCTTTCGGCGCCGGACTGGGCGCCTTTCTTGGCGGCGTGCTCCACGATCTTACCGGCAGCTACCGACCCGGATTCATCTTCTCGGTCTGCATCCTCATCATCGCCGGCCTGCCGTTCTGGCTGCTTCCGTCCATGCGCGACTTTCACTTGCCACGGGGGCAGGTGTAGCATTCGTTTCAAGGTAATACGCGTTGACTGGTACAGTACTGCGCAAGAGTGCTGGAGCGAGCAAGCACCACGACCATGCGAGAAAGCAAACGCCATAAGCCGTTGGAGCCGGACGTCGCCGCAACGCGCGCGCGCGGAGCATTGCGACGCACCGACGACCAGGCATTGGAAACCCTGCGCGTTGCATTCGACACGGCGCGCGAAGGCATTCTGGTATGCGATGCAGCCGACCGTGTCGTTTTCTCAAATCAGGCCTATCTGAAATTTGCACGTATCCCCATCGAACCGGGGATGGCGTTTGAAGCGGTATTGCGGCAGCGGCTTGCGGCAGGCGACTTTCCCCACGCCCTGGGCCGCGAAGACGATTGGCTACGCGAACGCATGGCGGAGCGCCGCTCTCCCGCCAACGGAATCGAGATGCAAGCCGGTACCGGATGGCTGCATGTGAGCGACCAGCGCACGGCCGATGGCGGCACACTGACATTTGTCGTCGACATCAGTGAGCGCAAGGCTGCCGAAATGGCCCTGACCAGAAGTGAGGCACGTTTTCGCGTACTGGCCGAACTCTCCAGCGACTGGTTTTGGGAGCAGGACACCGAATTCCGTTTTACCTCGATTTCCACGCGGGGGGCGCGCCACCGCTCCCTTGAGGCCGCCTCATTGGGCAAGGCGCGTTGGGACTTGCCTGGCTTGTCCCCGCTCGCGGGCGATTGGCGGGCGCATCGCGCAGCGCTCGAGGCTCACCAAACCTTTGATGACTTTGTCGTGCGTCGAGTGGCGCCGCACGGTGAAGTCACCTATCTCCAGTCCAGCGGCACGCCGGTTTTTGGTGAACATGGCCGCTTCGCCGGATATCACGGTTTGACCCGGGACGTTACCGAAAAAGTGCGCGCCGAGCAGGATGCACTGGCAGCTAGTGCACGCCTGCGAGACGGACTCGAGTACCTGGGCGAAATGATTGTTCTGACCGATGCGGACGACCGCATCGTCCTTGCCAACCAGCGGTTTCTGGAGTTCAACGCGCCGGTGGCCGAATTTGCCAAACCGGGCTGTTTCTATGCCGACCACCTCAGGGCAGGCATCAGGCTCGGGTTGTTCCCGGATGCCGTGGGCCGCGAGCAAGCCTGGCTGGCCGAGCGGATTGCCTTGCGGCACCAGCCGAGTGGTCCGGTCGAACGACGACGCCAGGACGGGCGCTGGCTGCTGGTGGATGATCAACGCCTGCCGGACGGCGGCATCGTGAGCTATGGCGTCGAGATCACGGACCGCAAGCGCGCTGAAGAGAGCGCTCAGGCGGCGCGCCGACAACTGGGTCTGGCGTTGGAGTTTGCGCGTGCGACAGTCTGGGATTTCGATCTTGTCGACGACGTCCTGACGATAGCGGAGGGCTGGAAGGAATTGTCGACCGGGCCCTCTGGCGAGCGCAGCGTGACCCGCGCGGCAATGATCAACCTGATCCACCCTGATGAGAGGGCGAAAACACTGACGACCTTTGTCGATGCGTTAAAGGGCAGGACGTCAATTTACGCGGCAGAGTATCGCGTCAAGACCCTCGGAGGCAAGTGGCTCTGGATACTGTCGCGCGGGCAGGTCAGCCAACGCGATGCCAGCGGCAGGGCGCTGCGCATGGTGGGAATCAACATCGACATTACCGAACGCAAGCTTGCCGAAGAAGAAGTCCAGGCGATCCGTACCAAACTCCGGCTGGCACTCGATTTCTCCAAAGTGGCGTTGTGGGACTATGACGTGGAACACGACCGTGTGAGTTTCACGGAGGGACACCGTGATTTGATAGTCGGTCGGCATGACAAAGAGATGATCAACCGACGCGAACTGGCGATGTCAATCCACCCGGATGATCTTGCCGATGCCATTCCCCGCTACACGGCGGCCCTGAAGGGCGACGTGCAGCAGTATGTCGCCGAGTACCGACATCGCAGCAGTGGCGGCACCTGGACCTGGGTCCACTCGCGTGGGCAGGTCAGCGAGCGCGGGACGGACGGGCGCGCATTGCGCATGATGGGCGTCAATATCGATA
Organism: Burkholderiales bacterium; assembly: GCA_947473125.1. Taxonomy (GTDB): domain Bacteria; phylum Pseudomonadota; class Gammaproteobacteria; order Burkholderiales; family JAEUOS01; genus CANJDH01. Next base: position 26,938 of record CANJDH010000017.1, read on the forward strand.
TTACCGAGCGCAAGGCGGCGGAAGCCGAGTTGCGGGCAAGCGAGCAGCGCTTCAAGAGCCTGGTGGCTCTCTCCAGCGACATCTTCTGGGAGACTGACGCAAACCATCGGTTCACCTCATTGCAGTCTGGCGAATCGTCACGCATAAAGTTTCAAGCCACGTCCGAACTGGGAACGGCGCGTTGGGACATCCCTTACACCTCACCTGATGAGGCGGCGTGGTTGCGCCATCGTGCGCAAATGGATGCACATGAGGTATTTCTGGGTTTCGAACTGGGTCGCCCGATTGAGGACGGAAAACAGCGATTTACGTCCGTGTCTGGAGAACCGGTGTTCGATGAAAACGGAGCGTTTGTCGGGTATCGCGGGGTTTCCAGGGACATCACTGCACGCAAATCGGCCGAGCTGGCCCTGCGTAGCACCAACGCGGATCTCGAACAACGTATCGCCGAGCGAACTTCCGCCCTCAAAACGGCGTACCGGGAGCTCGAGTCATTTTCGTATTCGGTCTCGCACGACTTGCGCGCGCCGCTGCGTTCGATATCCGGGTATGCCGGGTTATTGCGCGAAGATGATGGCGAGCGGCTCAGCGAGGAGGGGCGCGGACACCTTGCGATCATCGACGAAAGCGCGCGCCACATGGGGCGGCTGATCGATGCACTGCTGTCGTTGGCACAAACTTCGCGGCAGGCACTGCAGCGCGAATCGGTGGATCTGGGGGGCATTGCGCGCCTGGTAGCGAAGGAGTTGGCCGGCCAGTTTCCGCACGCCACGTTGACGATAGCTACGTTGCCACCGATTGAAGGCGATGCCACATTGCTGCGCCAGGTGTTTACCAACCTGATTGGGAACGCATTGAAGTATTCGGCGAAGGCGAATCCGCAAACCGTCGAAGTGGGTACGTGGTCTAACGGCGACGAAAGGGTCTTCTTTGTGCGCGATAACGGCGTTGGATTTGACATGGCGTATGTCGACAAGCTGTTTCAGGCGTTCGGACGCCTGCATACCGACGCGGAGTTTCAAGGTACAGGCATCGGACTTGTGCTCACCAAGCTGATTGTGGAACGGCATGGCGGGCGCATCTGGGCCGAAAGCCAGCCCGGCGCAGGCGCGCAGTTTAATTTCACGCTCGGCCCCCAGTCTGCAGCGCCAGCGGGCGCGTGATGGGTGATCAGGTTGGCGCGGCGCTCGCGCTTGCCATGGCGCTGTCACCCACGGCCCTGAAAGCCTTGTCTGCCAACGGTTTTGGGTGATTCCTTGGGGCCGGCGCTGGCCGCATTACGGAGGCAACGACCTTACATCGTCGAAGAAAAACCACCATCGACCGTCAGGATATGGCCATTGACAAATGCTGCTGCTGCAGACGCGAGGAACACCGCGCTGTAGCCAATGTCTTCGGGCGCGCCCCAGCGCCCGAGCGGGGTACCGGCCTTGATTCGGGCGTCGAATTCGGGGTCGTTGGCCAGTGCGGTGTTCATTTCGGTAAGGATGTATCCCGGGGCAATGCTGTTGACGGTGATTCCATGAGGCCCCAAATCTGCTGCCAGGCTGCGCGTAAGCGCGTGCAGCGCACCCTTGCTCGCGGTATAGGCCGAGATTGGCGCGCGGCCCAGGATCGCCGAGACCGAGCCGGTAAAAATGATGCGGCCGCTTTTGCGCGGCACCATGGCGCGCGCTGCTTCACGAGCCAGCAGCCAGGGGCCGGTCTGGTTGATCGCCACTACGCGCAGGTAGTCTTTGGTAGCGAAGTCGGTGATCGTGGCGCGATGTTGAATGCCGGCATTGGCCACCACGACGTCGAGTTTTCCGTGGCGCGCCAGGATGGTTTGCACCAAGGAGATGATTTCGGCTTCGTCGCCTGCGTCGGCGGCCATCGCTTCCACCGACAGCCCTGCAGTCTGGAGGGGCGCGGCTTTGGCATCCAGCGCTGCCTGGTCGCGGCTGTTGAGGACCACATGGGCGCCGGCCTCAGCCATCGCCTTTGCCATGGCAAAGCCCAGGCCACGAGAGGCGCCGGTGACCAGGGCAATTTTTCCGGTGAGTGAAAAGGGTGTGGTCATAGGGGCTCCAGGTTCGACGGATTTTCCTTGACGGTGATGCGCCACAGCGTGCGGGGATGCTGCGGGTTGATCAGCGTCGCCGCGTGCAGCAGGGCGGCGTTGTCCCACACCACCACATCACCGACGTTGTATTTGAGCGCATAGCGATAACGCGGATGCGTCGAATGGTGTTTGAGCTCATCGAGCAGCTCGATGGCTTGCTTGTCGGGCATGCCCTCAATGCCGAAGGAACTACCGGATACCGAATACAGGGACTTCCTGCCGGTGAGCGGATGCGGGCGAGCGATGCGATGCCGCACCCAGTGCATTTTCCTGTCCTGCTCCTCGTTGAGCACTGATGCGACGGTGCGCGAGTTGGTATCCAGATCATCGCGGTTGCCATAGTGGTGCCGCCCGATCAGCGGGTCGACGCGTTCCTTCATGTCCGGCGACAAATCGTCGTAGGCGGCCGTCTGGTTGGCGAAGACAGTTTCGCCGCCTGCCGCCGGTACGCTGATCGAGTAGAGGGTGGTGCAGCGCGCCGGTATCGCCAGGTACGAGTAGTCGGTATGAAAGTAGGTGCCGGCGTCCTGCAAGCCGATTGGTTGGCCCGCGCGTCTGACATTCGACAAAATCAGGATGTCGGCGATCGCCGGATGGTGAAACTGGTCAATCACGTGCGGCTCGGCCACGCCAAACCGGCTCGCGAAGGCGTGAAACTGGCCCGGCGTCAGGGTTTGGCCGCGCACCACCAGAACATGATTGGCCAGCCACGCGTCCCAAAGCGGTTTGAATGTCGCAGCATCGAGACGGGTGAGGTCGACGTCGCGCGTCTCGACGCCAAAGCCGTCGCAGAGTTTGGCAAACTGCATGGTGAGAACCCTACTTGAGCAATTCCGGCGAGATCCAGCGTGGCAGGAGCAGCGGAATTTCCGGGAAGATGATGATCGCACACAGCACCGCCAGCATCGGGATCAGCATGATCATGGTGTCCTTGAGGGCGTAGCGCATCGGCACCTTGGCCACTGCGCACGAAATCATCAGGCACAAGCCGTAGGGCGGCGTCACCAGTCCGAATGCCAGCGAGACGATGCCGATGATTGCGAACGACACCGGGTGCATGCCAACTGCCTGGGCCAGCGGTTGCATGACGGTGCCGACGATGATGATCGCCGGTATCGCATCGAGAAAGCAGCCGACTACCAGAAATGCGCCAGCGATCAGAAAGCCGGTGCCGGTGATGCCCAGGCCAAGACCCTGCAAGTTGGACAGTAGTGCCTTGGGAATTTGGTAGTAGGCCATCAACCAGCCAAACACTGATGCCGTACCGACGCAGAACAGCGCCACCGATGACAGCTTGCCGGTCTCGACGATGCAGTCGTAAAGCTTCTTCATCGTCATTTCGCGGTAGTAGAAAATCGACAGGCAGGCCGCATACAGCACGGCGATGGCCGCCGATTCGGTGGCGGTGAACCAGCCGAGCAGGATGCCGCCGACGATGATGAAGGGCGTGGTCAACGCTGGAATCGACACCAGCGCCGCCTTGAGAAACTCGACAAAGGTCGAGCGCGGATAAACCGGATAGTTGCGCTTGACCGCATAGGCATGCACGGTCGCCATTTGCGCGAGACCAATCAGCAGGCCCGGCACCACACCGGCCAGATACATCGCGCCGATCGAGGTGGAGATCACACCGCCCCAGACGATCATCAAAATCGACGGCGGGATGATCACGGCCAGTACCGCCGAGACCGCGGTGATGGCGATCGAGAACGACAGGTCGTAGCCTTCCTTCACCTGCGCTTCGATGAACAACTTGCCCTGGCTGGCGGCATCCGCGGTTGACGAGCCCGAAATGCCTGCAAAAAATACCGACAAAAGAATGTTGATCTGGGCCAGGCCACCGGGAAAGTGCCCGACCATGGCGCGCGACAATCGCATCAGCCGGTCAGTGATGCCGCCCACGTTCATCAGGTTTGCCGTGAGCAGGAAAAACGGTACCGCGAGCAGGATGAACGAGTTGTACGCCTTGAACATTTCGTTGAACATGCCCATCGGCGAGAGCCGGTCTTCGATCAGCAGCAACGGCAGGGACGCGAGGCCAAGTGCAAATGCCACCGGCACGCGCGCCACCAGCAAAACAAAGAATGCGCCGAACAGGACCAGCGCGGCCATGCCCGGGGTCAACGTGGCCGACATCATGAGAATTCTCCGGCGGCCAGCGCTTCACCGCGCTTGTAGAGGTCGATGTCGCGGATGAAGGCTTCCACCAGAAACATCAGCCAGCTGATGCCGGTGAGCGGCCAAGCGATGAAAATCAGCCACATAGGCAGATCGGCCAGTTCGGAAGTCTGGTTCCAGCCGAACTTGGTGAACTCGATACCCCACCAGATCATCACGCCGGTATAAGCCAGCACGAACACGTTGGACACCATGCGCAGCAGGGCGTCGCGGCGCGGCGTCAGCTTGGGCCACACGTCGACGTCGAAATGCAGGCGTTCGCGCACGCCGATCATGGCCCCGATCATCACCATCCAGATGAAACAAAAGCGCGACAACTCCTCCGTCCAGATGTAGGCAGGAATGAGCTCGGTGAAGCGCGAAAAAATCTGGATCGAGACCGGGATAATCAATATTGCCACTGCGCCCGCCATGACCCAGGTCAGCACTTTTTGCCAGACGCCGAGGAATTTTTTCATAAAATCAGATTAACGCACGGCCCGGAGAGCCGCGCGGGTTGGACTTCTTGAGGAGAGGCCCGCCAAGAGCCGCTGCTGGAGAGGTTCCTGGCGGGGGTGGCAATTGAAATTGCCGCTTCGGGGCTTGGGTGTGGCCCGGCCTATTTGATCGCGTTGATCTTGGCGTAGATGCCGTCGGCGCCAATTTCTTTCGCATACGCCAGCATTACCGGGTCCACCAGCTTTTGCATGGCAGCGCGGTCGGCAAACGGGATCTGCTTGAGTTTGCCAGCCTTCTCCATCGTGTCGAGCTTTTTCTGGTCTTCCGACGACTCGATCTGGCGGCCATAGGCACCGGCTTCCTTGCCGGCCTTGACAATCGCAGCCTGCAAGTCTTTTGGCAGTTTGGCAAACGTCTTGCTCGAAAAGCAGATCGGCCGGATTGTGATGGCGTGTTGCGTCAGGTTGATGTTGGGCGCAACTTCCGCAAATTTCATCGCCTCGACGCCGGCCGCCTCGTTCTCGCCCGCTTCGAGCACCTTGTTCTGGATCGCGTTGTAGATCTCGTTGTAGGCGATCACGGTGGGCGCCATGCCGACAGCACCGAAGGTGCGGCTCCAGATCGGCGCGCCTTGCACCCGCACTTTGAGACCCTTGAGCTCGGCCAGGTTTTTCACCGGCTTGTTGGCGAAAATGTTGCGCACCCCACCGCCGGCATAGCCGATCAGCATGACTTCGCCTTTTTGCGCCACTTCTTCGGCGATCGGCTTGAGCAGATCCTGGTCCAGCACCGCATTCCAGTGCTTCAGGTCGCGGAACAGGAACGGCGCGTCAATAAAGGGCGCAGCCTTGGAAAAGGTCGACATGTGGGCCGGCGACACGATTGCATAGTCAACCGCCTTGCCCTGGTTCATGTAGGCGAAGTAATCCTTCTCCAGTCCCAGTTCGCTGTTCTTGTGCAACACGAAATTGATCGGCTTGCCGTAGTACTTCTTGACCAGCTCCTCGAACCGCACCAGCGCGCGGTTGAAGGCGTGGTCGTCGGCGAACTGGACGGCGCCGTGCAGGGTTATCGCGGTCTGGGCTTGTGCGCCCGTGGTCAAGCTGCCGGTGAGGCCGCCCGCCATCAAAGCGCCCGCTGCTTTTGCCATCCGGGCGAGAGTCTGTCTCCTGAGTTTGTTCATGCTGTCTCCTGGTAAGTGCAATTGTTTGTGAAGCGGATGAAGAAATGTTACCGGTAACATAAAATCTTAGCGGAGCTTGCTGCCGGAAGTCAAGGTGCAATCCCAATTGAGTGGTCCGGCGGGAAGAATCGCGCGGCCCCCGCAGTGGAATGGCATCCGGCGCGCGAACCGGTCAAGTGGTCTGACCAATTTTGAGGATTGCACAGGTTGCGCCGGGTGTCAATGTGCGGTGCACTTTTTGGGTGCCATGACCCGTCTGAAACGCCCGTTACGCAGCAATTCCGTAATTCGGCACAGGGTTTGCTAGAGTAGCGGCATTGGTGCCCAAAGTTGGGTCGCCGCGGTCGCCTACCTGCCCTCTTCCCCCCGATGAAAAACATCTTCGATGAAATGCATGCCCAAAAAGGGGGCGCACGCACGCATTACGCGCAATATCAGGAGTGGCTCGGGCAGATGCCGGCTGCAACGATTGTGCAAAAACGCGCCGAAGCCGACTCGGCCTTTCACCGCTACGGCATCACGTTTGCCGTGTATGGCGAGGGGGAGGGGACGGAGCGGCTGATTCCGTTTGACATCATTCCGCGCATCATTCCCGCAGCGGAATGGGACAAGATGGAGCGCGGCCTGCGCCAGCGGGTCAACGCGCTCAACATGTTCCTGCACGACGTATACGGCGAGCAGCGCATCATCCAGGCAGGGCTGATTCCTGCCGAGCAGGTGTTTTGCAACGCGCAGTACCGGCCGGAAATGCAGGGCCTTGCGGTGCGCAACAACATTTACGCCCACATCGCCGGCATCGATATCGTACGTGCGGCCAAGCCGGGGCAGTCGGCTGAGGAAGCCGACTACTACGTACTTGAAGACAACCTGCGCGTGCCATCGGGCGTGTCGTATATGCTTGAGAACCGGCGCATGATGATGCGCCTGTTTCCGGAACTGTTCGGCCGCTACAGCGTCGCGCCGGTCGAGCACTATCCCGATCTGCTGCTCGATACCTTGCGTCAGGTGGCGCCGGCCGGTGTCGACGACCCCACCGTGGTGGTGCTGACCCCCGGTGCCTACAACAGCGCGTATTTCGAGCATGCGTTCCTCGCTCAGCAGATGGGCATCGAACTGGTCGAAGGCAAGGACATGTTTGTCCACGACGAGACGCTGTTCATGCGTACCACGCAGGGGCCGAAGCGCGTCGACGTAATCTACCGCCGCATTGACGACGATTTTCTCGACCCACTCACCTTTCGCGCGGATTCGGCGTTGGGCGTGCCCGGGTTGCTCTCGGTGTATCGCGAAGGGCGCGTGACGCTTGCCAACGCGGTGGGTACCGGCGTGGCGGACGACAAATCAATCTATCCCTACGTGCCCGACATGATCCGTTTTTATCTTTCCGAAGAACCGATCATTGCCAACGTCCCCACTTTCCAGTGCCGCAAACCCGACGAACTGTCGTACACGCTGGCCAACATGAAAGACCTGGTCGTCAAGGAAACCCACGGCGCCGGCGGCTACGGCATGCTGGTGGGTCCCGCATCAACCCGGCAGGAGATCGACGATTTCAAACTGCGCGTCCAGGCACAGCCGGACAAGTACATCGCCCAGCCGACGCTGGCGCTGTCGGCTTGCCCGACCTTTGTCGAGTCGGGCGTTGCGCCGCGTCACATTGATCTCCGGCCGTTTGTGCTCTCGGGCAAGGAGGTACGCATGGCGCCAGGCGGGTTGACGCGGGTTGCGCTCAAGGCCGGCTCGCTGGTGGTGAATTCGTCACAGGGTGGCGGCACCAAAGACACCTGGGTGTTGGGAAAGTGACGGGGAATTAGCCATGCTTTCCAGAACCGCAGACTCCCTTTACTGGATGGCGCGCTATACCGAGCGTGCCGAGAACATCGCACGCCTGATGGAGGTGTCGTATCGCATGTCGCTGCAAATGCATGGCGGCGGCGGTTATTGGGGTGCGGCACTCGGCATCACCGGGCTTGAGGCGGCATACAGCGCCAAGCATGGCGAGATCAGTGCCAACGACGTGCTGCGTTTCATGGGAACCGATTTCGGCAATCCCTCGTCGATCCTTTCCTGCCTCAAGTCGGCGCGCGAGAATTGCCACGCCGTGCGCGGCACCGTGACTTCCGAGGTTTGGGAGACTATCAACACCACCTGGCTCGAAGCGCGGGCATCGGCCACGTCGCTGATGCAGGGGGATGTGTCCGGCAGCGAGTTGACCAAATACTTCGAGTGGGTCAAGTTTCGCTCGCACCTGTCGCGCGGTGTGACAGTCGGCACCATGCTGCAGGACGAGGCGTTCCATTTCATCCGGCTCGGCACGTTTCTCGAGCGCGCCGACAACACCGCACGCCTGCTAGACGTCAAGTATGACGACCTCGCTCCCGCGGAAGATGCGCGCAACGAGTATTACGAATGGGGAGCGCTGCTGCGTTCGTTGTCGAGTTTCGAGATTTATCGCAAGGTTTATCGCGACGTGATTACGCCCAATCGGGTGGCCGAGCTGCTGATCCTGCGCGACGACATGCCCAGATCGCTGCATGCATGCATGAAGGAAGTGGACCAGATTCTCGGTCAGGTGGCAAATGCACGTTCAGCCGAAACCCGGCGCATGGCAGGGCGGGTCTATTCGAGTCTGCGTTATGGCCGCATTGACGACATCCTTTCCGTGGGCCTGCACGACTACCTGACCGATTTCCTCACCAACACCGCCAACCTGGGCAACCGCATCGCCCAGGATTTTCTGGTGCCGATGGCTTAAGGCTCGCAACCATGCTGCTCGATATCCATCACGAAACCACTTATCGTTATGCTGTGCCGGCTGCTTACAGCATGCAATACGTGCGCCTGTTTCCGCGCACCGACGGCGGCCAACGCATCCTGCACTGGGCCATCGATTCGCCGGGGCGGCGCTGGCGCCAGACCGATGCCTACGGCAACCAGGTCTACTCGATGTCGCTGACTGAAACCCACGATGAGATCCGCATCTTGGCCTACGGCCAGGTAGAAACATCCGACGATCGCGGCCTTCTTCTGCCGCATGATTCGAGTGTGCCGCCGCTCGCGTTTGCCTTGCAAACGCCGCTCACCGCCACCGGTCCGCAAATTGAAAAACTCGCCGGCGCAGCCCTCGGAGAGGCGCATGGAATCAGCGTCTCCAGCAGCGATTCCCTGAAAGCCTTGATGGGAGCGGTTTTTCAGGCAGTGGCCTACAAGAAAGGGGCTACCGACGTATCCGCCACGGCAGCCGAGGCGTTGGCGCAAGGCAAGGGCGTCTGCCAGGACATGGCGCACATTTTCATTGCGGCCTGCCGCGCGCGCGGTATCCCGTCGCGCTACGTCAGCGGCTACCTGCTCACCGAAGACCGCGACCACACGTCTTCGCATGCCTGGGCCGAAGCCTGGGTGGCCGACGCGCATCGTGGCAACGGCGCATGGCTCGGATTTGACATTACCAACAACCGGCTCGCCGGGCCGGAATTATGCCGTCTTGCGGTCGGCCGCGATTTCATGGACGCGGGACCGATTCGCGGCATGCGGCTGGGCGGTGTGGACGAAAAAATGCACGTGCGGGTTGCGGTGGCAGGGCAGTAGGTTCGATTCAGGGCCCCATGCTTTGCGATTGCGATTGGCCATTGGATGGCATCGCAGCATCCGCTGCACCGCTGCTCTGAGTCTGAGTCTGCGTTTGGCTGGCGGGTGGCATCGCAACATCTGGGTTGAGAGGCATCACCGTCACGCGTACCTCGAGCTCCTGCGCACCGCTGCCCAGCACCACGCCGCGCAAAGGGGTGACGTCCGAAAAATCACGGCCCCATCCAAGCGTGATGAATTCTGTGTCGGCGAGCTTGCCATTGGTTGGATCGAAATCGACCCATCCCAATTCCGGACAGTAGGCGGATACCCAGGCATGCGATGCGTCCGCGCCGATCAGGCGTGCTTGTCCTTCGGGCGGATGAGTCAGGATGTAGCCGCTGACGTAGCGAGCCGGCAGGCCGACCGCCCGCAGGCAACTGATCATCGTGTGCGCAAAATCCTGGCAAACCCCCCGCTTGCGGGAAATGACCTCTTCTACCGGCGTCGCAAGAGTGGTTGCGGCAGGATCGAAGACAAACTCCGTATGGATCCGCCGGGCAAGCGCGAGTACCGCGGCCAGCCACGCATCGCCTTCGCGCAGACTGCTGTTGGCGTACTCCGCAGCTTCGGGCGGCACGGGCGCCATGTCGGACGGCGCGCAAAATTGTGCCAGCTCGAAGCGCAGCGCTGGCGCACCGTTGGCGCACGCGTCACGCACGCTGCGCCAGTCGGGTGATGCTGCGTCCTCTGCGGGCGCATGCGGTTTCACGTCGACCAGCGACTCGGCACGGATGGTTTGTTCATCAAAACCGCTGTCGTGCGTAAAGCGGGTCACGTGGTTGCCGAAAAAATCCTCCCCCACCGATTTTTCCGACGGGGCCGGCATGATGTCCAAGCGGTGCTCGTGCACCACCTGCCAGTCGGTGGCGCGCGGTGTCAAGTGTGCGATCTGGCGCGCGCTGCTTACGGCAGACGCATAGCGATACCGGGTCTCATGGATGACGCGATAGTGGGCGACCGCAGCCATGGCTGATCAGGATCCGAGCATCGCGCGATTGCGTGCATCTGCGAGACTGAAAAAACGCGTTGACAGGCGTTCGCTTACTGAAAAGCCGGCCGCGCGAAGCTTGCCAAGCACCTCGAGCAGATGCGCGCTTTCCGGATTCAAGTGGCTCTGCGGGTCGAGATGCAACAACTCCTCCAGACAGGGAGCCAGCAGTTCGCTGCCGCAGGGACCGAACAGGGCTTCGAGCTTGTGGAGATAACCCTGCACCCCGCTTGCCGTAAACATCACCGAGCGCGGATTGGCTTCGTCCCGTACCAGCAGGTCGAGCACCGGCAGCCACTCGGGGCGCGCCATGTAGCGCGATCGATAGGTGACGATGGAATCGGTCAGGCGCAGCAGCCAGGTGAGACCGGTGCCGCGACCCTCACGCAGCGCTACTTGCAGGCTCAAGGAGGTGAAGGTGAGGCGCTCAAGGCGCCGCCCGATCGACAGAAAGCGCCAACCGGTATCGCGTGTCATGCCATCGAGCGCAAAACCGCTCAGGGTCATCAGGCTGGTGATGGCGCGATCAAGCCAGTTAAGGGTTTCAGAAATGGAGGCATCGCGCCCGAATACCGGGTCTTGCAGCAGCCGGTTGATGGTGCGCCAGTTATCCTGTGACATGCGTTCGCGCAAGTTGAACGCGACCTGTGAAAGCTGCCGGAGGTTGGCGGCGAGGCCCAGCGGATGGTCGTCCTGATTGGCCGCGGCCAGCAGGTTGGCCTCGCACAGGTCGGCGTCGATCAGGTCTTCGGCATCAAGCATGCCAAAGTGGCGCGCCAACGCCATGATCGGCGCACTGGCGTCGTCATTGTCGTCATTGTCGAGCACGGTGCGTCCCAGTGCCACCCGCAGCAGTCGCGCCGCGTTGTCACAGCGCTCAGCATAACGTCCGAACCAGAACAGGTTTTCCGCCACGCGCGACGAGAGCCCGGCCCCGGAGCGCTTCAGGTCGTTGACCGTCACCGTGCTGCGCAACAGAGAGAACGCGGTGTTCACCGGCCCGGGCGACATGACCCAAGTGTCCTTTGAACCACCACCACGCTGCATCGACACCACGCGCGCGTTGTGGCTGGCCGCAACGCGGGTGAGACCCCCGGGCATCACAACGTAACCGTTCGGCGAGGCCGCCGCGTAGACGCGCAGGCCGACCGCGCGCGCACTCAGCGCCACTGCATGCGGGCCGCGGCGGCGCGCCTGCTCGCGATCCAGCACCGGTGCTTGCGAAACGCGTACCAGCTCTTGCGCAACATAACGTTCCGGGTGTGCGCAAATCTGCTTGCGAAACGCCGCCGCACCTTCTTCGTCAAGATCCTGCCCAAACACGGCCTCGAAGGGAAACGCCGGATTGGCCGGTTTGAAAACCAGGCTGTCGAGCTTCGCGAGTGCATCGGCCAGCGCTGCCGGCTCGCCACACCACCAGGTGGCGACAGAAGGCAGCTTGAGCTTTTCGCCGGTCAAGTGTTCGGCGAGGCCCGGCAAAAATCCGAGTAATGAACCCGACTCGAGGACGCCCGATCCGAGGGCATTGGCAACGAGCACGTTGCCGCGACGGGCGCAGTCGGTCAACCCGGCGATGCCGAGTGCGGAGTCGGAGCGCAGTTCAAGGGGGTCGCAAAAATCATCGTCCTGGCGCCGCAGGATCGCGTGTACGCGTTTGAGACCGTCGATGGTTTTTAACCAGACCTTGCCGTCGCGTACCGTGAGATCACCACCCTCGACGAGCGGAAACCCGAGGTAACGCGCAAGAAAGGTGTGTTCGAAATAGGTCTCGTTATACGGGCCCGGCGTCAGCAACACCGAGAGCTTGGGGCCGTCGCCTTCGGGCGCGAAGTGCACCAGCGAATCGCGCAGGGTTGCGAAAAAACTGGCGAGATGCTCGATGTGCAGGTCACGGAACAACTCCGGGAAGATGCGCGACACGATCAGGCGGTTTTCGAGCGCATAGCCGGCGCCAGAGGGCGATTGCGAGCGGTCTGACATGATCCACCATTTGCCGTCGGGGGAGCGCGCCAGGTCGGCTGCATAGACGTGCAAATGGATGCCGCCGGGCACGCGCATGCCGTGCGCGGGGCGCAGGAAGCCGCTGTGGCCAAAGATCAGCGCAGGAGGTATCAGGCCGTCGCGCAACAGGTATTGATTGCCGTACAAATCGGCCAGAATGCGATTGAGTACGTCCGCGCGCTGCGCGATGCCTTCTTCGATTTCGCGCCACTCTTCCGGCGGAATCAGCATCGGTAGTACGTCGAGATCCCACGGGCGCTCCTGCCCCTGCGCGTCGGCGTAGACGTTGTACGTGACGCCGTTTTCGCGGATCTGGCGTTCTACCGCGTTTACCCGTTCGCGCATCCGCTGCGGGTCAGCACCCTGCAACTCAAGAAACAGTCGTGACCAATGTGGGCGCGCGATCAGCGGCGCCTGGAGAAGCTCGTCGAAGCGCTGATCGGCTTTCGGGTAGGCAGAGAGCAAACGGTGTGGCATGGTCGGGGCAGATTATGCCCCGTCCGTGCCGGCAGGTAACGGCGCTCGCCGCATGTCCAGGGTGAATGGGTAATTCGGATTGCGCGGTTCCTCCCGGGCCTGCATGGTGCCCGGGGTATGGCCGATCCGGAAAAAGCGTGCCAGGCGTCGCGCCTCGGCCTCGTACGCATTGACCGGAAAGGTGTCATAACTGCGCCCGCCAGGATGAGCCACGTGGTATTGGCAGCCGCCCAGGGATCGGCTCATCCAGGTGTCAACCAGATCCAGCGTCAACGGCGCATGGGTCGGAATGGTCGGGTGCAGGCTCGAGGCCGGCCACCAGGCGCGATAACGAATGCCGGCGACAAACTCGCCGACCTTCCCGGTAGGATGCAAAGGTACCGGACGGCCATTGCAGGTCAGGATGTGGCGGTCGCCGACCAGCCCGGTGACATGCGCCTGGACGCGCTCGACCGACGAATCGACAAAGCGCACGGTACCTGCGGCAGAACCCTCCTCGCCGAGCACGTTCCAGGGTTCCAGCGCGAGGCGCAGTTCCACGTTGACGTTTCGTGCCGTGAAGTCGCCGAGCTTGGGAAAGCGCGATTCAAAATGCGGCGCGAACCATTCGGCCTTGAGGCCGTAGCCGAAATCGTTGAGTTCGGAAATGACGTCGTTCAAGTCATCCCAGATGAAGTACGGCAGCATGAAGCGGTCATGCAATTCGGTGCCCCAGCGCTTGAGCGTCGGCGGCTTGTACGGGTGCTGCCAGAAGCGCGCGATCAGCGCGCGCATCAGCAATTGCTGGGTCAGGCTCATGCGCGCGTGCGGCGGCATCTCGAAGGCACGCATTTCGAGCAGGCCGAGCCGCCCCGTTGAACTGTCGGGCGAGTACAGCTTGTCGATGCAAAATTCGGCGCGATGGGTATTGCCTGTTACGTCAGTGAGGAGATTACGGAGGATGCGATCGATGGTCCAAGGTGCCGGCACTAAAGAAGCATTCTTGCCGCCAGTGAGACGTTCGATCTCGCGGAATGCGATCTCGATTTCATAGACTGATTCGTTACGTGCCTCGTCAATCCGCGGCGCCTGGCTGGTCGGGCCGATGAACATGCCGGAAAACAAATACGAAAGCGCCGGATGGTTGTGCCAATAACCAATCATGCTGGCGAGCAGGTCGGGGCGCCGCAGGAAAGGCGAGTCCAACGTGGTTTCCGCACCCAGCACAAAATGATTGCCGCCGCCGGTACCGACATGGCGGCCGTCGAGCATGAATTTTTCGGTTGAGAGGCGCGTCTCGAACGCCGCGTCATAGAGAAACGTGGTGAGATCCGTCAATGCGGCCCAGGTTTTTGCGGGCTGGATGTTTACTTCGATCACGCCCGGGTCCGGCGTCACGCGCAAGATGGTGATGCGCGGGTCGCGTGGCGGCTCATAGCCTTCGAGGATCACCGGCAGTTTCATATGTGCAGCCGTCGATTCGACCGCACCGACGATCTCGAGGTAGTCCTCGAGTTGTGCCATTGGCGGCATAAACAGGTACAGCTTGCCGTTGCGCACCTCGGCACACATGGAGGTGCGCGTGATCCATCCGGCGGATTCAAATGCTGCGGGCGGCGTGTCCGGCGACGCGGATGTGGGCGCGTGCAGCCCGGTGCGACGCGTGCCGGTCACGACGCCGGCCGCCGCACGCCGCTTTTCACTACCCGGTGCCAACATTGGGTCGATGCCCGGACTGCCGTATGGATCATCCTTCAGGTTCATCCACGCGGCACCATCGCCGGCTTCGTCCGGCGGCAGGCGGCGGATGCCCGGATACGGCGGCAGAGCCCGGAACGCCTGTGTCTGGTCAGGTTGGTGCAGGTAGGGGTAGTCGCCCTTGGTGGTCCAGGGTTGTGAATCGAGAGGTAGCCGGTAGCCGACCGGCGAGTCGCCGGGAATCAAGTAACAGTGTTCGGCTCGCAGGAACCAGGGCCCGCTCTGCCAGCGTGCTGGCCCGCGTTCGCTGCGCGCGATCGGCAGCACGAAGCCGGCAATCTTGTCCAGCCCCTGTGTGAATACCTTGCGCAAGCGCTCGCGTTCCATCTCGTCGTCCAGGCGAGCATCAAAGGGATCAACGTTGGTCGGCAACTTGCGTTCGCGCCACAAGTAGTACCAGACATCCTCGAATGCGGGGAAAACGTATTTTGGATCCAGCGCCAAGCGCTTGGCTATGCCCTGGAGAAAAGCCTGGGCCTGCTCCTCGGTCACGGCATAGTCAACG
Organism: Burkholderiales bacterium; assembly: GCA_947473125.1. Taxonomy (GTDB): domain Bacteria; phylum Pseudomonadota; class Gammaproteobacteria; order Burkholderiales; family JAEUOS01; genus CANJDH01. Next base: position 42,176 of record CANJDH010000017.1, read on the forward strand.
TTCTCATCGGCAAACAGCGACGGGTCTGACCACAGGGGCTGGCCGTCCTTGCGCCAGTAGAGATTGAGCGACCAGCGCGGCAGCTGTTCTCCGGGGTACCACTTGCCCTGACCATAGTGGAGCAGGCCGGCCGGTGCGTAGCGTGCCTTGAGCTTGGTCAGCAAGCCGGCGCCGAGTTTTCTTTTGGTCGGGCCGAGTGCGTCGGTATTCCACTCGGCGCCGTCACGATCATCAACCGATACGAAGGTGGGTTCCCCTCCTTGGGTCAAGCGCACATCGTGCTTTTCGAGGTCGGCGTCAATGCGCGAGCCAAGCGAATCGATCTCGATCCACTGCTCTTCGGTGTAGGGTTTGGTGACGCGCGGCGCTTCCCAGACGCGCTCGACCTTCATGTGATGTGAAAACGTGACCTCACACTCCTCGAGGCCACCACTGATCGGCGCGGCCGACGACGGCTCGGGTGAACAGGCCAGGGGAATGTGGCCTTCGCCCGCAAGCAATCCTGAGGTCGGATCCAGACCGATCCAGCCCGCACCAGGCAAATACACTTCACACCATGCGTGCAGGTCGGTGAAATCCACTTCACTCCCGGAGGGGCCGTCGAGCGATTTGACATCCGGCTTGAGCTGAATCAGGTAGCCGGAGACGAAGCGTGCGGCGAGCCCGAGACGGCGCATCAACTGCACCAGAAGCCAGCCGGTGTCACGGCATGAACCGGAGCCGAGTTCCAGGGTGCGTTCAGGTGATTGCACGCCCGGCTCCATGCGCACGACATATTGAATGTCGTTCTGCAGGCGTTGATTGACGGCGACCAGAAAATCGTTGGTCTGCATTCTTTTCCGGGTAACCATCGTCTCAATGTCTTGCAGGTACTTTTTGAAGCGGGGCTTGGGCGGCAGGGTGATCATGTAGGGCGCCAGCTCGCGTGCCAGCTCCGGCTGGTACTTGAATGGCGACTTTTCGGCGTGCGGCTCAAGAAAAAAGTCGAACGGGTTCAACACCGACATTTCTGCGACCAGGTCGATTTCAATGCGCAATTCACTGGCTTTCTCCGGAAAAGCCAGTCGTGCCAGGTAATTTGACTGCGGATCCTGTTGCCAGTTGAGGAAATGCTTGGCCGGCAGCACATTCATCGAGTAGGAAAGAATGCGTGTACGGCTGTGCGGTGCCGGGCGCAAGCGCACCACCTGTGGCCCGAGGGTGATCGGACGGTCGTATTTGTAGTGGGTGACGTGATTGAGGGCAACGTGGATCGACAAGACTGGCTCCTGAATTCGAAGGCTTTCGCGATGGTGTGCACCGGGAAACCGAATATACGCAAACGATACTATGCATCATCTGCATGCAAGGGCCGCGCCAGTTTGAGGCATTCTGACGGTACCATATGCCCTTTATCGCCCGTTGAACGCCATGACCTACTGTGTCGCCATCCGCAACGAAGCAGGACTTGTGTTCCTTTCCGATTCACGAACCAATGCGGGCGTGGACCAAATCAACACGTTTCGCAAGATGCATGTCTTTGAGGTACCGGGTGAGCGGGTGATGGTGTTGCTGACGGCGGGAAACCTGTCGGTCAGCCAGTCGGTATCAAGCAGCATCCGCATGTCGATGCAAAATACCGGCGAAAAGAGCCTCGCGTCGTGTCCCAACATGTTTTCGGCGGCCAAGCTGGTGGGCGAGGCGGTTCGCAAGGTGCACCAGCGTGATGCGGAGTCCCTCAAGGAATTTGGCATCGAATTCAATGTGAGCCTGATTTTTGGCGGCCAGATCAAGGGTGAGGCGCCGCGGCTGTTCAGCCACTATTCGGCTGGAAATTTCATCGAGGCAACCGACGAGACCCCATTTTTCCAGATCGGCGAGTCCAAATACGGCAAGCCGATACTCGACAGGGTGATCGGCGGAGGGTTGACGCTTGAGGAGACCGCCAAGTGCGCACTTATCTCGATGGATTCGACCATCAAGTCAAACCTGTCGGTCGGGCTGCCGCTGGATCTGCTTTGCTACGAGCGCGACGCATTGAGAGTGACCAAGCACAAGCTGATCGACTCCAAAGACGACTATTTCGCATCGATTCGCGTGCGCTGGGCCGATCAGCTCAAGAAGGTGTTCAACGAATTGCCGGAGCCAGGCTACTGGTCCTGAGGGCGACGTTGCCGTACGCGTTTGTTCCCCCTCCGCACGCCAGACTGCGTGCACGGTTCGCCCATCGTCTCTTGTGCTGGGCCGGGTGGCGCGTTGATTTTGATGGCCGTCTGCCCGGACCCAAAGGCGTAATCATCGCTTATCCGCATACCAGCAACTGGGATTTTGCCGTCGGCCTGCTCGCAATCTGGGCGTTGGATTTGCCGATTCGCTGGGTCGGCAAGGACACCTTGTTCTCGGGCTGGCTTGGTTGGGTCGTCGGGCCTTTGCTGCGACGCTGGGGGGGAAGGCCGGTGTATCGACATGTGCCGAGCGGTGCGGTGGAACAACTGGCGCAGGCCATGGAACAGGAACCCGCGTTTTGGCTCGCCCTGTCACCCGAAGGAACGCGCAAGCGGCTCGATTGCTGGCGCTCGGGTTTCTACCATTTGACGCGCCGCATGCAAGTCCCTCTTGGTCTGGCTTACTTTGATTTCCCTGCGCGGACGGTTGGCATCAGTTCTTTCGTCGAACTGTCCGGGGACATGGTCCGAGACATGCGGCAGATTGCGAGTGCGTATGGCGGCAGGCACGGCCGCTACCCGGAATTGGAAAGCGCAATCGTGCTCGAACCGGCGGCCGGTAACGGGTCGCTACCGGTTGAGCGCCGCTTTTGACACAACGCCAAAGTAACTCACGCAAATGGTTGTGGCGAGCGCCATTCCAATGATGGCACCGATCCAGAGCCCCGCAGCGCCGAGCGGTTTGACAACGCTGATTCCGCCGAACGCGAGGATGTAGCCTCCGCCGAGCCCCACGATCCACAGGGCAAGTGCAAACGCAACCATCGGGATGACCGCCTTCTTGTAGGCACGTACGGCGTTCGCCGCCACCGCATTGACTGCATCAAATACGTGAAACAGAGCCACAAGCATGGTGAGCGGGGCGGCTAGCGCAGCGACCCGGGCGTCGTCGGTGTAGGCGCGAGCGATCGTGCCATGGAGTGCGAAAATGACGACTGCGATGCAGAGGGCCGCACACAAGCCGAGCCAGATGCCGGTCCACCCGGCATGACGCGCGCGCGCCATGTCGCCGGCGCCAATTGATTGCCCGACGACCACGGCTGCGGCCGTGGAAATGGCCAACGGAACCATGTAGGCCAGCGCGCCAAGGTTGGCGGCGATCTGCTGTGCTGCCGAATGCGCCTCGCCGAGCCGGGCGATGAACAAGGCCATGAAGGTGTAGGACGTCACGTCGATCAGAAAGGAAATGCCAATGGGCAGACCCAGTCTGATGATTCGCCACTGGGTACGCCAGTTGATGGCATCGAGTTGCGCAAAGACCCGATAGCGCAGCAGCGCCGGGCCCCATTGGAGCCAGAGCAGTGCGGCGCCCAGCATGAGCCACGCCTCGATCGCGAGGGCCCAGGCGCAGCCGATGCCGCCCAGTTCCGGTAGCCCGAACTTGCCGTACATCAATACCCAGTTGAGAGGTACTTTGAGGGCCAGTCCGAATAATTGGATCGCCATGATTGCGCGAGGTTGGGAAATGGCAGTGGAGAAGCTGGCGAACACCCGAAACGCGAGCATCGCGGGTGCTGCCCATATCAGTGCACGCAGGTAGGCACGAACATCCTGGGCGATTTCGGGGCGCATCCCGGACAGGGCCAGGAATGGGTCAGGGAAGTACAGGAGCGCAATGCTGACCAGCGAAAGCATCGATGCCGTCCAAAGACCCTGGCGCACATCGTGCGTGATGGCGTCGTGTTGTCCTGCGCCGAAGTGCTGTGCCGTGATCGGGCTAAGCGCGATCAGTACCCCCATCAGGGTGATGAATATCGAGAAATAAATCGACGAGCCGAGTCCGACGGTCGCCAGGGCACGTGCCGAATAGTGGCCTGCCATGACGGTGTCGATCACGCTGTTTGCCATCGTGGCGATCTGCGCAATTAGCACCGGCCAGCCAAGAAGCGCAATTTGCCTGACGATCGAAGGTTTCATTCAATTCCTCAATACAGGCACAACGGGACGGTCCGCCGCGATATCGAGCAGATCGATCTGGCGGATTCGACGCTTTGCGCCTTGTCCGGAATGCCTTGATGACTAGTTTCGGTTGATGCGCTCGATCAAGGAGCGCGTCGACGAATCCGTCCCGTGCGGCACGTCGCCAAGTGTCGCCGCAGGCAAGAGTGTCGTCGCCATGCGTTTGCCCAACTCGACGCCAGGTTGGTCAAAACTGTTGATGTTCCACAGTACGCCTTCGACAAACACCTTGTGCTCGTACAGCGAAAGCAGGGCGCCCAGTGTGCGGCCACTCAAGGATGGCAGCACAATGGTCGTCGAAGGTTGGTTGCCTGGGTAAGCTGCCGGGTCCGAGGCATCGCCATTCATCAAGGCCGCAGTTTGCGCCAGCGCATTGATGGCGAGCATGCGGCTGCGTGGGTCAGGCGTAGGCGCCATCACGACGAAATCGGACGGCACGAGGTGGGTGCCCTGGTGGAACAGCTGATGGAACGAATGCTGGCTGTTGGCACCAACGTTGCCGAAAATTACCGGCGCCGTGGCATACGCGACCAACTTGCCGGCGCGGTCGATGCGCTTGCCGTTGGACTCCATCTCGAGCTGCTGCAGGTAATCGGGCAGCAAATTGAGCCGCTTGGAATAAGGCAGCACGGCATGGACCTGCGCCCCCCAGAAATTGACGTACCAAGCTGACAACAAAGCGAGGATGACCGGAGCATTGCGCTCCAGTGGCGCCGCCAGAAAGTGAGCGTCCATCTCGCCTGCGCCAGCGAGCAGCGCATCAAACGTTTCGCTCCCGCAAGCGAGCATGATCGACAGGCCAACCCCGGACCATAGCGAGAACCGGCCACCCACCCATTCGGGCATGCGCAATATCTGGGTGTCGGGGATGCCAAACGTGCCGGCGGCTTCGGTATTGTTTGTGACAGCGACGAGGTGGGGAGCAATGTTGCGGCCGACGCCGGCCTCGAGCCAGCTGCGTGCATGTTGGGCGTTGATGATGGTTTCCACCGTATCAAACGACTTTGAAATAACGATTACCAGCGTCGCGGCTGGATCGCAGACCCGCAAGGTGTCATCGAGCTCATGTGGATCGATGTTCGCAACGAAATGCGCGCGAGGCGTACCCGCATGGGAAGTCAACGCCTCGACCGCGAGCCGCGGGCCGAGGTCCGAGCCGCCAATGCCGATGTGAATCACGTCCGTAAAAGGCTTGCCGGTTGCGCCTTTCCAGACGCCACTCCGTACCGCGTTGCTGATCGACCGCATCACCTCAAGCGTCGCACGGGCCTCGCCTTGTGCAGCAGCCGAGCCTGCTCCGCGCAATGCAACATGCAGCGCCGCGCGTCGTTCACTTGTATTGATCGCTTCGCCGGCCAACATGCGTTGGCGCCACCCCGTCACATCGCAGGATTGGGCAAGGTGGGTCAATAACAGCAGGGTCTCGCTGGTGATGCAATGCTTTGAATAGTCGATGAAGAGTGGGCCGGCCTCAATCGCCATGCGTTGTGCCCTGCCCGGATCTTGCGTGAACAGGTCGCGCATGTGCGCATCGCGCAAGGTGCGCTGGTGTGCGGCAAGCGCCTGCCATTCGGGGGTTGTATTCATTTTTTGTAGAGACGGAATCGTTCGTTGCGTTCACCGGGGCGGTTGCCCTCCCAGACCAGGCGCGCCGTGCCGGGTAGGGCCCGCAGGTCGCCGGTACGGCCCTGCTCCAGTATCCACGGACACTCCCGTCCAAACGGAATGCCGATGAAATACGCGATGGATGCCCGTTCCGCCGGGCCGAGGTTGCGTGGTTCCAGGCAAGTGTCAATCGGCTTCCCTTCAAAGGGCGCCGCCAGAGACGTTCTCAAACCGATGGCTACGCTCCGATACGACTTGCCATAGTCGACCCAGGGGAGCCAGAGGGTCATCAGCAACAGCCATACCAGGGTGATGCCGTAGGCACAGTGGGTGATGGCCCGCAGTACCGTACGTTCACTACGCGCGCTCGCAATCAGCCAGGAAAGGGTGGCGGTTACCGCGACCATGAACGACAGCGGTGAAAAAGTGGCGACAAACCCCGGCTCGAGTCGGGCAAAATTTGCGGCGATACGCGAGGGCCAACCCCACTGCAGCGCGATGTAACCGAGCCAAATCAAGGCTGCGCATAGGGTAAAGGTGATGCGGCCGAACCAATCAATGCCTGCGGCTATCCCCTTGGCGAGCCGTCCGATGGCAGGTGCGGCGAGGACTGCGCATGCGGGCAGCAGCGGCAATAGAATGCTTTCGGAAATTGAGCGCGTCCAGGCCAGCGCAATCATTGTTGCGCCCGCCAGCGCCAAGGCGGGAAGATGCAGGCGGCGCGGCTCGGCGGTGCCCAGGAAGGCCTTGCGTGGACGCGATACCCACCACAGAGCAATCGGCCATATAGGAAAGACGAACCAGGCCAGCGTTTTCGCCGCATAGCGCAATTCGGGAAGAGCCGGAATGGCAAATTGTGTCGACATCCAGCGCCCGTAGTAGTGGGTAAACGTTGCGCCATCCCCTTCGACGAGAGCTACCGTAGAGCGGGTCCACACTGCGAACACAAACAGCGAAATGCCCACGCTTGCAGCGAGCACGGCAAGCAATCGCGGCGTGCGCCACGCCGCGTCGAATACCGAGAGCAGGATCAACGCCACGCAAAGTGTCAATGTTGTCGGCAGTCCGCGCGCCAGGGCTGCCATGCCCAGCGCAGCGCCAATCGCACCAGCCATCAGTAAGGCGCCGCGCGCAGTGTGGGCGCGTGCCGGTGCCGCGGCGAGCGCCCATAGCAGCAAGGCGCAGGCCGCCAGGAACGCCGGTTCGGCTGCCACTTCATGGGTGCGGGCGAGCAGACCCGGACAGGAAAGCAAAGCGAGCACCGCAAGCCTGCCATCGGCTTCACCGAACGCGCAGCGGGCCGAACGGTAGGTCGCGTAGATGGCGATCATGGCCCATACGCCGCTGCCCAGGCGTGCCGCGTCGTGAGCGTGGATGACGCTGCCGAGAAGCTTGATGCTCAATGCGGAAAGCCAAAACGCGAGCGGGCCTTCTTCGGGCACCATCTGGCCCGCTATGTTCGGGATCAACCAATCGGCGAGGCCGCCATTTGCCATGGTCCAGGCGATGCCGAAGCCGATGGCGTCATCCTGTTTCCAGGGGTCGTGACCGACCAAACCGAGCAGTGCATACAGGACGGCAACGGCCCAGAACCACGGGCTTGGTAGCGGTACCGGAATCCGTCGTTTGGTTGCCGGAATCGTACTGGTCATTCGATGACCTTTAGCTTTTGTCCTGGAACCGGTTCTCCTGCCGGATACTGCGCATTGAGCAACCGCAGCTGCGATTGCGCGCGGTTGCCCAGCGGGGAGGACTTTGCCAATTCGGCATATCGCGTTGCCGCAGTCGCGCGAATGATGCGGATACGCAAGGGTTGCGAGTCTTTGCGGTCGACCTCCGCGAACGCACGCATGGTCTGAAAGGTGCTGTTGAAGGCATGGAGGTGGCGTCGAAACAGTTCAGCTGATCTTGCCTGGCCGACGAGTACGAATGCCTTGCCCTGAGCACCGCTGCTGACATAAATGCTGCCGGCACGAACGTTCGCGCCGCGCACGTTGGCAATCGCCGCAGGGTGGCCGTTGACCGGACTGATGTCGATTTCGCCGTCCACGTCGATCTTGCGCTTGAGAACATCCTGGGGCAACGAGCCGTCGACATATTTTTCCAGTAGCACCTCGATAGTAGCTTCTCCACCGGGTGCCACGGCGCGCAGGCGATCCGGGCGATTCTGGACACGCCAGTCGCCCGCAAAGCGCATGACCAGGCCGAGCTCGGGGTGAAAAAATGTGTTGCCCCTTAGCACGCCCTGTGACGCATTGTCGGCAAACACGGTTCCGTCGAGCTTTGACAGGAACGCGTCACGATTGTCGCCTGTGCTGACGACGGCACCGCTGCTAGCCGCGCGCGATGCTTCGCCCACGACCTCCTTGAGGCGCGTATCGTTATCCGGATGAGACGCAAACAGGCCATGGTAGGCGCGTGGCGGCCGGTTTTCCTCGCGTGCCAGCTGGGCATCAAAGGTTTCCTGGTTTTTGAGCACGCCAATCACGTTGATCATCGCTTGTGTCGGGTAGCCGGTACGGGCAAGGTACTCGGCGCCGAGGCGATCAGCTTCCAGTTCATGTTCGCGTCCGTAGCCGGATAGCAACGCACCTGTCGCAATGTTGGACAGATTGCCCACCGCCTGGTTGCGCAAACCCGGAATGAACAGGGAGGCGATTGTCAGGCCGACGTTGGCACCCTGTTCGGCGCTGATCTGGCGCACGCTATGCCGGGCGGTGACATGGCCAATTTCATGCCCAATGACAGCAGCCAGTTCGGCTTCTGAATTCAGGTACGCGAGGATGCCACGCGTGACGTAAATGAAACCCCCGGGAAGCGCGAATGCGTTGACGTCGGGCGAGTCCAGTAGCGTGAATCGATAATCCAGGGCTGATCGGTGGCTGTGCCGGGCCAGTTTCTGACCAATACCTTCTACGTAGGCGGCCAAGCCCGGATCATCTCCGTTTTTATTGTCGTAAACCGGGCTGTCTTTCTTGACCTGCTGGTCGTACGCCCTGCCCATTCGCAGTTCCTGCTCCTCCGAGACAATCACAAAGTCGGATTTGCCGGTAACCGGGTTCTGGGCGCAACTCGCCGTCAGGAAAATGGCGACGATTGCAGCTACGAGTCTAGGAGAGGGGCGGGAGGACATCAGGATGACGATTTTAGCGGTGCCCGCTGCGGCAGACGGGCATGTAGCGCAAAACAAAAAAGGCAGCCTTGGCTGCCTTTTTTGGAGATGGGGTGCAATTACTTGCCGACTGCTTTCATCGTGCCCGTACCGTAGCGCTGCTTGAACTTCTCGACACGGCCTGCGACGTCGACGATTTTTTGCTTGCCCGTGTAAAAAGGATGGGATTCGGAGGAGACATCCAGCCGCATGACGGGATATTCCTTGCCGTCAGTGTGCTTGGCTTTTTCGCGATTCTTGACGTCGATCGTGGAGCGCGTGACGAACTGGAAATCGGCGCTCGGGTCGATGAAAAGCACTTCGTGGTATTCGGGGTGGATGCCAGGTTTCATGATTGCCTTTGGTGTATCGCGGTCTCCTGCGGCCCGGTCGAGTGCGTCATGCTAGGGCAAAGCTAAGGTTTCGCGAAGGTTGGGAAGCCGACAAGTATAGCAAAAATGTCCTTGTTTGGCAACGACTTATGGGCCAAGATGCCGCAAGCGGGGGAATCGACTCAGCCGCGGCCGGTGGCCACGGGGCGCGTTGTGTCCGAGCACCACTCGCTCCATGAGCCCGGATAGAGTTTGCCGCCAGGCAGCCCGGCGATTTCCATGGCCAGCAGGTTGTGGCAGGCAGTGACCCCGGATCCGCACTGGTGGATCAATTGGCCGGGCTGCAGCGATCCCGGCAGCGCGGAGAATTCGGAGCGCAACTGCCCGGCAGTCTTGAACTTGCCTTCAGCATCGAGGTTGGCTTTCCAGAAGCGGTTCAGGGCACCCGGAATGTGGCCGCCTACCGGGTCGATGGTTTCAGCGCTGCCGTCGTAGCGCTCCGGTGCACGTGCATCGATCACGCGCGAATCGGTGGCGCCGATCTGCGCCAGCACCGCCGGCGTTTCAATTTTCATGTCGTCATCGGGCTGTACCTGGAACAACGTGGGTTGCCATGCGGGCGTGTCAGTGGCGAGCGGACGACCTTCTGCCTTCCACAGCGGGATGCCGCCATCGAGGATCGCTACGTTCCGGTGCCCGAGCCAGCGCAGGCACCACCAGGTGCGCGCGGCCGAGGATCCGGAGGCGCCGTCGTAGACCACCACTTGTTTGCCGGCATCGATGCCGAGGCGCGAAAAAACGGCGCCCAGTGCCGCGGGCGGCGGTAGTGGATGGCGCCCGCGGCCTTTGCTGGCGTGGTCGGCGAGGTCGTCATCGATCGAGATGAAGCGCGCTCCGGGGACATGCCCGACCGCGTACGCTTCGCGGCCAAACGCGCGGTTCATCAGGTCATGCTGACTGTCCAGAATGACCCAGGTCGGGTCGTCGAGGTGTGCGACGAGCTGCCGGGTCGATACGAGCGTTGTATAGGCCATAGGGGTTTCGGTCGGCGGGGGCGGCTCCTGGCCTGCTTCAGGGGTTTTGCAACTCGCGGCGCAGGTACTCGTGGAAATGTTGCATGCCGTCTTCCATGGGGGTTTGGTACGGCCCAACCTGGTTCAGTCCCTGTTCCATGAGGGCCTTGCGGCCCGCATCCATGCGCAGGGCGATCTCGTCGTCCTCAATGCAGGTTTCCATGTAGGCGGCCTGTTCCGCCTCGATGAACTCGCGCTCAAACAGCACAATGTCCTCGGGATAGTAGAACTCGACGACATTGGTGGTTTTTTGCGGGCCACGCGGAATCAGGTGAGACACAACCAGCACATGGGGATACCACTCGACCATGATGTTCGGATACATCGTCAGCCAGATGGCGCCGTGCTTGGGCGTTTCACCGTTGCGGTATTTGAGCAGCTGATCCTGCCAGACACGGTACTTTTCGCTGCCGGGGCGATCGAAGTGGCTGTTGATACCTACCGTTTGTACCGAATACTGGTCGGCAAACTGCCAGGTAAGGTCCTCGCAGGTGACGAACTTACCCAGGCCCGGATGGAACGGCTCGACGTGGTAGTCCTCGAGGTAAACCTCGATGAAGGTTTTCCAGTTGTAATCGCACTCGTGAACATGGACGTGATCGAGCATGTAGCCGTCAAACGACAGGTCCGACAGGACGCTGAGTTGGGCCATGTCGTGCGCCACGTCGCGCTCGCCTCTGAACAGCAGGCCGTTCCAGTGCTGTAGCTTTAGCTGATGCAGATCGAGACAGGGGTTGACGCCAAAATAAGGCGCGCCTAGCAGCTTCCCCTGCGGGTTGTAAGTCCATCGATGTACCGGGCACACGACGTTGCCGCCATGTCGTGCCAGATTGCCGCGACCATTGAGCATGATGGCCTGCCGATGGCGACAGACGTTCGAAATCAGATTGACCTTGCCCGCTTCACGAACCAGTGCGAGCCCTTCGTTCAGCCAACCGATGGCGTGATAGTCGCCTAGTCCGGGAACCATGAGTTCGTGTCCGACATAGCCGGGCGCATTCTTGAAGACGGTGCGCAATTCAAGGTCGAATTGCGCTTGTTCGTGGTACCAACTTACCGGTAGTTGCGATTGCGCCGGCCGCAATTGATGGGTGAGCCCCAAGTCCGACATAACACCAATTCCTCCCAAGTCAACACAAGAGAAACCTCGAACTGAAAGCCGATTTCGTCTTAAAGATGTACTTTCGACGTACAGAGTGCCATTTTACCCTGTTGGACGGGTAAAATACGACTTTTGCAGTGGAAAGTGCAGGCGCTTTGATCCTGCGCAACGAAAATGGCCAAACCAGTTGCGACTCCTGAGGAGTTGCCCTTCGAGGACGCGATTCGCGAACTTGAGGGGATTGTCGAGGCAATGGAGTCGGGTGAATTGCCGCTCGAGGAGTCTCTAAGGCGCTATCAGCGCGGCGTTGAACTGGTAAAGGCCGCCCATCAACGCCTCAGGGCCGCCGAGCAGCAGGTAAAAGTTCTTGAAGAGGGCGTGCTCAAACCCCTCGACCTCGAAAATAACGAATGAATGCCGTAAGCGTACCATCGGCCGTGCTATTCGCGACTTGGATGCAGGATGTCCAGGCGCGCATCGAGGGTTGCCTGCAAGCGCTGTTGCCGGCAGCCAGCGGCACGCCGACCAGGCTGCACGACGCAATGCGCTATGCCGTTCTCGGTGGCGGCAAGCGAGTGCGATCCCTGCTCCTGTTTGCGGCGGGGGAGATGGCAGGCGCAGATTCGTCTGCGCTGGAAATACCCGCGGCGGCGATCGAAATGATCCACGCCTATTCTCTGGTGCATGACGATTTGCCCTGTATGGACGACGATGCGCTGCGACGCGGCAAGCCGACGGTTCATGTTGAATTTGACGTTGCCACCGCGATGCTGGCCGGCGACGCCCTGCAGGCGCAGGCCATGTACGTGCTTGCATCGCGACGCTTTGCAGCTGACGCAGCGGCGCAACTGGAGATACTGGAGGTTCTCGGGCAGGCTACCGGCTCGCGGGGCATGTGCGGCGGCCAGCAAATCGACATGGACGCGGTAGGCAAGGCGCTGACCGAACCCGAATTGGAAATGATGCACGTCCACAAGACCGGGGCGCTGATTCGCGCGTCGGTCTTGATCGGCGTCCTGTGCGGAGCGCCCGTGTCGGCAACCGAGCGAGGCAAGCTGGACCACTACGCCAAATGCGTCGGGTTGTTGTTTCAGGTGGTCGACGATATTCTTGATGCGACCCAGGACACTGCGACGCTCGGCAAGACCGCCGGCAAGGACAAGAAGCATCGCAAACCGACCTACGTATCCCTGCTCGGATTGGGCAGCGCACGACGCAAGGCGCAGGATCTGCTGGACGAAGCCCTCCACTCGCTCGACCAGTTTGGCCCCCGCGCACAGCACTTGCGTGACCTGGCCCGGTTCATGACACAGCGTAGCTTCTGATCATGTACAAATTGCTCGATACCATCAACGGCCCAGCAGAGCTGCGGCGCTTGCCGCGCCGCGAACTGGAGCAATTGGCGATCGAACTGCGTGCCTTCGTGCTTGAATCGGTTGCGCAGACCGGAGGCCACCTGTCGTCGAACCTGGGTACGGTCGAGCTCACGATCGCCCTGCATTACGTATTCAATACCCCGTATGACCGTATCGTGTGGGATGTAGGACACCAAACCTATCCACACAAGATACTCACCGGCCGGCGCGAGCGCATGCGGACATTGCGCCAGATTGACGGCATATCCGGCTTTCCACGCAGGGTGGAGAGCGAGTACGACACCTTCGGTACGGCACATTCTTCAACGTCCATTTCGGCGGCGCTCGGCATGGCGCTTGCGGCAAAGTTGAAAGGCGAGGACCGTTTTGCCGTCGCCGTCATTGGTGATGGCGCCATGACCGCCGGAATGGCGTTCGAGGCGATGAACAACGCCGGTGTGCACGATGACGCGCGTTTGCTGGTGATCCTGAACGACAACGACATGTCGATTTCACCCCCCGTGGGTGCGCTCAATCGGTATCTGGCGCGTCTCATGAGCGGCAGGTTTTACTCGGCGGCGCGCAAGGCCGGCAAGGTCGTCCTTGGCGTGGCGCCACCTCTGTGGGAGCTGGCCAAGCGCTTTGAGGAGCACGCCAAAGGCATGGTTGTGCCGGGAACCATGTTTGAGGAGTTCGGCTTCAATTACATCGGGCCGATCGATGGTCACGACCTGGAATCGCTGATCCCGACCCTGATCAACCTCAAGCAACTGAAGGGCCCGCAGTTCCTGCACGTGGTGACCAAAAAGGGACAGGGATACAAGCTCGCGGAGGCCGACCCGGTTTTGTATCACGGCCCGGGAAAATTCGATCCCAAGCAAGGCATTGTTGCCAAGGCGGGCGGCAAACCGACCTATACCAAGATATTTGGGGACTGGTTATGTGACATGGCCGCTGCAGACAAGCGCCTGATTGGCATCACCCCGGCGATGCGCGAAGGCTCCGGCATGGTCAGGTTTGCTGCGCAATACCCCGAGCGTTTCCATGATGTGGGCATTGCCGAGCAACATGCGATGACCTTTGCCGCCGGCTTGGCCTGCGAGGGACTGAAACCGGTACTGGCGATTTACTCGACGTTTCTGCAGCGCGCGTACGACCAATTGATTCACGATGTTGCTCTGCAGAAGCTCCCCGTCTTACTTGCCATCGATCGGGCCGGCTTGGTGGGCGCCGATGGTGCGACGCATGCGGGCAGCTATGACCTGACGTTCCTGCGTTGTTTGCCAAACCTGTCGGTCTTGGTTCCGGCGGACGAAAATGAATGCAGGCAGATGCTTTATACCGGCTTCTTGCAGGATCATGCCGTTGCGGTGCGCTATCCGCGCGGCAATGGTCCAGGCGTGGAGGTAGAGCAGCAAATGACTGCGCTACCGTGGGGCAAGGCCCAAGTGCGGCGGCGCGGCACGCAGAAATCTGGCAGGCGCATCGCGATCCTTGCGTTCGGATCGATGGTGGCGCCGGCGATGGCTGCAGGCGATGACCTCGATGCCACTGTGGTGAACATGCGTTTTGTCAAGCCGCTCGATCACGAGCTGCTCGTCGATCTCGCGCTGGGAAATGATTTGCTGGTGACGGTCGAGGAAAATGTGCTTGCCGGCGGTGCCGGTTCGGCGTGTGCGGAGCATCTCAAGCTTGCTGCCATTGACGTGCCGATGTTGCTGCTCGGATTGCCGGACCGCTTTATCGACCATGGCGACCCCGGCAAATTGCTTGCCTTGGAGGGTCTGGATGCAAGTGGCATCCGTAAGTCGATCGAGAACCGTATAAACAGTCAGGCGCACGCCTTGAAAAAAACCGCCTGAAGTACCACCTTGCTCTGTGGTTATTGGAGAAAATGCCACCAACTCCGGGTAGACTGTGAACATTGCCCGACAAGGGAAACACCCATGAATACTCGCGATTCGGCATTCAGCGCCAAACCCCTGGTCGACGTACAAAGCTCGGCTGACACGCGCCACATCGCCATCAACAAGGTGGGCATTCGTGCCATCCGGCATCCGGTAAGGATTGCCGAACGAACCGGTGGCGCGCAGCGCACCGTCGCCACTTTCAGCATGACGGTTGGATTGCCGCAGGAGTTCAAAGGCACACACATGTCGCGTTTTGTCGAAATTCTCAACGCGCATGAGCGCGAGATTTCGGTGGAGTCGTTCGGCGTGATGCTCAAGGAAATGGCCGCACGTCTTGAAGCGAGGACCGGGCATATCGAAATGCGCTTTCCTTACTTCATCGACAAGGCGGCACCGGTATCCGGCGTCAGAAGCCTGATGGATTACGACATCACGTTCATCGGCGAAATTGAAAACGGCGTAACCAAGTTCATCATGGAAGTGCTGGTGCCGGTAACCAGCCTGTGCCCGTGCTCCAAGGAAATTTCCGACTATGGCGCGCACAACCAGCGCTCCCACGTCATCGTGCGTGCCGAAACCACCGCTTTTGTATGGATTGAAGAAGTTGTCGAATTGATCGAGAGGCAGGCTTCATGCGAACTCTATGGTTTGCTCAAGCGCCCCGACGAAAAATATGTCACGGAACGTGCGTATGACAACCCGAAGTTCGTTGAGGATCTGGTGCGCGACGTGGCCGCCGCTATGAATGCGGATGAACGCATCGTGGCTTACACGGTTCAGGCGGAAAATTTCGAGTCGATCCACAACCATTCTGCCTACGCGCTCATCGAGCGTGACAAGCGCAAAGCTTAGAAGCGCTTGGTCAATGTGAGCGTTTCGCCGTTGCGTTGCATTTCCACACGACTCAGAAAGCTCATGCCTAACAGCCCGACGCCGCCCGTGCCTGGGCCTTCGCGGACGCTGGCGTCAATTCCGTAGAGCGTAATCGGGCCGACTGTGATCGAGTCGAGCTTGAGGCGCCAGCTGCGCACCGGGCCGTTGGCGGTGTTGCTCCAGCCGGGCATTCCTTTTTGGTAGTCGAGGCCAAGGATTTGGGCTTGGGCCGCATCGAGTGAGACCACTGTTGCGCCGGTGTCGACCAGAAACGGCAGGGCCACGCCATTGATTTTTGCCTGTACGGCAAACATGCCGTTGCGAGTCTCGGTCAAGGTCAGTTTTTCTCGCGCGTCGCTAGCCGTCTGGGGGGCACCAGCGCGACGCGAGAGGCGCAGTGTCTGCCCGTCGCGCTGCATGGAAAGCCTGCCCATAAAGCTCATGCCGAGCAGGACGCCGTCCCATTTGTTCATGCCCTCGCTGATTGCTGCCTCGACCTGGTTCAGCGTCAGACCGCCGATCCGAACGCTGTCAAGCGTGATGACATAGCCGGTGATCTGGCCATTGGCAGTGCCGAACTTTTCGGGGCGTCCGTTGCGATAGGCGATGCCAAGCTGGTTCGCGAGGTTGGTTCCAAAGGCAACCGTCGTCGCACCGGTATCGACCAGAAAGCGCGCGGTCTTGCCGTTGATGGCTCCAACCGTCACGTAGTGGCCACTGGCGTCGGGCGCCAGCACCACGCTGTCCCCATCGTCGTTACCCGAGCGAAATGCCTTTCCCAGCTGCAGCTTGCGCTGCCGGCCATCGATTTCGAAGGTCGCGCTGTCGCCGGTCACTGAAACAAGCTTGACTCCCTCCGGGGATAGCTGCCCGGCGCTGAGCGTCTTCGGCTGGCCGCCGTCAATCGATACCAGGGCTTTTCCCGGGAACAGACCCACCACATTGACGTCGATCGCGAGAGCGCCGGACGATGCGCAGGCGAAGCAAGCAAGAAATGGCTTTGACAGCCTTGTCCACCAACGGTTTCGACGCATTGCCCGTTCAAATGTGAGGGCGTTGGCCAAAGGACGGATCTTCAGTCGCGAAAGTTCTGGAAAGCAAGGGGCACTTCGGTGACATCCTTGCGTACCAGTGCGATCGCAGCCTGCAGGTCGTCACGCTTGGCACCGGCAATCCGTACCGCCTCGCCCTGGATCGAGGCGGTCACCTTGAGCTTGGCATCCTTGATCGACCGTACGATTTTCTTGGACTGTTCCTGTTCGATGCCGTTGCGCACTTTGATGCTTTGCTTGACCTTGTCGCCGCCGATTTTTTCGATTTCGCCAATGTCCAGAAATCGCACGTCGACGCTGCGCTTTGTCATCTTGTTGGTGAGCACGTCGCGCACCTGGCTCAGTTGAAAGTCGGAATCGGCGAAAGCGGTCAATTCACGCTCCTTTTGCTCGACCCTGGCGTCGGTTCCCTTGAAGTCGAAACGATTGGTGATTTCCTTGTTGGCCTGCTCGATGGCATTTTTGACTTCCACCATGTTGGCTTCACAGACGATATCAAAGGAGGGCACGAATGTTCCAATTCAGGGTTCAGCAGCCTGCAATTGTAGCCAACCCGGCTTGACCCTGCGGCCGGTCACGCTCAAATCAGGCTGTGCCGAGGTACGCCCGCTCCAAGGCATCGTTTCCGGCAATCTCGTCCGGGGTTCCCGACGCAACGATCCGGCCAGCCTCGATGACGTAGGCTCGGTCCGCCAATGCCAGCGCCAGCCCGGCCATCTGGTCCACCAGGAGAATGGTCATGTTCTCGTTGCGCAGCCGGTCCAATGCTGCGAACAGCTCTTCGATAATCGCGGGTGCTAGCCCCAGGGAGGGCTCGTCAAGCAGCAGGAGCTTCGGCTTCGCCATGAGTCCGCGCGCAATGGCGAGCATTTGCTGCTCCCCTCCGGAAAGGAGCCCGGCGCGCTGCTGCGCACGCTCCTTGAGGCGCGGAAAACGCTCCAGCATGGCGTTGAGGTCTCGTGTCACGGCAGCCGCGCCGTCTTTTCGCAAATAGGCGCCGAGGCGGATGTTGTCGGTGACTGACATTGCGGGAAATACCTGCCGCCCCTCGGGCACAAGCGTGAGGCCGGTGCCTGCAACCCGATGCGCCGGTATCGATTCGATTGGGGTGCCGCCCAAGGAGATGTTTCCACCAACCGGACGATTCAATCCTGAAAGGGCACGCATCAGCGTGGATTTTCCGGCACCGTTGGCGCCGAGTACCGCCACCATTTCGTGCTCACGAACATTGATGTCGACGTTTCTGAGCACCGAGACAGCACCATAGCCCGCTTCAAGTCCGGTTGTTGCCAGCAATGTTGACCCCAGACCGGTCTGTGCATCGGCACGGCTAGCACGTGGACTCCCGGCACCCTCGCCAAGGTACGCTTTCTTGACATCCTCATTTTGCTGTACTTCCAACGGCAGCCCGGCCGCAATGCGTATCCCAGCGTCAATCACCACGACATGATCTGATACACCCATGACAAGCGCCATGTCGTGTTCAACCAGCACCACTGCAATTCCCGTCTGGGCGATACGCTTTAGGAGCACGCCAAGCCCGGTCTTGTCTTCACGCGACAAACCAGCGGCCGGTTCGTCCAAAAGAAGAACCGCCGGATCCGTGGCGAGGGCGCGTGCAATCTCGATGAGTCGCCGGTCTACATGTGAAAGCGCAGATGCCGGGCGCGTCAGATCGCCGCCGTAACCGACGAAATGGGCCAAGGCGAGTGCCTGACCGACAGCGTCCGCGCGTCGTACTGCAGCACCGCGGATGAAAGGGGGATCGACTTTGCCGCAAGCCAGACCCATCACGAGATTGTCCAGTACCGACAAGGTGCCAAACAGTTGGGACGTCTGGTACGTACGCGCAATGCCGGCACGCGAAATGGCCCATGCAGCACGACCTTCCTGGGGTATTGCGCCGAGCTTGATGGAGCCCGCATCGGGCCGGTAGAAGCCCGAGAGAAGATTGAGCACCGTGGTTTTGCCCGCGCCGTTCGGCCCGATCAGGCTGGTGATGCGGCCCGGCCTGGCTTCAAGCGACAAAGCAGTCACGGCCTTGATACCGCCGAAGGCGATACTCAGCCCGTCAATTTGCAGCGTCGCATTCTTCAGGCTTCGGCTGGCATCGGGTGCCTGCGATGGCGCCGGCGCAATCAGCGTCGCCTGTCGGCGTAGCAGTCGTCCGATGGCGCCGACGATACCGTCCGGGGCGATCCACAGCACCACCAGCATCAAGGCGCCAAAAAACAGCAGGCGATACTCGGCGAGACCGGCCAGAAATTCGGGCAGGAGGACCACGATGACGGCGCCGACCAGCGGCCCGGCGACGGTGCCCGCACCGCCGATCATGACTACCAACACAAACAAAATGGATTGCGAGAAGGCAAATGTGGACGGCGTGACGAATCCTGAAAGAGGCGCAAACAAGCCACCGGCCAGGCCGGCGCACACCGCCGATATGGAAAACGCCGCAGTCTTGATCACCACCGGATTGAGGCCCACTGATTCGGCGGCAACCTCCGAATCGTTTACGGCGCGCATCGCCTTGCCAAGCGGACTGGCTGCAAGTTTCCAGTAGCACCAGGTCAATAGCGCAGCAAGCAACAGGCCCGCGATGGCGACGCTGCGCTCGCCGAGGTTGAGGCCGAAGAGGGATAGCGGTGGAACGCCCATGATGCCGTTCTGTCCGCCGGTGAGCCCGCGCCATTCGACCAGGCCGTGTTCCACCATGAACCCGAACGCGATGGTGACCATCGCGAGGTATGGCCCGCGCACCCTCAGCGCAGGAACCGCCAGCACCACCCCCATCAGCCCGGTGATGACGGCGGCGATCGGCAGGGCAATCAGCAACGGCAGCTTGGCCGTCGTCGTCAGAATGGCGACGGTGTACGCGCCAATCGCGTAAAACCCGACGTGTCCGAACGATACCTGCCCGGTCAGCCCGGTCAGGACGTTGAGCCCTATGCCAACGATTGCGGTCAACGACAGCGTCGCGATCACGAACACGTAGTAGCCATTGGCGAGCCAGGCGGTTACAGCCAAGGCCGCAAAGCCGGCACTAAAGCCAAGCACTGGCACGATCGGGAGTCGGTCGGCGCGGAGCGGCGGCGGCGGGTTCATACCTTTTTCACCTCGGCGCTGCCGAACAGGCCATTGGGCATGAAGGCGAGCGCGACGATGACCAAGCCGAACGTCAGTATCTGGGTATAGGCCGATCCGAGCAGCGATGTAATCAAGGCCTCGGTCAAGCCGAACAGAAAGCCTGCAAGCATCACTCCCCAGGCGTTGTTGATGCCTCCGAGAATTGCCACCGCAAACGCCTTGAGTCCGAATACCGTGCCCATGTCGGAGTGCACGTTGAAAAGCGGGGCGATCAGGATGCCGGCCGCGCCGGCAAAGGCGGTGGAGACCGCAAATGCCACCGACACCACGAGCGTCACGTTGATGCCCATGAGGCTGGCAGCATCACGATTTTGCACCACTGCAAGCATGGCCTTGCCCAGACGCGTGTGGTGGGAAAAAAAATGCAGGGCCGCAGCAAGTGCCAGACCGGCGACTGGAATGGCCACCTGCAAGGGAGAAATGGAAAGCTCGCCGAGCCGGGTCGCTTCGCCGGCCCAGGGCAGGGTGAATCCGCGCGGCTCCTTGCCAAAGGTGAATAGCACCATGTTGTCGACCACGATACCCAGCGCAACGGTAGCCATCAACCAGGCATTGGATCCGCGTCGCGTAAACGGTCGAATGCCGACGAATTCCACGACCACGCCGAAAACGGCACACAACAGGATGGCGGCAAAGACGGCAGCCGGCAGCGGCCAGCCCAAGGTGACGGAAAACGTGAACGCCAGAACCGCCCCCAGCATCATCGACGATCCTTGGGAAAAATTGACGGTGTTGGAGACCGAGTAGGTGATGTAAAAGCCCAGGGCGAGCAGGCCATACATGCTGCCCAGGCCAATCCCGGAAATCAGAGCGGAGCTGACGATCATCAGATTTGCTTCAAGGCGGCGGAAAAAACAA
>CANJDH010000018.1 GCA_947473125.1 Burkholderiales bacterium
CACGAGCGCCTGTGCGGCGCTCGCGCCGGCCTGCAGCGGCTGCCAGGCCGGGGCCGGGGCCGCGCCGGGGTGGTAATCCGGGCCCAGCGTGTCGAACAGGCCGCCAGCCATCGCGCAGCCACCGAGCACCGACGCGAGCGCGACAATCAACACTGTGCGCTTGCACGGAGCGGGTGCGGTGGTGGACGGAATCAAACGCATCGGGACAACCTTACTCGAAAGCGGAGCGCCGACGCGCGGCACCTGCCTGAAGCATGCGGACGCAGCCTGCCCCCCGGATTGGGGGTACCGGTTTCGACTGAGGCGGGGCCGGAAAACCGGGCCCCACGTCCTGCTACCCGAACTTTAAAGCATTCAGTCCATCCCCTCGCAATGTCCTGGCGAATTCCCGGGCAACGGCCGGGCGCACCCGGTGCGGCAGGCGTCAGCCGCCCAGCTTCGGAATCAACCGCTGCGCGTTCCGGTGCTCGATTGCATCGACGACCGAACGTTCCAGCCCCTGCTCACCGAGCGCCTTGACCTGCACATCCATCGGCACATAGGGGTAGTCGCTGCCGTACACCACCTGGCTTGCCGGCACCAGCTTGAGCAGGGCGGCCATTGACGACGGATGGGTGGCGTTGGCGGTGTCGTAAAACAGGCGCTTCAATTCCGCTTCGATGCCGTTGGGCGCGATGTCGGCGATGTTCTTGGCATTGCGATGGAAATAATTGATGCGGCCCGCGAGCATCGGGATGGTGCCGCCCGCATGCGAGAACAGCCACTTGATATCGCGCAGGCGCGCGAAGCTGCCCGACAGCAGCAGGCTCACCACCGCGCGCGTCGTGTCGTGCGGTACTTCGATCACGGCGGGGAAGGTGCCGACGCTGAGACGGCCGCAGCAGGTCGCCACCAGCGGATGGAAATAGACCAGGGCCTTGCGCCGGTTGAGCTCTTCGAAGATCGGCTTGTAGGCGGGGTCGCCCGGCCATTTGTCGCCATAGTTGGTCTGCAGGCCGACGCCGTCGGCCTTCAACACGTCGAACACGTAGGCGATTTCCTTCAAGGTGCTCTCGACATCGACCATCGGCAGCGTGGCGAACAGGCCGAAGCGGCCTGGAAAATCCTTGACCATTTGCGCGCCGTAATCGTTGGCGGTACGCACCATTGTCAGGATCTCGGGCAGCGCATGGTCGAACCAGACACCGGGCGTGGACGCGAGCGACAGCATCGCGGTGCGCACGCCGGCACGATCCATGTCGGCCACGGCCTTTTCGCGGGTCCAGCCTTCCTGCTGGGTGAAATGCGGAATGTTGCGCTTGTCTTCCCAGGCGAACCAGGCCTTCTGGTACTCGGGTGGGTAGAAGTGGTGATGCGTGTCGATCACGCGGCCCGACGCTTGACCTGGTGACTGTGCCTGCGCCGCGAACGGCCCGGCAAGGCCGGCAGCACCAAGCGCACCAAGCGTCTTGAGAAAGCCTCGGCGCAACTCGCCGTTGTTGACCAGCAGCATGTCGTCTTCGGCAGTACCGCAGGCGTAGGCGCCGTGACCGGCGCCATGTTGGCAGGTGTAGCGGGGCATTTGTCTCTTCCTGATATTGTTTTGGGAAGCGCCAGTGTAGCGCTGCTCAGCACTACCGGCGCGCCAGCGCCATTGCCCGCACATCAGTGAAAGTCATCCTCACGCTGGTGGCGTACGGCAAGCACGGTCACCGTGCGTGCATCGTCAATCTCGAACAGCGCAACATAGCCGGCATTGCCAAAGGGAATCACCAACTCACGCAGCAGCGGTAGGCCGGCTTTGGCCTTGCGGCAGGAAAACGGGGAGAACTTCAGGAGATCAAACCCGGAGTGGATTGCAGCCAATGCATGTTCTGCCGCCGCCAAGTCCTTTTCGAGCAGGAAGTCATACAGCCGCAACAAATCCTGTTCCGCCCCAATGGTAAGGCGGACCCGGTAACCCGTCATGCAGCCTGATTCACCTTGGCCGCATCCAGACGCCGCTTGAGCTTGCGCAGCACTGCATTCGCAGTCACATATCTGCCGGTGCGGCGTGCCTCGGCGCCGCTGGCCAGTCCACGCTCAATGAACTGTTCGCGCGCACGCCTTGCTTCGATCTGCTGCTCGACGGAAGCGAGCACGAACGCAGACAAGGTCTCGCCCTGTTCGAGGACGGCTTCAGCCTCGCGGCGCATGGCAGGCGTGACGCGTAGTGGAGGTAGCGTGGTGGATCGCATTGCAAATTCCTTCGGCGCGGACAATGACTGGACGCACAATTGTATTGCAAATGCGATGCAGACCGATGCATTGGTTGAGTTTGATTGATGCTGTCCACCCATAACCGG
Source organism: Burkholderiales bacterium (assembly GCA_947473125.1). Classification (GTDB taxonomy): domain Bacteria; phylum Pseudomonadota; class Gammaproteobacteria; order Burkholderiales; family JAEUOS01; genus CANJDH01. The sequence goes on from CANJDH010000018.1 coordinate 2,325, forward strand.
ATCCCAAGCTTTGAAGTAGTTGTATCGCGTCCAAGTTCTTTCGAATACCTTTTGTAAGGGCGTGACCGGTGTCCGTGGTGAGGACTAGCCGGTCAGGTTGGCGCAGGAGAGGGTCTCCAGCTTGCCGAGGATGGCCTGGTAGATGAAGTTGGCAGTGGCGGCGTTACCGGCCGTGTCTACGGCGGAGAGGGTGACGCTGTTGGCGCCGAGACTGGCGGTGACCGGGAAGTTGAAGCTGCCGCTGGTTTGCGGGTTGGCTGCGGCGGTCTGCGCCGGGCTTTGCAGGATGATCTGCGCCTTGGGGGTCGTTCACCGTGCCGGCGATGATGGCCGGGCCGGTTGTTCCGTACGGGACAAATGAGCGAAGAACGTTGGTGGGAGCGAGTTTCAGGGCAATACCCCGAAAACCCCTGGTGGGAGCTGGTTTCAGGCCGGCGTTCGTTGTGCGTCTGGGGGAAGGGCCTAACGCTTGCGCAACCCCGCCACATAAGCCTCGATCCGCCCCTTCAACCCCGGCCGCGAAGCGGACCGCACCAACTCGGCCATGTCGCGGTCTGACTGGTCTTTGCGGGTGAGGGCCCGAATAGCGGCGCCGGTGTCACGATCGACGGCTTGCGAGACGGACGCAGCCACAACAGCAGTGCGTTCGCTCTCGTTGATGACGCACGTGGCAAAGCCCGTCGTCAGTGCCGCCTCTGCCGCGGCCTCGGCGCCATCAAGAATCCAGCGTCGCGCGGTGTCGGTACCGACCCTCTCTGCCAGCCGGCGGCTGCCTAGCACGATGCCGAAGCGCGCGCCGGGAAAGCGAAAGGTGGTGTCTTGCGCGCACAAACGCACTTCGCACGACGCAAAAATGTCGGCACCGGCGCCCCAGGCGCGGCCCTGCACCACGGCCACGGTGCGGATCGGCGCGGTCCAGAGCAACTGCAATAGCTGCTCGACACGCACGAAGCGCTGCAACAGGTCGCCTTCGCTGCTGGTTGCCAGGGTCGAGAGGTCAAAGCCGGTGCAAAAGTGTGCGCCGTTGGCGTTGATGACCAGGGCGGCAACGTGTTGATCAGCGACGGTGCGAGTAACCCCCTCGATCAGAGCGTCGACCAGCTCGGCCGAGAGGGCGTTGCCTTTTTCGGGGCGGTTCAGGGTCAGGGTGGTGACGCCGTCAACGGTTTCATGCTGCAGCATGGCTTCCTTTCTGGTTCGAGAGGTGCACCGGCATCGGGGTCAACCGCAGCGCCGGTCAGCGCGGGGAATCTATACTGCGCATTACACAACACAAACATCCCGGAGACACCATGCATCAACCAGCACGCCGCCGCTTTGGCGCCGCATTGCTCGCCACCACCGGCGCCCACCTGTTGCCGGGCACGTTGACAGCCGCCTGGGCCCAGGCCTACCCGGCCAAGCCGCTGAAACTGATTGCGCCCTACCCGGCCGGCGGCGGCGTCGACACGGTGGCGCGCCTGATCGCCGAGCGCCTCGCGCCGCGCATCGGCCAGCCGATCACCATCGAGAACCGTCCCGGCGCGGGCGCCACCATCGGCGCCGATGCCTTGGCCAAGAGCCCCGCCGACGGCTACACGCTGATGCTCGGCAGCATTACCGACTACGCGATTGCGCCGCACGTGCACAAGAACCTCGGCTTTGACATGCGTCGCGATTTTGTTCCGATCGTCGAGGTCGGCTTCGGTACGGTGGGGTTGGTGGTCACGGCCGATTTGCCGGTCAAGAACGTGCAGGAGCTAATCGCGCTGGCCAAATCCAAACCGGGGCAGTTGAGCTACGCCTCGTCGGGCATCGGCGGCCTGCAGCACCTCAACGCCGAAATGTTCAAGCAGATGGCCGGGGTGGACCTGGTGCACGTGCCGTACAAGGGCACGACGCAGTTTTTGCCCGACCTGATGTCGGGCCGGGTGCCGATGTCGATCGACAGCATGCCGGCGCACCTGCCGCACATCAAGTCGGGCAAGCTGCGCGCCCTCGCCGTGGCCACCAGGGCGCGCGTGCCGATGCTGCCCGATGTGCCGACCATGGCCGAAGCAGGGCTGCCCGGCTACGAGACCGCGACCAACTACACGCTGTTCGCGCCCACCGGCACGCCGCGCGAGGCGGTAGCGATGCTGAGCCGCGAAACCAACGTCGTGTTGCAGCAGGCCGACGTGCGCGACAAGCTGCTGGCCATGGGCATCATCATCGTCGGCGGCAGCACCGAGGCAGCGCAGGCGCGCGTGCCGGCCGAAATGGCCAAGTGGGCCAACGTGATCAAGACCGGCAACATCAAGCTCGACTAAGGGCGCACGCCGACTGCCGCAAACCCGTTTCGTTTTTCAACCCTCCACTGCCACACTACTGAAAGCACCTCATGGCCAATATCGGTTTTCGCATCCTCCCCGCTCCCAAACGCGCCCCGGCAGCACTGCTCAAGCAGTTTCGCAATGTGGTGGTCGCCCATCTTTCGGATTGCATGAACCGGCTGCCCGGGGCCGACGGACTCGACCCGATGCATCGCGGCGACCACATGGTCGGCGTGGCGCTCACGGTACGCGTGCCGCCCGGCGACAACCTGATGGTGCACAAGGCGATCGACATCGCCCAGCCGGGCGACGTGATCGTGGTCGATGCCGGCGGCGACCTGTCGCAGGCGATCATCGGCGAGATCATGAGCACGCTGGCCGCGAAGCGCGGCGTGGCCGGCATGGTGATCAACGGCGCGATCCGCGATTCGGGCGCCCTGGCGGCGTCGCGCTTCCCGGTTTACGCGCGCGGCGTCACGCACCGCGGGCCGTACAAGAACGGCCCGGGTGAAATCAACGTGCCAGTGTCGGTCGGCGGCATGGTGGTGTGCCCCGGCGACATCATCGTCGGCGACGAAGACGGGGTCGTTGCGGTGCCGGTGGACATTGCGCCGATTGTTCTGAAGGCCGCGAAAGCCAAGGCCAAGGAAGAGGATGCCGTGTTGAAGGGCATCCGCAAGGGCAAGGTCGACCGCAGCTGGGTCGACAAGGCGCTCAAGGAAAAAGGCTGCGACTTCTGAGGCACCGGCGAAATGCGAGTCGAAGCGTAGGGCGCCTCGGCTTCGCGCGCTGAATACGACCCCGGGGCGGGGCGGCGCCGGGCGCGGCGCCATGCCTCGCGCAGTTTCGCAACCAGGAGCGCGCGGTCGCCGAACACCTGGGCATTGGTGATGCGCAACACGGTGATGCCCTGTGCTTCGAGCTCGATGGTCTTGCGCTGGTCCCTGCGCCAGCGAGACTGCGCACGGTGGTAACCGCCGTCGACTTCGATCGCGAGCCGGACTGCGGGGAAATAAAAGTCGATGCGCCATTGGCCCACCGGCCACTCGCGCTTGAATTCACCGGCAAGAGCACCGCCGCCGAGCTCGTTGAGCAGCCGTTCGAGCGCGGCTTCGGCAGGGGTGGGCTCGGTGAACGGGTCCACGACCTACTTGAGCACGCTCGGCAGCCACATCGCCAGCTGCGGGAACAGCACCAGCGCGACGAGCAGCACGCAATCGGCATACAAGAACGGCATCACGCCGCGGAAGATCTTTTGCAGCGGTATCTCCGGGTTCTGGCTTTGCACCACGAACACCGTCAGGCCCACCGGTGGGGAAATCAGGCCAACGGTGGACATCACGGTGACAAACACACCGAACCAGACCGGGTCGTAGCCGATGCCCTTGACCACCGGCAACAGCACCGGCACGGTGATCAGCAGGGTGCTCACTTCCTCAAGGAAGGTGCCGAGCAGCAGATACAGGGCGACGATCGCGAGGATCACCATCCAGGGCGTGAGGCCCATCTCCTTGACCCACACGGTGAGCGTCAGCGGAAACTGCGTGAGCACGATCAGGCGCGAAAAGATGAACGCACCGATCACGATGATGAACAGCATCGCGGTGGTCTGCACGGTCTCCAGGCCCGCTTCCCACAGACCGCGCAGCGTCAGCGTGCGCGTAACGAAACCGATGCCGATGGCGGCAAACGATGCTACAGCGGCCGCTTCAGTCGGGCTGAACCAGCCGGCGTAAATGCCGACCACCGCCAGCATGAACAGTAGCGCCAGCTTCCAGGTGCCGCTCAAGGCACGAATACGCTCGCGGAGCGGCAGGGCCGGCGACATCGGCATCAGGTGCGGTTTCAGGCGCGCCAGGATGGCGATGACCAGGATGTAACCGATCGCGAGCAGGATGCCGGGGATCATCGCGGCGGCGAACAACTGCGATATCGACTCTTCGGCCACCAGCGAGTAGATCACCAGGATCAATGACGGCGGGATCAATATGCCGAGCGTGCCCGCCGACGCCACCGCGCCGGTGGCCAGTTCCATGTCGTAACCGTAGCGGCGCATTTCGGGGATCGCCACTTTCGAAAACGTTGCCGCGGTGGCGATCGACGAGCCGCAGATTGCCGCAAACGCCGCACACGAACCGATGGTCGCGGCGGCAAGTGCGCCGCGCACGCCGCTGAAAATCGCATTGGCCGCTTCAAACAGCTCGCGCGACATGTTGGCCCGTGAGGCCACTGCGCCCATGAAGATGAACAGCGGCACCACCGAGAACGAATATGCGGCCCCCGGGTTCGCGCCGGTCAGCTCATACGGCACCGATGCCAGGGTTTTGAAGGCGATTGCCCAGCCCTGCGCCCCGGCATAGCCCAACGTACCGCTGATGATCAGGGCGATGGCGATCGGCACGCGCAGCATCATCAACACCAGGAGGCCGATCACAGCCACGAGGCCGATGGCGCCGACGCTCATGTGATCGACCCGCGCGGCAAGCCTGCCAGGGCGGGGTCTTCGCGGGCAGGTACCACCTCGCCGGCCAGCAACACGTACACCGCGATCAGCAGCGACACGGCGATGCCGAACCAGGCCGGCGCCATGAACCAGATTTTCGGGATCTGCAAGTCGGCGCTGGTGTCGCCGTAGCTGATGATGTCAAGCATCGGCTTCCACATGTGCCAGGTGAGCAGGGTCAGTGTTGCAATCGCTAGTACCGCCGCCACACGCTTGAGCGGCTTGCGCCAGGCCGGCAGCCACTCGTCGATCATGTCCACCGTGATGTTGGCGCCGCGCGCGAACACGCCGGGTGCGGCGAAAAAGAACGCAATGCCAAGGGCCAGCTCGACCAGCTCGGTCGCGCCGGTCACCGGCTGGTTGACGAGCTTGCGCAGCACCACGTCGGTGGTGGTGGTCAGCATCATCGCCAACAGGGCCGCCACGGCAACGCTGTCGAGACAGCGTACCGTGATCAGAATGGCCTTGCGCAAGGCGATCAGGCCCAGAAGCTCTTCGAGGTCTTGGCGTGCTTCGCGGCCAGCGACTTCATCATGCCGTAGACCGCGCGGGCGGGCATGCCCTTGGCTTCCATCGCCTTGAGCGTTGACTCGGTGACGTCGGCGCCGATGCGGTGCAGCTTCTCGTCTTCAGTCTTGGCAAGGCGGATGCCTTCGCCGCCGCCGTCCATCATGGCTTTCTTGCCGGGCACGTCGAGCGCGTCCCAGCCGGTGCCGATGTCCTTTTCGATGCCGGTCACCGAATCGGTCACCATCTTTTGCAGGTCCGGCGGCAGCTTGGCGAACCAGGCTTCGTTGGCCACCACCGCAAAGCTCGACACGAAGCAATACATCTCGGTGGTGTACTTGCAGATGCCGCCGAGCTTCCAGGCGATGCCGGCCCCGCCATAGTCGGTAAAGGCGCCGTCAAGCGTGCCCTTTTGCAGTTGCTCGGCCACTTCGGTGGGCGGCACGCCGACCGGGGTGGCGCCCATCGCGGCAATGAACTCGCGAATCGCCGGGGTCGAAAAGCGCAGGCGCAGGCCCTTGGCGTCTTCGAGCGAGCGGATCGCTTTTTTGGTGGTATGGACGCTGCCGGGTTGGTGCGTGAACAGGTACAGCACCTTGGTGCCCTTGTGTTCGGCGTCGAGATGTTTGGCGCGCAATTCGGGATCGTTCAGGATCTTGATGCCGTGCTCGGCGCTGGCGACCAGGTAGGGCATGTTGACCAGCTCGGTCAGCGGGAAGCGGCCGGGCGTGGCGCCGTGCAGGATGTAGGCGATTTCGGCGGTGCCGTCACGCGCGAAGTCAAAGTGCTTGGGCGTCGGGCCCATCTGCGCGCCGGGGAAATGTTTGAAAGTCAGGCGGCCGTTGGATTTTTTCTCCAGGTCTTCGCCCCACTTGACCAGATACTGCGACTGGAAGTGCTGCGGGCCGACAAAGTTGGCGACCTTGACTTCAAACTTCTGCTGCGCGCGCACGATGGCGGGGAAACCGGCGAGGCCGCCGGCAGCGGCAGAACCGGCGAGGATGTTGCGGCGGGTAATTGTCATGTTTTGTCTCCTTGATGTATGGATCCGGCCTGGTAATCGGCCTGGTAAACACCTTGCGAGTGTAGCGCAGCGGGCTGGCGACGGCACGACGGCCCCGGCGCAAAGCGTTCCCCTCTACTTTCGTGTCCCCGAAAATGAAAGCCCCTGCATGCCGCGCAGTTTTCCACTGCGCGGGCACGCCGCGCCTGGAGAGCGGTCGCACATGACGCTCCGGGCACGTTACAGCGCCGACTACTCGGCCTTGATGTTGGCTTCCTTGACGACGCGCGCGTATTTGGCCAGCTGATCGCGTGTCGCCGCGGCCAGCTCGTCGGGCGTGGAACCGCGCGGTGTCAGGCCCTGGGCGGCGTATTTTTCCTTGAGGTCCGGATCGGCCAACGCTTTGGCAATTTCACTTTGCAGCTTGTTGATGATGTCCTTGGGGGTGCCGGCCGGCGCCATCACGGTGAACCACGAGTTGAACTCGAAGCCGGGCAGGCCGCTGTCCGAAATGGTCGGCGCGTCGGGGTAGGCCGGATGGCGTGCCTTCATCGGCACGCCGATCAGGCGCAGCTTGCCGCCGCGCACCAGCGAATTGATGGTAGCGAGGCCCTGCATCGTGACCGGCACGACGCCGCCGGCCACATCGACGGCAGCCGGGGTCGCACCTTTGTACGGCACATGGGTCATCGATATGCCGGCTTGCGAAGCAAACACCGCCATGCCGATGTGCTGCGGGCTGCCGTTGCCACCCGAAGCGTAATTGATCTTGCCCGGTGCGGCCTTGGCCGCAGATATCAATTCACCGGCGGTCTTGTACGGTGCATTCGGGCTGACCGCCAGGCCCCATTCGATGGTGGCGGCGAGCGACACCGGCTCGAAATCTTTGAGGATGTTCCACGGCAGGTTAGGGGTGATCTGCGGCACCATGGTCATCACGCTGTCGTTGAAGCCACCGATGGTGTAGCCGTCGGGCGCGGACTTGGCGAGCTTGTCGGCGCCGATGATGCCGGAAGCGCCGGTGATGTTCTCAACCACGATCGACTGGCCCAGGTTGACCGACATCTTTTGCACCAGGATGCGCGCCGCATTGTCGACCGCGCTGCCGGCCGCGAGCGGAATGATCATGCGGATCGTCTTGTTCGGGTAGGCACCTTGCGCGTGGGCAGCAGGGCTGAAACCGGCTCCCAGAGACGCTGTTATGGCAATGCCGCCAAGAATGGCTCCCAGAGCGGCTCTCGGCGCGGTGTTTGACTGATTTTTCATTTTTGTCTCCTGGGGGTGTCGGTTCAGGCCAGCGCGGGAATGCCAAGGTCGGCCGCCAGTTTATCGAGATTGGCCTTGAGCGCCGGTGGCACCGGGATGCCGTTGGTGGTGTAGTCGATGCGTTTCTGGTGCGACTGCTCGCCCGGCACCCAGATGCGCTCCACGCCCGGCATACGCTCGCTGGCGCGCAGGTCGCGCACGACGGTGTCGACGCGCGCCTTGAAATCGGCCACGTCGCCGAACGCGGCCGGGTCGATCGCCACGATTGCCTGGCCGGTGTTGGTGGGCGTGGTGTCGTCGTGGTTGAAATCGACCACGTCGCGGCCCATTGCCGCGCCGTTGAGCGTGCCGGCAAGCAGGCCAATGATCAGCGACAGGCCGTAGCCCTTGTAGCCGCCAACCGGCAGCAGGAAGCCTTCGTCGGCACGCTTCGGATCGAGCAACGGGCGGCCGTCGCGCTCGACCATCCAGCCTTCGGGCATCATCTCGCCGCGCTGCGCCTTGGCTTTCACCTTGCCGAATGAAGCGACCGTGGTGGCCATGTCGAGCACCACCGGCACTTCCTGGTTGGCGGGGATCGCGCAGGCGATCGGATTGGTCGAGAGCAGCATCGACAAGCCGCCCCAGGCCGGCAGGTGATTGGCATTGCCGACCGCAAAGTAGAGCCCGAGCATGTCGTGCGCCAGCGGCATGCGCGCATACAACGACGCCGGCCCGGCATGGTTCGAATGCACCGACCCGACCCAGGCCACGCCGGCGGTTCTGGCTTTCTCGATGGCGAGCTCGGTGGCGCGCTTCATCACCAGGTGGCCCATGCCGTTGTCGCCGTCGATCAGCGCCATCGCCGCGCGCTCCTGCACCACCTTGATGTTCGGCGTCAGATTGACGGCGCCGGCCTTGAAGCGGCGGATGTAGGGGATCAGACGGATCACGCCATGGCCGTCGGAGCCCTGCAGGTCGGCTTCGGCCATCAGGGACGCCATGGTCAGCGCATCGCCTTGCGGCAAGCCGGTTTTCTCGAATGCGACGCAGATGAAGTCGCGCAGGCTCGCGTAGCTTACGCGGGTGGAATCACTCATTTGATTGCCTTTGGAATGCCGACGGTCGGCGCGTATACTCGTGACCGCAATTTATCGATGGGAAAGCGCCAACATTATGAACGACTCGATGCAGGACAAACTCGCCATCATTGAAAACGTGCAGAACTGGGCCGTCTGGCGCGACGCCGGCGACTGGGAACGCTTCAAGACGGTGTGGCACGAAGAAGGCTGGATGTCGGCCACGTGGTTCCAGGGACCGGCGCTCGCCTTCATCGAGGTCAGCCAGAAGGGGTTCGACAACGGCGTGTCAATCCTGCATTTCCTGGGCGGCTCGAGCGTCGACCTTGCCGGCAACCGCGCCATCGCCCAGACCAAGATGACCATCAACCAGCGCGCCAGCGTCGACCACGTTGAAGTCGATGTGGTGTGCACCGGACGCTTTTACGATTTCTTCGAGAAGCGCCGGGTGGGCAATGAGGACCTCTGGAAGATCGTGCGGCGCCAGCCGATTTACGAAAAGGACCGCATGGACGTGGTCGATCCGTCCGCGACGCTGCAGCTCGACGTGGACCTGCTCGGCCAGTTTCCCGAAGGCTACCGGCACCTGGCCTACCTGCAAAGCAAGGTCGGCTTCAAGATCAAGCGCGACATGCCCGGGCTCAAGGGCGAGGTCGTGAAGGCGCTGTACGCGCGCGGAGCGAAATGGCTGGCCGGTGAGGCCGCCTGGGATGCGCCGCCGGTGCGCAGCGGGATCTAGAGGCCGGCCCTCGGGGCAGAGATCGGACGCCGAATCCTGACTCAGTCGGGGGCAAGGTAGTAGCGCGTGAGTTTGAGTTCCGGATCGGAATGCGCCAGCAACATGTCGTAGAACCGGTGCTGATCCATCAGGAACAAGTCGCGCGCCAGCGCCTGGCCCAAGCGCGTGGCGCCCACCCCGAGCCCGGGAATATCGCCCGCCAGCTGGCCATGGCTCATGGCACAACCCCAGTTGAAGATGTGCACATTGCCGGCAGCCGGCGTCGCACCTGTTTCCCGCTGCATCAATTCGAACCCCGACCCCAGATACGGAAACCGTGCCTCCTCCGGATAGCGGCGCGCCTGGTCTGCATCGACACGGTCTGCCCAGACCTGCACGTGTTCGCGAAACGCGCCAAGCTCGGCGCGTGCCATCAGGTCAACGTCGAATCCGGTCGCGAGGACCACCGCGTCAAACCGGTAGCTGCCCTTCGGTGTAATCGCTACGGGCAGGCCGTCTTTGATGGCGAGGTCGGTCCAGCCTTCGCCCAGGTGCAGCGTGAATGCTGCGTGCTTGTCGCAGCGCAACACCGATTCAAACGGCGGAGGTATCTGTGCCTCGAAAATATAGGTAAGAAATTTCCAGCGCATCGCGTCATCGAGGGCATAAAAGCCGTGAAAGAAGCCGGGAAAGGCGCTCCACTTGGACTTGTTGACCTGCGGCAGGATCGGCCGACGCGCAAACATGTGCACCTCGGCGGCGCCCGCTTCAAGCGCCGCACCGGCGTTATCAAACGCCGAAGAGCCGACGCCGAGCACGCCGACGCGCTTGCCCTTGAGTGCGGCAAAATCGATATCGTCGGCCGAATGAAAAATGCGCCCGCGCCACACTGCATCGTCGGCGTCGAGCGAGGCAAACCGCGGCAGGCGATGCGCGCCGCTGCCTTCGCGACCGAGTGCCAGCACTACCTTGCGCGCGTAGACCGTTTCTGGACCCCGCGGCGAGTTCAGCTCCGCGAGCAGGTAGGGCCCTGCAGCGTCGAGCCCGGTCAACCTGGTCTCGTTCTGGATCGGCAATTGCGCCACGCGCCTCACCCACAACAGGTACTCAAGCCACTGTCGCGTCGGAATCTTGTAGAGAGCATCCCAGCCGGTCGCGCCGTGCTGCGCCTCGTACCATGCGCGAAATGTCAGCGAGGGCACGCCGAGGTCCGGGCTTGTCAGGTGCTTGGGGCTGCGCAGCGTTTCCATGCGCGCGAACGTTGCCCACGGGCCTTCTTCGCCATGGCGCGCCTTGTCGATGGTGCGCAGGTTGCGAATTCCCTCCCTGAGCAAGGCGAAGGTGGCGGTTTGACCACACATGCCGCCACCCACCACCAGCACGTCGAGCAACGGCTTGCCGTCCGGCCCTGCGGTGGCGGGAACCCAGTTGGCCGTTGGGTAGTTGAGGCGCGCCAGATCGTGACGTGCCTGCTCTTCAAGTAGCGACAGCAGGTTCGGTGCGTTCATAATTGCGGATTATCGCGCTACCGAAGCGTTGTGCCACGCGCTCACCCCGAATCACACCATCATGATGCCGATCACACTGCCCTGCTATTACAGCCTCTCGTCACCGTGGGCCTACCTGGGAGGCCCGAAGCTGCAGGACATCGTGCGCCGCCACCACGTGCAGTTGGTGCTCAAGCCCTACGATTTTCAGGCGATCGCCGGCGTCACCGGCAGCGTGCCGCTGCGCACCCGGCCCGAGCCGCGACGCACCTATCACACCGAGGAGCTCGAGCGCTGGCGCACCTATCTTGGCATGCCGCTGGTGTTGCAGCCCAAGTACTACCCCTGGGTGGTCACCGACCCGGACTGGAACAAACGCCCCGGCTGGATGGTGATCGCTGCACAGGCGCAGGGGCTTGACGCGTTCCGACTTTCGCATGCCCTGTTGCGCGCACTCTGGGCCGAAGAGCGCAACACCGCCGACGCGGCAGTACGCAAGCAGATCGCCGAAGAAAACGACATGGATGGCGCGGCGTTGGTCGCTGCCGAAACCTCAACCGAGGTGCAGGCCTTGTACCAGCGCTACACCGACGATGCGGTAGTCGACGGCGTGTTCGGCGCACCCACCTTCATCCTCAACGGCGTGCGCTTCTGGGGCCAGGATCGTCTCGACTTTCTGGATCGGGCGCTGGACGCACTGCGCGCCGGTTGAAGCCATATGAATGGCTCCAGGAGCCATTATTGGGGGTTTCCTTGCCGCTATGGCTCGTTGCGATGCAGTTTGACCGGCGCACCACGCTTGCCGCGCATGCGAATGTTGAGCGCCTCGACGCCGAGTGAAAAGGCCATCGCAAAATAGACTGCCCCCTTGGGGATCTTGACTTCAAAGCCCTCCGCCAACAGCACCGTGCCAATCATCACCAGAAACGCCAGCGCCAGCATCTTGATGGTAGGGTGACGATCAACAAACTCGCCGATCGGTTTGGCTGCGAACAGCATGACGATTACTGATGCGATGATGGCAATCACCATGATCGAGACTTCATCGACCAGACCCACGGCAGTAATGACCGAATCGAGCGAAAACACGATATCGATCAGGGCAATCTGGATCAGTATGCCTCCGAAGGTTGCCCCGACTACGACTCCGGCATTGGCCTGATGGTCTTCTCCCTCCAGCGAGTTATGAATCTCGTGGACGCTTTTCCAGATCAGAAACAGCCCGCCAAAAATCAGGATCAGGTCGCGCCCGGAAAACCCCTGACCAAACACATGAAAAAACGGATCCTTCAGGCCCATCACCCACGCTAGCGAGAACAGCAACCCCAAGCGGGCGCCGAGCGCGAGTCCCAAGCCAAGCCGGCGCGCGAGGTCGCGCTTCTCTGCCGGCAGGCGGCCCACGAGAATCGAAATGAAGATGATGTTGTCGATGCCGAGCACGATCTCAAGCGCAATCAGGGTTGCCAGCGCCACCCAACCGGCCGGGTTACTCATCCATTCCATGTCTGTTCCTGGCTTTAACGCGCGGCGACATGCAGCAACGTGCGTTGGTAGTTGTCGCGTGCGTCGAGCTTTTCGCCACGCGCCGGCGGCACCTGGGCCTGCGCAGTTCCCGCGCTTCCAACGGCAAGGCCGAAAGCAGCCGCTGCGAGCAGGTTGCGCAGGCGCATGGTCAGATGTCGATGTTGATCGCGCGCAGCGCGTTGGTCTCGATGAACTGGCGGCGCGGCTCGACTTCATCGCCCATCAGGGTGGTGAAGATGCCGTCGGCGGCGATGGCATCGTCGATCTGCACGCGCAGCAGGCGCCGCACCTTGGGATCCATGGTGGTTTCCCACAACTGCGCGGGATTCATCTCGCCCAGACCCTTGTAGCGCTGACGCGACAGGTTGCGCTCGGCATCGGCCAGCAGCCAATGCACCGCACCGCGAAAATCGGTGACCGACTGTGAACGCGCCTTGTCGCCTTCGCCGCGCTTGATCACGCCGCCGGTACGCACCAGGTCCTTGACCTTTTGCGCCGTGACCTTGAGTTGCGCATAGTCGGCCCCGGCGATGAAATCCGGATCGATGGTCGAGTTTTTCTGGTTGCCGTGTTTGCTGCGCGTCACGCGCAATACCCAGGACTCGAGCTTCTGCTCGTAGGTCGGCGCTACGGTGACCGAGCGATCGGTCAAGGCGCCAAGCAGTGATTGCGCCGAGCGATGTGCCGCGTCTTCGCTCGAGAGGTCTACCTCGGCGCCATCCAGGATCGCCTTGAGCGCCGCTTCGTCGTACACGTGGCCAATGCGTTGCACCACCGCCTCGGAGAGCAGGTAGTCGCGCGCGAGCACTTCAAGGGCATCGCCGGAGATGGTCGCCGGGCTGTCGTTGGCGGTCAGTTCTGCCCCCTGCAATGCGGCGCGCAGCAGGTACTGGTTGAGTTCGTGGTCATCCTTGAGGTAGCGCTCGTCCTTGCCGGCCTTGACCTTGTAGAGCGGCGGCTGGGCGATGTAGATGTGGCCGCGCTCAACCAGCTCTGGCATCTGCCGGTAGAAGAACGTGAGCAGCAGCGTGCGGATGTGCGCACCGTCGACGTCGGCATCGGTCATGATGATGATGCGGTGGTAGCGCAGCTTGGCAATGTCGTAATCGTCCTTGCCCATGCCCGCGCCGATGCCGGTGCCGAGCGCAGTGATCAGGGTGGTGATCTCCTGCGATGCAAGGAGTTTGTCGAAGCGCGCTTTCTCGACGTTGAGGATCTTGCCGCGCAGCGGCAGGATCGCCTGGAATTTTCGATCCCGACCCTGCTTGGCGGAGCCGCCGGCGGAGTCGCCCTCAACCAGGTACAGCTCGCACAAGGCCGGGTCTTTCTCCTGGCAATCGGCGAGTTTGCCGGGAAGACCCATGCCGTCGAGCACGCCTTTGCGGCGCGTCATTTCGCGTGCCTTGCGCGCGGCTTCGCGCGCACGTGCGGCGTCGACAATCTTGCTGCAGATGATCTTGGCGTCGTTGGGTTTTTCGAGAAGGTAATCGGCCAGCGCCTTGGCGACTACTTCTTCGACCGGCAGGCGTACTTCGGATGACACCAGCTTGTCCTTGGTTTGCGAGCTGAACTTGGGCTCGGGTACCTTGACCGACAGCACGCAGGTGAGGCCTTCACGCATGTCGTCGCCGGTGGTTTCGACCTTCTGCTTTTTGGCGACTTCGGTTTCTTCGATGTACTTGTTGATCACGCGCGTCATCGCCGCGCGCAGCCCGGTGAGGTGGGTGCCGCCGTCGCGCTGCGGGATGTTGTTGGTAAAGCACAGCACCTGCTCGTTGTAGCCGTCATTCCACTGCATCGCCACTTCGACACCGATCGACAGGCCGTTGTCCGCGGGGCGTTCGCTGGAGATGTAGAAAATGTTTGGGTGCAATACCGATTTGGTGCGGTTGATATATTCGACGAAACCTTTTACGCCGCCGTCAAAAGCGAATACCTCTTCCTTGCCGGTGCGCTGGTCGGCAAGCATGATGCGCACGCCATTGTTCAGGAAAGAAAGTTCGCGGATCCGCTTGGCCAAGATCTCGTAGTGGTATTCAATGTTGTTGAAAATTTCGTCATCGGCCAGGAAGTGCACTTCGGTACCACGCTTTTCGGTGGCACCGGTGTACTTGATCGGAGACGTCATGACCCGGGTGCCGGGAGGATGGCCGTTGACGATGCCCTCGGGCATCACGCCTTCTTCGACTTCGCGGTTCTGCGGCACACCGCGATGAAATTCCATGAAATGCGCCTTGCCGTCGCGCCGCACGATCAGGCGCAGCCACTTCGACAGGCCGTTGACGCACGATACGCCCACACCGTGCAGGCCGCCCGACACCTTGTAGCTGTTCTGGTCGAACTTGCCGCCGGCATGAAGCTCGGTCATCACGATTTCGGCGGCGCTGCGTTTCGGGTCGTGCTTGTCGTCCCATTTGATCCCGGTCGGGATGCCGCGACCGTTGTCGGTTACTGAAATCGAGTTGTCGGTATGGATCGTGACGTTGATCTCGGTGCAATGCCCGGCCAGTGATTCGTCGATGGCGTTGTCCAGTACCTCAAACACCAGGTGATGCAGGCCGGTGCCGTCGCTGGTATCACCGATGTACATGCCGGGCCGCTTGCGCACGGCCTCAAGACCCTCGAGAATCTGGATGCTGGATGCGCCGTACTGGTTTTCCGGCGGCGGGGTGGTTGGTAAAACAACGGCGGCGTGATCTGGTACTTGATTCTGAATTTCAGACATGCGTTTTTCTCGGTAGATGCTGCAAAAACCTGCTTGCTGGTATGTCAACGTTCTTCAATCACCGGCCCGCGTCGGGCGGTTCCCGGCGGTATCAAATACGCATCGGCATCACGACATATTTGAAATCGGCGTTGTCGCCCCCGGTGATCAGGGCACTCGAGTTGGCATCGCCCAGCGATATCCGGATCTTGTCGACCCTGAGGTGGTTGAGCACGTCAAGCAGGTAAGTGACATTGAAGCCGATGTCGATGACGTCCCCCTTGTAATCGATTTCTGCCTCTTCCTGCGCTTCTTCCTGGTCGGTGTTGGTACAGCTGATCTTGAGGCTATTGTCGCCGACCACGCAGCGCACGCCCTTGAATTTCTCGTTCGTCAGGATTGCGGCTCGCGTCAGGCAACCAATCAGTTCTTCCCGCGAAATTTCGAACGAATTCTTGTATCCGGAAGGAATGACCCGGTTGTAATCGGGAAATTTTCCCTCGACCAACTTTGAAATCAACTCGACGTTGCCGAACTGGAAGCGCACCTGGTTCGAGGCGATGTCGACACGAATCGATTCATCGCTGTCTTCAAGCAGGCGCTCAAGTTCGATCACCGTCTTGCGCGGAATGATGACTTCCTGTTTTTCCACGTCTCCGTCGATCGGCAGGGAAGCAAAGGCCAGGCGGTGGCCGTCGGTGGCGACCACCTTGACGCTGCCTTTTTCGACGATCAGAAGCAGACCGTTGAGGTAATAACGGATATCCTGCTGCGCCATCGCGTATTGCACCAGGGCCAATAGGCTCTTGAGCGCTTTTTGACCCAGCGAGAATCCGGCCTTGAAGTCGGTGGCCTGGGCCACCGTCGGAAAATCTTCTGCTGCCAGCGTTTGCAGCGCAAAGCGCGAACGCCCCGACTTGATATTTAGTTTTTTGTTGTTGAGTTCAAGCGAGACCTGGCCCGGCGGCAGGGCGCGCAGAATGTCGAGCAGCTTGCGCGCCGCTACCGTGGTTGCCGTGTCCTGCCCGGGGCCGCCTTCAGCCTTGGTCGATATCTGTACCTCGATATCGGTGGCCAGGAACGTGAGCTCATTGCCGGTCTTGCGAATCAGCAGATTGGAAAGGATGGGTAAGGTATGCCGGCGTTCGACGATGCCGCTGACAGTCTGGATTGGTTTGAGCAGCGCATCACGTTCGGCGGATACTAATTGCATGATCTATTCCTTTATATAACTAGTAATAACTAATAGGTGCCTGTGGATACGGGGATGGATTTAAATATTGCTTGGTGATCAATGCCTTGCGTGTTGCTTCCCGGTCCGGAATGTTGTGGGTAACTGTTCCGGTGTTTGTGGACAAGTTTTGCGGCAACGCAGGATTCGGGGCTTATCCACAATCGATACACAGGCTGTACATGATTTTTCCCGGCTTATCCCTTGATGATCTGGTCGAGTACGTGCAGTTCGTGATTCAGTTGCGTATCGGTCTTGCGGTTTTCGGTAATTTTTCGAACGGCGTGAAGCACAGTGGTGTGGTCACGTCCACCAAAAGATTCGCCGATTTCTGGCAGTGACAGTGAAGTGAGTTCCTTGGCAAAGTACATGGCGATCTGGCGCGGCTTGACCAGGTCAGCCGTGCGTTTTTTGGAAAACAATTCAGGCACTTTGACGCGATAGAAGTCGGCAACGGTTTTCTGGATGTTTTCGAGCGAGATGGCGCGGGTCTGGATGCGCAGTAGGTCGCGCAATGCATCGCGGGCGACTTCGAGAGTGATTTCGCGTGCGTGGAACTGCGAAAACGCGATCAATTTGCGCAGGGCACCTTCGAGTTCACGTACGTTTGAACGCAGGTGTTTGGCAATGAAGAAGGCAACGGTTTCGTCGAGCTCGATTCCCTGGCTTTCCGCCTTCTTGAGCAGGATCGCGACCCGCATTTCGAGTTCGGGCGGTTCGATCGCCACGGTCAAACCCCAGCCAAAGCGCGAGATCAGGCGGTCTTCTATACCTGGAATTTCGCGCGGGTAGGTGTCGCACGTGATGATCACCTGCTTGTGTGCTTCGATGAGCGCATTGAAAGCGTAGAAGAATTCTTCCTGCGTGCGGTTCTTGCCGTTGAAAAACTGGATGTCGTCGATGATCAGCAAATCGAGCGAGTGGTAGTAGCGCTTGAACTCGTCGAACGCTTTTTTCTGGTAGGCGCGTACGACATCGGTTACATACTGTTCGGCGTGGATGTAACGAATGCGCGCAGTGGGACGCTGTTTGAACAGTTTGTTGCCGATTGCTTGTACCAGGTGGGTTTTGCCGAGTCCGACCCCGCCATACAGGAACAGCGGGTTGTACGAGGTGCCCGGATTTTCGGCCACCTGAATTGCTGCCGCGCGCGCCAGCTGGTTGGCTTTGCCGGTGACAAAACTGTCGAAGCTATGGTCGCGGTTGAGGCGTGTGCGCTCGAATACCGATGCCGATTCGATAGCACTGTGCGCTTCTGCGGCGGCGGCGGCGGGCTGCTGTGCCGGCGTCGAGGGGGGGGCGTCGTTGGGGCGGGGCGTGGATTTTTTTGCCGGCGCCGTGTAACTGATGGTTACAGCGACAGGCGCGCCCCAGTATTCGGTGGCGAGGGATTCAAGGCGCGTCAGGAACCGATCCTTGACCCACTGTTGCGCAAAGCGGTTTGGCGCCATCAACGAGATGGCCGGGGGGCCGTAGGCGTCTTCGGGCAAGGCCAGCGGTTTGATCCAGGTGTCAAACTGCTGCCGCGACAACTCTTTCGCAAACAACTCCGAGCAGTGTTGCCAGAACGCAATGGCTGATAAGGGTTCGGCCTGGACGCGCGCGGTGTCACGTTCGGATTGGGCTGTCGGCATCAGGGAGGGGCGAAGGAAATTCGTTGGTGATTCGGGTTTGCGCGCCATCGCTGGCGCCAGCTTTTTCAGTCGTGCCCGGGTATCGCGGCAAACAAAAAGCTGGAGCCCCATTTTACCCGGTTATCCACAGGATGCCATTTGGCGGCAAGGGACGAAAACTGCTTTGTGCGTTGACGCGAAAGGCGAATTTGTAGTCTAATAACCGGTTTCGCCAAAAACTTAATCAACCTGCATTTTTTGTTGAAGGACTTGTTCCATGAAACGTACTTACCAACCCTCAGTAGTGCGCCGCAAGCGCACCCACGGCTTTCTGGTCCGCATGAAAACCAAGGGTGGCCGCGCGGTGATCCGCGCTCGTCGCGCCAAGGGTCGCACGCGCCTGGCAGTGTAAGGCCGGCGGCACAACCATGCTGTCCGGCGAAGCGTTCGCCGCCGTATTGAAAAGCCGGGACCGCGGGCGGTCCAGCCATTTTTCCGTGCACTGGCTTGACGGGGCGACCGCTGAGGGACGACTTGGTCTGGTAGTGCCCAAACGTCTTGCGCGCACCTCGGTGCGCCGGAATCTCATCAAACGCCAGGCCCGCGCGCTGTTTGGAGCCTGGATCCGGCAGCGTGCCAACCAGGGCAGCGCCGGTGGTACAGTCAGTAGCAGTAGCGGCACCAAGGCGCCTGATGTGGTGGTCAAGCTGACCGCAGGAGTTGCCGGGCTGGGGCGGACAGCCCAATTTACCGAGCTCGGTGATTTGTTACAAGCCTTGCCGCGCGCATAAGCGCGGCGCCCGGCCCCGAATCCCGTGAAATCCGTGTTGATCGTACTCATGAAGGCATATCGCTACGCCATCAGCCCGATGCTGGGCCGCAATTGCCGGTTTGAGCCGTCATGTTCGGAGTACGCGATTGAAGCCTTGCAGACCCACGGTGCCTGTAAGGGGGTGTGGCTGTCGGGAACGCGACTTTGCCGGTGCCACCCCTGGGGTGCGGGCGGATTTGACCCGGTGCCGCCGCGCACTTGAAGTATTTGACGGCCAATAGCGGCAACAATCGATTCACCAAGCCATACATTCGGAAACACCAATACGATGCCATCCATGGACACGCGCCGCCTGATACTGTTTTTCATCTTTTCCTTTTCGCTGGTGATGTTGTGGGACGCCTGGCAAAAGCAGCAGGCCAAGCTCAACGCGCCAGCGCAGGCGACCGCCACCAAGAGCCCGGCAGCCGGAGTACCGACGCCTAGCGTTCCCCTGGCGGTGCCGGGGGCGGTACCGGTCGCGCCTGTGGTGGCGCCGGGTGCGGCAGGGGCGATACCTGTCGTGCCGGGCGCTATCGTGCCCGCCGCGATCAGCAAGGCCGTGGTCAAGACCGATGTATTTGTTGCCGAGATCGTGAGCGAGGGTGGCGACCTGCGTTACCTTGAGTTCCTGCAGCACAAGAGCACCCTCGACAAGACCAAGACCTTCGTCATGCTTGGCCCGCAGCACAGCTACTTCGCCCAAACCGGGCTGCTGGCCGCCGGTGTGGACCTGCCGACGCACAAGACCCCGTTCGCCCTTGGCGGCGGCAACTACGCGCTCAAGGCCGGTGAAAACACGTTGGCGGTGCGTATGGAAGCACAGGCTGGCGCAATCAAGGTAGCCAAGATTTACACGTTTACGCGCGGCAGCTACGTGATCGATGTGGGTTACGAGATCAGCAACGGCAGCGCTGTGCCGATCGCACCGTCCGCCTATTTGCAGATGGTGCGCAACGGCAAGGCGCCGGATGGCGATTCGCAGTTCTTGCAGACCTTCACGGGCGCAGCGTTCTTCAATGAAAAGGAGAACTTCCACAAGCAGGACTTTTCCGACATTGAAAAGGCCAAGACGATCCCGGTCAAGGCCGCGCCCGATGGCTGGGCCGGCATGATCCAGCACTATTTCGCGGTCGCGTGGCTGCCGCCCAAGGCGGGGCCGGCGGCGAACTGGAACGGCGCGCAGCGCGAGTTCTATACCAAGAAAGTGTCGGAGAACTACTACTCGGCAGGCATGATCGTTCCAGCCGGCACGATTGCGCCGGGCGCGACCATGAAGTTTGATGCACGTCTGCTCGCCGGCCCCCAAGACCAGGATATGCTCGCCGCGATTCAGCCCGGGCTCAATCTGGTGGTCGACTACGGCTGGCTCACCATCATCGCCCAGCCGATGTTCGAGCTGCTCAAGTGGCTGCACAAGATGCTCGGCAACTGGGGCCTCGCGATCATTGCGCTCACGGTGATCATCAAGGGCGTGTTTTTCCCGCTCTCGGCCGCGTCGTACAAATCGATGGCACGCATGAAGAAGGTGGCGCCGCGACTGGCCGCCATGAAGGAGCGCTACGGCAACGACCGCATGAAGATGAACCAGGCGATGATGGAGCTGTACAAGGAAGAAAAGATCAATCCGTTGGGCGGTTGCTTGCCGATCGTGATCCAGATTCCGGTGTTCATTGCGCTCTACTGGACCCTGCTGGCATCGGTCGAGATGCGCCACGCCCCGTTCTACGGATGGATCACCGACCTGTCGGCCCCGGATACGCTGTTCGGCACGATTCCCGGCATCAACATGCCGATCGGCCTCTTGCCGATCGTGATGGCGGCATCGATGTTCATCCAGACCAAGATGAACCCGACCCCGCCGGATCCGATTCAGGCCAAGATGATGGCGATCATGCCGATCGTGTTCTCGATTTTCTTTTTCTTCTTTCCGGCCGGCCTGGTGTTGTATTGGGTGGTCAACAACGTGCTCTCGATTGCGCAGCAATGGCAGATCACCAAGATGATTGAACGGGGCGAAGACCCGGACAAGAAGAAGAAAAAATAGTTGGTCCTTTGTTCCAGAAAGCCGCCGTCGAGGCGGCTTTCTCTTTTCTGGAACCAGTTTGCGACACAATACGACCATGTCATCCCATGTTCCGATTGCAGCAATTGCCACGGCGCCCGGCCAGGCCGGGATCGGCGTGGTGCGCGTCTCCGGCAAGGACATTGCATCCGTGATCCGGGGTGTGACTGCCAAGGTGCTGGCGCCACGCATGGCGACATTGGTGACGTTCCGCGATGCCGGTGGCAGCGCCATCGACGCCGGTATCGCGCTGTACTTCAAGGCGCCGCACTCCTATACCGGCGAGGATGTGCTCGAATTGCAGGGCCATGGCGGCCCGGTGGTGCTCAACGTCTTGTTGGGTCGTTGCCTGGAACTGGGGTGCCGGATTGCGGAACCGGGCGAATTCACGCGGCGCGCCTACATGAACGGCAAGATCGACCTGGCGCAGGCGGAAAGCGTTGCCGATCTGATTGCAGCGGCATCGGCGCAGGCGGCGCGTGCCGCGGTGCGTTCGCTGGACGGCGCGTTTTCGCGTGAAGTGCTTGCCTTGCGCGACGAGCTGGTCACCCTGCGCATGCTGGTCGAGGCGACGCTCGACTTTCCCGAGGAGGAGATTGATTTTCTCAAGCGCGCGAACGCGTGGCACCGGGTGGATGCCGTGAAAACCTCTCTGGTAGCCATTCTTGGCCGTGCCACCCAAGGGGCACGCCTGCGCGCCGGCCTGTCGGTGGTGCTGGCCGGACGGCCCAATGTGGGCAAGTCGTCGTTGCTCAATGCCCTGGCCGGCGAGGAGGCCGCCATCGTCACGGCCGTTCCCGGTACCACGCGCGATCGCATTGAAAAAGCCATCCTGATTGACGGCATGCCGGTGAACGTCATCGATACGGCCGGGTTGCGCGATACGCTTGATGAAGTCGAGTCCCAGGGCATTGCGCGTACCCGTGAAGCGATCGGCAGGGCGGATCTGGTGTTGCACCTGATGGAGGCGTCATCTGGAGTGACGCCGGACGACGCACAGATTGCGGCGCAATTGCCGGCGGGCATCGATCGCTTGGCCGTGATGAACAAGGTCGACCTGGCGCAGTTGGCGCCGGGCGACGACCAGGCAACGTTGTATGTCTCGGCCAAAACCGGCGCCGGGCTTGATGCGCTGCGTACCGAGCTCAAGCGCCGCGCCGGGCTCGAGGCGGCCGGCGAAGATGTGATCCTGGCGCGTGCCCGCCAGCTTGATGCGCTCCGGCGGGCTGTCGGTGCAGTCGAGGCCGCAACCCTGCACCTGGAGGGGTCGGCGCCGGCACTCGAGTTGTTCGCGGAAGAATTGCGCCTGGCCCAGGAGGCGCTTAACAGCATCACGGGTGAATTCACACCGGATGATCTGCTCGGCGAGATATTTGGGCGATTTTGCATCGGCAAATGACGTTGCGTCGCCAGGCAAGGGACGGTGCGAAAATCGCGGGTACCGGTGTTGGGTATTGGCGTTATCTGGTGCCCGCAAAGAGCCTGACAAAGGGAGTGGAACATGCGTATGGTGACGTTGCAAAAATGGCTGTGCGGTGTGCTCCTCTGGGTTGGAGCCGCGGCTGTCTGTGCGCAGAACTACCCGTCCAAGAATATCACCCTGATCGTGCCCTATGCGGCGGGCGGCAGCGGTGACATACGCGGCCGCCAGCTGGCGCAAAAGCTCACGGCCATCCTCGGCAAGCCGGTGATCGTGGAAAACAAGGCCGGGGCGGGTGGAAACATCGGCACCGACTTTGTTGCCAAGGCAGCGCCTGACGGCTACACCATCGGCACCGGCAATTTCGCGCCGCTTTCGGTCAACGCGGCCCTGTTCAAGAACCTGCCGTTCAACCCCAGGATCGATGTGCTCCCGGTAGTGCTGATCGAGCGTGGCCCGCTGGTGCTGATGGTCAACCCGAAATCCCCCTACATGAGCGTGAAGGACGTGGTTGAGGCTGCCAGGGCCAGGCCCGGCGCGCTGTCTGCCGCCAACGGCGGCATTGGCGGTTCGCACCATCTTTCGGCCGAATTGTTCAAGCAGGCCGCCGGCCTGGACATCATCAGCGTGGCCTACAAGGGCGGGGCGCCCGGCGCAACCGACCTGATGGCCGGCAATGTCGACATGATGTTCGAGCAAATGTATGCCGCGGCGCCGTCGATCGCCAGCGGCAAGTTGCGCCCGCTGGCGATGACCGGTTCGCGCCGGCTGGCCCTGTATCCCGACATCCCGACCTTTGCCGAGCTGGGTTTTCCGCAGGTGGAAGTGCTGAACTGGCAAGGCATCATCGTTCCCAAGGGGACGCCGGCGGCGATCATTGCCAGGCTCAACGAGGCGGTCAATCGGGCCCTCAATGACCCGGATCTGCGCGAGAAGATTACCTCCCAGGGAAATGAAGTGGCAGGCGGTACGCCGCAGGAGTTTGCGGCCCTGATTGCCAGCGAGTCGGAAAAATGGGGCCGCGTGGTGCGCGAGGCCAAGATCAAGCCGGAATGAGGGCTTGAGCGCGTTGCGATTTCCCACGGGTGCCGGCCGGCCCGAAATCACGGCATTGCTGTTGTGCATCGTTGCGGGCGCCGTGTGTGCCTGGGCGCACACGCCGATTCCATGGATGCTCGGGCCGCTGTTTGTCATGGCGTTGGCCAAATGGCGCGGGCTTGAGGTCGATGCCCCGCGCGGTTTCCGAGAAGGCGGCCAACTCGTCATCGGTACCGCGCTGGGACTGTATTTCACCCCGGACATGCTGCGCCTGGTGGCGCACTTCCTGCCCTGGATGGTGGCATCGGGATTTTTTGCGATCGCGATTGCGTTTGCCTGCGCGTCGGTGCTGACCCGGCTGGCCGTACCCCTGAAACTCGACGCTACGACGGCTTTCTTCGCCTGCGTTCCCGGCGGGGCATCGGAAATGGCGAATCTGGCCGCGCGCCATGATGGCCGGCAGGACCTGGTGGCGGTTGCGCAAAGCCTGCGCATCCTGATCATCGTGGCCGCGATTCCCTTCGCCTACTCCTATTCGGGGATTCACGGTGCCGACGCCTACGCACCGGGCGCCAAGCTGGTGGAACTGGGCGGGTTGGTGCAATTGCTGGCGCTGACGCTGGCGAGCGCGTGGGTGGCCCAGCGGGTCGGCGTGCCCAATGGGTTTGTGCTCGGTCCGCTGTTCGCCACAATCGTGTTGACCGGCTCGGGGGCGCTTTGGTCTGCCGTACCGGCCTGGCTGATCAATTTTGGCCAGTTGATGATCGGCTGCTCGCTGGGCGCGCGCTTCGAGCAGGATTTTTTTCGCAGTGCGCCGCGCTTTCTGTGGGCCGCCGGGGTGTCTACGGTGTTGGCGCTGCTTCTGTCTTCGGCCTTTGCCATCGGCATGGGCTGGGTCGCCGGTATCCACTGGAGTACGGCGATCCTCGCGCTTGCGCCCGGCGGCATGCCGGAAATGAGTATCACCGCCAAGGTGCTGCAGCTGGGTGTACCGATTGTGGTGGCGTTTCATGTGACGCGCATGGCAATATTGGTGACCATCAGCGGGCCGGTCTACCGCCTGCTTCTGAAAGGTCGTAGATGAGCTGGGACCCCGCGCAATACCTCAAATTCGGCAATCAGCGGCTGCGGCCGGCGCTGGACCTGCTGGCGCAAGTTCCGCTGGAGGCCCCGGCGTCTGTCGTCGATCTGGGGTGTGGTGCGGGCAATGTCACGCGCGCGATGGCCGAACGCTGGCCGCACGCGCGGGTGACAGGGGTGGACAGTTCCGCCGACATGCTGGCGCAAGCGCGTGCCGCAGCACCCCGGGTGCAATGGGTGGCATCCGGAATCGACGTTTGGAAACCCGAGGCGCCGGTCGATTTGATCTACTCCAATGCGGCCTTGCATTGGCTGCCGCACCACCAGGGCTTGCTGGCACGCCTGCTTGGGTTTCTGGCACCCGGCGGGGTCCTGGCGGTGCAGATGCCGCGCAACTGGGGCGCACCTTCGCACACCTCGATTGACGCGGCGCTCGACGGCCTGGGCCTTTCGCCTGTCGAACGCGCCGGCATCGACGCCGCCAAACTCAATACGCCGGTGTCCGACCCAGCTCAATACTACGACTGGCTCCAGCCCCAAGCCGAAACCATCGACATGTGGGAAACGCTCTACACCCACGTGTTGTCCGGTGACAATGCCGTTGCCGAGTGGGTCAAGGGCACAGCGCTGATTCCGGTGATGAACGGCCTGAAAGCCGTGGGGGACAAGGGGCTTGGCGGCCTACCCAAGGAGAATGGCTTGCACCAACGGTTTTGGGCCGACTACTGCGCCAGGACCAATGCCGCCTATCCGCGTCGGGCGGATGGCACGACCTTGCTGCAGTTTCGTCGTCTGTTTTTTGTGGTTGCCACATCCGCAACCGCGCGCCGATCATGACGCCCGCCCAAGGCCAGGCGGTTCTTGCCGACAATTTTGCGCCATGGGTGCTCGCGCTCAACCTGCGCGTGACGGCTTGCGATGCAAACAGCGCCACTTTGCGCATGCCGTTCGACGACAAACTGTTACGCGTTGGTGGCATCGTCTGCGGGCAGGCCCTGATGGCTGCCGCCGACACGGCAATGGTGATCGCGATTTGCGCAGCGCTGGGCGGCATGCGTCCGATGGCGACGGTGTCGCAGAACATCAGCTTCCTGCGCGCCATCAGCGGCGCACCCGGCCAAGACGTGGAAATCACTGCGCGGGTGCTCAAAGCGGGCAAGTCGCTGGTGTTTGGCGAAGTCGAGATTCGCGTTGCAGGGGATGAACGGGTGGGGGTGCATGCGACCACCACCTACGCCCTGATGGGTTGATTCCTGTTAGTCTTGCCGTTCCCTATTCTGTTTGTGCAGGCACCATGGCCGATCAAGACCGCGTTCTCTATGAGCTGGTGATGCGCGATGACCGCCGTCCCTCACCGTTTTGCTGGCGCACCCGCATGGCGCTCGCGCACAAGGGTCTCGAGTACACGACCGTCCCGGTCAAGTTTACCGAGAAGGACAAGATCGCTTTCGCCAATACCAAGCAGGTGCCGATATTGGTGGACTTCGGCGAGGTGGTGACGGACTCCTGGGCGATTGCGAAGTACCTCGACGAAAACTACTACCAGGAGCGGCCGCTCCTGATGGGCGGCGGGACGCGTTTCGTCAACCAGTGGGCCGACACCCAGCTGCACCCGGCGCTGGTGAAGGTGCTGCTCAAGGACATCTACGACCACGTTCATCCCGACGACCGCGAGTACTTTCGCACCAGCCGAGAGCAGCGCTTCGGCAAGACCATCGAGGCGGTGCACGCGGAGCGCGACAAGCATGAGCAGGACCTCAAACGTGTACTCGGGTTTGTGCGTGAAATGCTGCGGGCCCAGCCGTTCGTGAGCGGCAAGGCGCCGGCCTATGCCGACTACATCATCTTCGGGGCGTTCCAGTGGGCGCGTTCGATCAGCCCCTTCGTATTCCTGGACGCGGCCGATCCGCTTGCCGCATGGCGCGATCGCATGTGTCACCTGTACGGTAGTCTTGCAAACAGCGTTCCGCATTACGCCTGAGGCGCGACCGCCGAGCCAGGCGTGGCGGGGGTTGTGGGCGCGCGCATTGTGTCGGCGCAAAGCGCTGAATCAATGCGTCCAAGCGGCGTTCCACATGGTGGAACGAAGTTTCATTGAACAGTCACAAATTATCGGGTTTGTGCTACAGTCGCGCACCTTTCTTGAACGGGGTTTTCCCTGGACTGTAAAGCGTGTCAAACCGGTGCGTTGCCGCGGGCCAGAAGCCTGATCCGACGCACTGAACGAAGCCAGCTCATCCCGCTCAGGGCTTCGGCGCCTCTCCCATCGAAAACCCGTTCTCCCTCCTCGACGCATTGCGGCGCATTTCGATAAGGAGCGCGGATGAGCGCACAACTGAATAACCTTGGGCAGGCTCCTGCCTATGTCAAGCACGCCAAACTGAAGGACTGGGTAGCGTCTATCGCGGCGTTGACCAAGCCGGACCGCATCTACTGGTGTGATGGTTCCGACGAAGAGTACAGCCGCCTGATGGGCGAAATGTGCGCCACCGGCATGATCAAGCAGCTCAATCCCGCCAAGCGCCCCAACTCTTATCTGGCGCTGTCGGACCCGCAAGACGTTGCTCGCGTCGAAGAGCGCACCTTTGTCTGCTCCGAGACCCAGGTGGCCGCCGGGCCGATGAACAACTGGGTCGATCCTGCCGAAATGCGCGGCACCATGAACCGCCTGTTTGACGGCTGCATGCGCGGCCGCACCATGTATGTAGTGCCGTTTTCGATGGGGCCGCTCGGCTCGCACATTGCGCAGATTGGCATCGAGTTGTCCGATTCGCCCTACGTGGTGGTCAGCATGAAGCTGATGACACGCATGGGCCGAGCCGTGTACGACGTGCTTGGCAGTGATGGCTATTTTGTACCCTGCGTGCATTCTGTCGGCGCCCCGTTGCAACCCGGCCAGCCGGGTGCGCGCTGGCCCTGTAACAACGAAGAAAAGTGGATCGTCCACTACCCGGAAACCCGTGAAATCTGGAGTTTCGGCTCGGGTTACGGCGGCAATGCCCTGCTCGGCAAAAAGTGCCTGGCCTTGCGTATTGCTTCGGTGATGGCACGCGACGAAGGCTGGCTGGCGGAACACATGCTGATCCTCGGCGTGACCAATCCGCAGGGTGAAAAAACCTACGTGACCGGCGCCTTCCCGTCGGCCTGCGGCAAGACCAACTTTGCCATGCTGGTGCCGCCCGCAGGCCTGGAAGGCTGGAAGGTCACGACCATCGGCGAAGACATTGCCTGGATCAAGCCGCACAAAGATGGTCGCCTCTACGCGATAAACCCGGAAGCCGGCTATTTTGGTGTCGCCCCCGGCACCAACTATCACTCCAACCAGAATTGCATGAAAGCCATCGAGGCGGACACCATTTTCACCAATGTGGCCGAAACGCCGGATGGGGATGTCTGGTGGGAAGGCATGACCGATAAGGCGCCGCCAAGATTGACCGACTGGCAAGGCAAAGAATGGACCCCTGCCATCGGGAAAAATGAGGGGCGCCTGGCCGCCCACCCGAATTCGCGCTTCACCGTGGCGGCTACCCGCTGCCCGTCGCTTGATGCGCAGTGGGACGACCCGAACGGGGTGCCGATCTCGGCGTTCCTGTTTGGCGGCCGCAGATCCGATACCGCGCCGCTGATCGTCGAGTCTCTGGATTGGGAAGACGGCGTGTACAAGGCTGCCACTTTGGGGTCGGAGACGACCGCAGCGATCGCCGGCAAACAAGGCGTGGTGCGGCGCGACCCGATGGCGATGATTGCGTTTGTCGGCTACAACATGGGCGACTACTTCAAGCATTGGCTCAAGATCGGCAAGTCGATCAGCCAGGCGCCCAAGATCTATCAGGTCAACTGGTTCCGCAAGAATGCCGAAGGCAAATTCGTGTGGCCGGGATTTGGCGAGAACATGCGTGTGCTCAAGTGGGTGGTCGAGCGCTGTCAGGGTAAAGCGGGCGCGAAAAACACCGCGTTGGGACACACTCCGGATTACACGGACCTGCAATGGCAGGGCCTGGATTTCAGTGCGGAAAAGTATGCAGTAGTAACGTCGCTCGACAAGGCGCAGTGGCAGGCCGAGCTGGCGATGCATGATGAGTTGTTCAAGAAGCTCGAAGGCTATGTGCCGGAAACGCTGCTTGAAACGAGGCGGGTGCAGGAGACAAAACTGGCGGCGTAAGACTGCCAGCGTATAAAGAGCTGAGAAACAAACCGAAAAAGCCGCCCACAAGGCGGCTTTTTCACTTTCACTTTTGGGCACTTTTGCCATGTCTCCGGTTTCGCTACGGCGGATGAAATGCTGCCCGTCGCACCTGCCCGCAGCCCCCGTATCTTCTTGCCGCACTGCTTACGCGGGCGCATACTGCACACCCGATCAATGTTGCAGAACCATGTTTCACATGAAACATCCGGAGGAGCGATGAAAATAACAACTCTCGCCATCGCGCTAGCGTTGGCATTTCCGCAGGCCGCACAGGCGCAACTGGCCGTCTCGGCCAACGACGGCAAGGTGCGCATGGAAAACGGGGCGGTCAAGACCGTGCCGAACAATCCCGATACCGTGGCGATCGTCGATCTGGGGCAAAACCCGCCCCGGCTGATCGCGGAGATTGACGCCCCTGCCTCGATTGTCGGGCCACCAAGCTCGGTGGCGGTGGCGCCCGACCAGTCCTATGCCCTGGTCACTGCCAACATGAAGCTTGATAATTCGACGCCACCGAAGCAGGTGCCGGACAACCGGATGTCGGTGATTGACCTTACTGCCAAGCCGCCGCGCGTCGCCGCTACCGTCGAGACCGGCTTGGGGCCGGCCGGCGTGGACATCAATCGCACCGGCACGCTGGCGCTGGTGGCCAATCGCGAAGACGGTACCGTTTCGATATACACCATCAACAAGGGTGCGCTGACGTCGGCAGGCAAGATTGATTTCGGCAACCCGAAATCCGGCCCCAGCGGTGTCAGCATCAGCCCCGACGGCAAAACCGCGCTGGTCAGCCGCGATGGTGACAGCCGCGTATCGGTGCTGTCGATTGACGGCAACAAGGTGGAATACACCAAGCGCGATATCTTCCCCGGCCAACGCCCTTACGGCATCCAGATTTCCAGCAAGGGCGACATTGCCGTGGTCGCCAATATCGGTTTGGGGCAGGGCGATGCGGATACGGTGAGCATCATCGACATGACGTTGCGGCCGCCGCGCGTGGTTGATACGTTTTCGGTTGGGCAAACGCCGGAGGGCATCGCCATGAGTCCGGACGGCAACTACATCGCGGTCACCGCGATGAACGGCTCGAACAAACCGGCAAACTCGCCGTTCCACAATCCGCTGGGCCTGCTCAAGCTTTACAAGGTTGATGGCAAGAAAGCCGTCTTTACCTCTGAAGTACCCACAGGCGTGTGGACCCAGGGCATTGCCTTTTCCGCCGACAGCAAGACCCTGCTGGTGCAGAACAAGGAGCAAAAGGAACTGCAGGTGCTACGGGTGCAGAATGACAAGGTGGTCGATGGCGGCGAACGCGTCAAAATGAAAAACGGCGGCGCGGGCATTCGCACACGCTAAGCAGGCGTATCGCAAGTTGCTGATTCCCCATGCTGTTTCACGTGAAACAGCATGGGGGCAGCCGCTTCGGCCAGGACGCGCAGGTATAATCCGCGCCTCGCCTCCATCCGATATCGGCTTCCCAGCACTGTCACAACGCCATGCCCAGCGGCATTCATTACACCCATCCTGACCATTTTGACGTCATCGTCATCGGCGGTGGCCATGCCGGCACCGAGGCGGCGCTGGTCGCCGCGCGCATGGGGCAAAAGACGCTGCTGCTGACGCACAACCTTGAAACCCTCGGGGCGATGAGTTGCAACCCCTCGATCGGCGGCATCGGCAAGGGACATCTGGTCAAGGAAGTCGACGCACTTGGCGGCGCCATGGCGATCGCGACTGATGAAGCCGGCATCCAGTTTCGTATCCTCAACTCGAGCAAGGGCCCGGCGGTGCGTGCCACCCGTGCCCAAGCCGATCGCATGCTCTACAAGCAGGCGATCCGGGCGCGCCTGGAAAACCAGCCCAACCTCACCTTGTTCCAGCAGGCATGTGACGACCTGATTGTCGAGGGCGACAGGGTGGTCGGTGCCGTCACCCAACTCGGCGTTGCATTCCGTGGCCGCGCGGTGGTGTTGACCGCAGGAACATTTTTGTCCGGCCTGATCCACGTCGGGCTTGACCATTATGAGGCGGGGCGCGCCGGCGACCCCGCCGCCAAGTCACTCGGCGCCCGGCTCAAGGAACTGAAGCTGCCGCAGGGCCGGCTCAAAACCGGCACCCCGCCGCGTCTGGACGGCAGCACCATCGATTTTTCCGAACTCGGCGTGCAGCCTGGCGACGATCCGGTGCCAGTGTTTTCGTACCTGGGTCGCGCCGACATGCATCCGCGCCAGATGCCTTGCTGGGTCACTCACACCAACCAACGCACCCACGACATCATTCGCGGCGGCCTCGACCGGTCGCCGATGTTTACCGGCGTGATCGAAGGCGTCGGACCGCGCTATTGCCCGTCGATTGAAGACAAGATCCATCGCTTTGCCGACAAGGCCAGCCACCAGATTTTTCTCGAGCCAGAGGGCCTCACGACCCACGAGATCTATCCGAACGGCATTTCGACCAGCCTGCCGTTTGACGTGCAGCTGGCGCTGGTGCGCTCCATGAAAGGCTGTGAACGCACCAACATCCTGCGGCCCGGCTACGCGATTGAATACGATTTCTATGACCCGCGCGGCCTGAAAAGCTCGCTTGAAACCAAGGCAATCGAAGGGCTGTACTTCGCCGGCCAAATCAACGGCACCACGGGCTATGAAGAGGCGGCCGCCCAAGGCCTGCTGGCCGGGCTCAACGCCGCCCTCAAAACCCAGGGTCGCGACGCCTGGTGTCCGAAACGCAATGAAGCCTACCTGGGCGTGCTGGTCGACGACCTGATCACCCGCGGCGTGACCGAACCGTACCGCATGTTCACCAGCCGCGCCGAATACCGGCTCTCCCTTCGCGAAGACAATGCCGACACGCGCCTGACCGAAATGGGTCGCCATCTGGGCTGCGTCGATGACATCCGCTGGGACTTTTATTGTCGTAAACGTGACGCCGTGGCGCGCGAAGAAGAGCGCCTCAAATCCACGTGGGTAAACCCTCACATTCTCGAAGAACATGAGTCACAGCGTGTCTTGGGAACCATGATTGAGAGAGAGTATTCCCTGCTGGATCTCCTCAAGCGCCCGGCAGTGGATTACGCCGGTGTCACCGGCATGGTGTTCGGCGCTGCATCCCGACAGGCCATCGGGCCGGCCAATCTTGACCCGGACATTGCCGCGCAAGTGATCGCACAGATCGAAATTGGTGCCAGGTACCAAGGTTATATCGGGCGCCAGGCCCAGGACGTCGAACGCCAGGCCGGGCAGGAAAACGCCGTGTTGCCCGATGATCTGGACTATGCGCAGGTGCATGGCCTGACGCGCGAAGCCCAGGCCAAGCTGGCGCAGCAGCGGCCCGAAACCATCGGCCAGGCGTCGCGCATCCAGGGCATTACGCCCGCCACCATCGCGCTGCTGCTGGTATATCTGAAGCGGCGCGGCTTGAGCCATGCGCCGGCCGGAATCGCCGCATGAACGTCATTGCCCATCCCTCACCCCTCGCCGCCGACCTCGAAGCAGGCCTTGACGCCGGCCTTGACACGCTCGGCCTGGCCATGCCGTGTGATGCCCGCGACAAACTGCTCGATTACGTGGCGCTGCTCGCCAAATGGAACGGCACCTACAACCTCACGGCGATTCGTGATCCGCAGGCGATGCTCGCCTCGCATTTGCTCGATTCGCTGAGCATTGCGCGCCATGTCAAGCCGGGTTGTCTGCTCGATGTGGGCGCCGGTGGCGGCTTGCCGTCGATTCCGCTGGCGATCTGGGCCGCTGCCGCACTGCCTGACCTCAGGATCACGGCGCTCGACTCGAACCATAAAAAGGCGGCGTTCCTGCGCCAGGCCAAGGCCGAACTTAAGCTCGCCAACCTTGAAGTGGCGGGTGAGCGCGTCGAAGCGTGGGAGCCCACGGCCCAATTCACCCAAATCGTGTCGCGCGCGTTTTCCGATTTGTACGAGTTCTTTCATCTCACCGCGCACCTGGCCACGCCCGAGTGCGAGTGGTTGGCGATGAAAGGCGTGCACCCGCATGAGGAGATCGCGCAGCTGCCAAAAGAATGCAAGCTCGATCGTGTTGTTGCGCTCAAGGTGCCGGGGCTGGATGCCGAACGCCATCTGGTGGTACTCAAGCGCCCATAGTGCGTCGCGACAAGAAAAATAGCGAAAACAGAACGAGGGGAGAAGGTTTGGCTCACATATTTGCCGTCGCCAATCAAAAAGGCGGGGTCGGCAAGACCACCACGACGGTCAACCTTGCCGCCGCGCTTGGCCAACAGGGCCAGCGTACGCTGCTGGTGGATCTCGACCCGCAAGGCAACGCCACCATGGGCTCAGGCGTCGACAAGCGCAAGCTGACGCAGAGCGTGTATCAGGTGCTGCTCGAGACTGCCGACGTGGCCGGGGCACGCCATGTGACCGAGCACGGCTACCACGTGCTGCCGGCGAATCGCGAGCTGGCCGGGGCTGAAGTTGAGCTGGTTGATCAAGATCATCGAGAAACGCGTCTCAAGGATGCGCTCGCCAAGGTCGGTAACGAATATGATTTCGTCTTGATCGACTGCCCGCCGTCGCTGTCGATGCTCACCCTCAACGGGCTGTGTGCAGCGCACGGCGTGATCATCCCGATGCAGTGCGAATACTTCGCGCTCGAAGGCCTCACCGACCTGGTCAACACCATCAAGAAGGTGCACGCCAACCTTAACAAGGATCTGAAAATCATTGGCCTGTTGCGCGTCATGTTCGACCCGCGCGCGACCTTGTCGCTGCAGGTTTCGGCGCAGCTGGAGCAACACTTCGGCGACAAGGTGTTCAAGGCCATCATTCCGCGCAATATCCGCCTGGCCGAGGCCCCTTCCTACGGTCAACCGGGCGTGACCTTTGACAAGGCATCCAAGGGCGCGCAAGCCTACCTGCAGTTCGCTGCCGAAATGATTGAACGCGTGAAGGCCTACTAAGCATGGCAACCAAACCCAAATCGCGCGGCCTTGGCCGCGGCCTCGACGCCTTGCTGGCGGGCAATACCGAATCGGATCGTGCCGATGCGCGTGATGCCCTGACCTCCCTGCCGCTTGCGCAACTCCAGCCCGGCAAGTATCAGCCGCGCACGCGCATGGATCCGGCCTCGCTCAATGAGCTGGCCGAATCGATCAAGGCGCAAGGCATCATCCAGCCGATCCTGGTGCGCAGCGTCGGTGGCGACAAATATGAAATCCTGGCTGGCGAACGGCGCTTTCGCGCCGCGCAAATCGCCGGCCTCAGGGAGGTGCCGGTCGCGCTGCGCGACGTCCCCGATGAAGCGGCGCTGGCGATTGCCCTGATCGAAAACATCCAGCGCGAAGACCTCAATGCCCTTGAAGAAGCGCAAGGCCTCAAGCGCCTGGTGGACGAATTCGGCATGACGCACGAGAAGGCGGCGCAGGCGGTAGGCCGTTCGCGCAGCGCTGCCACCAACCTGTTGCGCCTGTTGCAATTGCCCAAGCAAGTGCAGGACATGCTGCATAACGCCGAGCTCGACATGGGCCACGCGCGCGCGCTGCTGCCCCTCGATGCGGCCCGGCAACTGCAGGCTGCGCAGGAAATCAAGTCAAAAGGCCTGTCGGTGCGGGCTGCCGAGACGCTGGCCAACAACCTGCTGGCGGGGAAGGGCACTGCTTCCGGCGGAAAAAAGAAGACCGCAGCCAAGGCGTCCAAAGACACATTGCGCCTGCAGGAGGAACTATCGGAGCGCCTCGGTACCAACGTCACCATCCAGGTGGCGCGCAAGGGCGGCAAACTCGTCATCTCCTACTCCGACTACGAGCACCTGGACGACCTGCTCAAGAGAATCAAATAGCCACCCTGAGGAGCCCCACGACATGATCCACGTAATTGCCGTCATCACCGCCAAACCCGGTCAGCGCGACACCATCCTGCAGCATTTCCGCGCCAACGCGGCGGCGGTGAGGGCCGAGGACGGCTGCGTCGAATACGGTGCCGCGGTGGATGCGGAACACGCGCCGCCGTTCCAGACCCCGTGGGGCCCTGACACCTTCGTCGTGATTGAAAAGTGGGCCAGCATGGATGCCCTCAAGGCGCACGCCGCCGCACCGCACATGGCCGCCTACGGCGCCCGCACCAAGGAGTTCATCGCCGCCCGTGTGATCCATATCATGCAGGGCGCCTGATAGCCGAAAATCCTTGGTGGGAGCGGCGCTCAGGCCGGTTCCCGGTGGCCGCGCGCAGCCCTTGAGGGGCTGACGCGAAACTTCTCGCGCTAATCGTGCGGCGTCATCCCGGTGTGCGCGCGAAACAGGCGGCGGAATGAGCTCATGTCGGCGTAGCCGACGCGGTCGACGATCCTTTCTGCCGCCAGGTTGCCGGTAGAAAGCAGCGACTTTGCCTCCTCGACTCGCGCCTTTTGCACATAGGCCAGCGGCGTCAAGTCAGTTGATAAGAGGCAAGCTGATCCAACTGCGGGATTTGTTAGACAGACGTCTGACTTGGACGTACCACTGAAGTTGCTATCTCGCCGGTTCAACCCGGAGATTGTCCATAAACGACGCGCAATTGTTCGGCCACACTGGTTTTCCAGCGTCGTCAAACCAGCAAATGCCTATTTCACGATCATCGCATAAATATTCAGTTACCCAAGGTATTGAAATGGGCTTACCTGGCAGCACGAGGCAAAGCGAAATATGTTCGTCATTGATTACCGCCCTATACCTATAGCGATACTCGTAGAGTTGGCTCAGGCCTTTTCGAATTTGATCAAGTAAGCTATCGCCACCGCTTTTCATTTCGAAAATGAAAGACCCATCGTCCGGGATTTTTGCGAACAGGTCTACATGCTCGTTCTCTTTCGGACTCGCGCCAATTGAACGTAGCCAAGCATCCATTTTGTCCACAAGTTCCTTGTGCAACAAATTTCTGCGCTGTAGTTTGATTCGAGTTACCTCGGGGTCGGCCAATTCTCTCGTTCGGCTGTACGGCCCTATCCGTAGAGGTTCGACAGCGCGATCGCGAAACTCGTAGCGCTCGGGGCGGAGTGGGGGCGCAGCAGTTAGATTTTCAATGGCACTCGGCGTGGGTGCTGAAATAGCCGAATCTTGCCCTAGGACCTCCACGGTTTGCGCAGACAGGGTCATTACGGCATCAAAGTACTTACCCCAGCTACCGCTGCCAATAACGTCTTCCAAATCGGTGCCACGGCTACAACCGTCGAAATCGGCAAATTCACTGGAAAGTGCAGCCATTTCGCTAAGTTGGCGCCGCAACTGGTCTTTGTCTGCTCTGTTCACACCATCGCGAATCACTACGTGGCGATTTCGCAAAGCAAAAAACTGAGTGTGGCGGAGAATATGAAATCTACTTTCGAACACTGTTGGCGTTGGAAGCTCGCCATTGCGTATTTTGCGGAGAACGCGCACAACATTGGTTTTGGTCGGCAATGCCCTCGTGTTAACGGCTGGGGAATTCGCCAGAGCATAGATTTCCTCGAACGAAATTGACGCAGAAAGTGGATCGATGTTCCTTAGTTCTGCGTCAGCTAAGAGGCCGACTACGATCATTCTTATTGGCGAAAAGTGCATTCCCTGGCGAACAAAATCTAACGTTCGATCCCGCGCGTTTGCTTGGATATTTAGCGTCTCTGTAAAGGGGGTGTATCTCGCTCCCATCGCGTTCGGGTATTGAAACAATACGAGCTGCAACCGGAGAAATGAGGCGACGTCTGGCTCTTCGCAAAGTAAAAATCGTCTGGCCGTCTCGCTTACTCTTACCACCCAGCCGCGTACCGATTTTTGCAAATAGTAAAGCCCTAGATAGGCCGGATACGCGCTTATCTCATCTCTAAATTTTGATGCATCTCGTCCACTTGAAACTGCGTCGTGAGCAATGTAGGAGACACGGGGACTGATGGCTTGGAGTCGGTGTTCGAACGCGTCGCGATCAAAAAGTTGACCGTCAAATTCACCAAAAATCGCCGCTAACTCGGAAAGCTTTTCAGGCCATTCATCAGGGCTTGAATGGATTTTGTGGCTAAATAAATCGCGAATCATTGAATCTTGGTAAGTGGCTAACTACGCAAAAAATCTAGCTCAAGAATATTCACTAGTTCGTCGTAAGTCTTCTGAGATTTTGCGCCAAAAATGTGCTTTTTTATGTGCTCAGCAAGAATAGCAGCGAACAGAGGGGGGACTGCGTTTCCGACCTGACGGATTACATGTCGTCCGGTTCCATGAAATTCCCACCAATCGGGAAAGGTTTGCATACGCGCCGATTCTCTAGGGGTCACTTCACGTGCTGTGTGGGGGTGCACGTGGCCTTTTCCTCCGCCTTTGTCCGAACCAACAATGATTGCAAAACTAGGCCGCTTGGGATCGAGCTTATTGATGCGCGTTTTTGGGTCCCGTTCGCCAAACGCCAAGTCCCGATATCTATCGACTATCCTCTGACTATGCTCTCGCCCCAGATGGTTGGGTGGGCTGTGCGCATGACCCGGCTCCTTCAGTCCGCGCAACGCTTCCCCAGCAGTTCGATAGGGTCTGCATGAAAACAGGGATTGTTTGCCATGGGTTGGTTCCATTGGAGGCACCGAAGTACCATTTTTTGCGCCAATGAAAAAAACTCTATCGCGAAATTGTGGAATTCCAAATTCAGCAACTTGATACCGATGCGCGGAGACCGTGTACCTTCCACCCAACGATAGTTCCTCAAGGATTTGTCCATAGAGCTTGCCGCCATGGATAGACAGCAGGCCGGCAACGTTTTCAAAGACGAACGCTTTAGGTTCGACCTCGCGAATGATTCGAAGGTATTCCCAAACCAAATTGCCACGGGGATCTTCGAGACCTTTTCTTTGGCCAAATATCGAAAATGCTTGGCACGGGGGTCCGCCAATTACGATATCAATATTAGAAGCCACCAGATTGGCTGGACTAAGCAAATCCGTAGAACGAACTTTGGTTATGTCTGCTGCGAAAGAATGTGCGTGCTTGTAGAAGCGCTTCCTCCCGCTATTTAGCATCAATGTGTGGCAGGAAAAAGCATCTATGTCGCTGGACGCGCCTATGCGAAAACCGGCTGCAGAAAACCCGAGATCAAGACCTCCGCCGCCAGAGAAGAGTGAAAGTGCGGTCAATGTGCGCGAGGGAGTTTCGCGCGCGTCTCGTCGGGGAGCAATGGAATCGCCAGTTTCCTGAGAGCCCTTTGTCTCCAAAACCAATGTGTCGTATTTCACGGAACCCCCAACAGATTTCTATCGCTGACTGAACAATGGGTATTGTTCAGCAAGATATTTCTCGGCAGCTTCACGTACTACCCACGCTACGGAAACCTTTTTCTGCTCCGCCAATCGTTCTAAATCAGCATAAGTCGCAGACGGAAAGCTCACCGAGGCGCGCGCACTCTTAGGCGCCTTAACGCCTTTCGCAGATTTGACCTTCTTTGAAGTATTCATTTATGTGCACCACTTTACACCACAATGGTGAATATCTTACTGTGATTTCACAGACGTTACAAGCATGCTGTGCCAATGTAATCGTGAAACAAGCCGCGAATTTAGCGATCGGCAGTGAGGCACACAGGCTAGCGATGGGGCGTAAGTGTCGTGCTCTGGTCTGATGTACTCTCCCAACCGCGACATCTTTCCTACCAACTGAGCTCCGGCCGTCATCCTGTGAGGTGAACCCGGTGCACCCCAAGGCGCCACAGCATGTCCTCTGCACTACTCGATGGGCTTACCGTGCTCGACTTCACCCGCGTGCTTGCGGGCCCCTATTGCACGCGCCTGATGGCCGACCTGGGCGCGCGCATCATCAAGGTCGAGCGCCCGGGCGACGGCGACGATACGCGCGGCTTCTACTACCAGCTCGAGGAAGGCCGCACCGACCAGAGCAGCTACTTCGTCCGCTTCAATGCCGGCAAGGAAAGCGTGGCGATCGACCTTGCACACCCGGAGGCGCGCGCGATTGCCCTTGACCTGGCGTGCAAGGCGGACGTAGTGATCGAGAATTTCGTGCCCGGCGTGATGGCGCGCCACGGGCTGGATTACGCCGCCGTCGCCGCAGTCAAGCCGGACATCGTCTATTGCTCGATCAGCGGCTATGGGCAAACCGGGCCCTTGCGCGACCGGCCGGCATTTGCCCACCTGGTCAACGCCGCCTCCGGTGCGATGGACCTGGACCGTCAGGGCGACCCGCAAGCGCGCGTCGCCTATTTGCAGTCGGCAGATGCATTGGCCGGCGTGCATGCGTTCGGCCTGGTGCTGGCTGCCGTACTGCGGCGCGAGCGCACCGGGGCCGGCGCTTACCTTGATGTGCCGATGCTGCAGTCGCTCTGGGGCGCGGAAGATCTGGGTATCGCTGCCGCGCTCAACAACGCGCCGGTGATCAAGGGGCCGCGCGTAGGCATGGTGATCCAC
This sequence comes from Burkholderiales bacterium, assembly GCA_947473125.1. GTDB lineage: Bacteria > Pseudomonadota > Gammaproteobacteria > Burkholderiales > JAEUOS01 > CANJDH01. Next base: position 41,203 of record CANJDH010000018.1, read on the forward strand.
ACCATCGGGGGGCGGCAGATCGCGGCGCAGTTCATCGGCTCCGGCCCCACCTGGGACCGCATGCTTGCGGCAATGGCGCAGGACAGTCCGGCGCGCGGTGAACGCTTCTCAACACCCGCAGGCCGGCGCGCGCACTGGCCCGAGCTGCATCAGCACATTTGCGACTGGCTCGATGGATTTGGGTCGGTCGATGCCGCTGTCACTGCCCTGACCGCCGCGCGCGTCCCGTGTGCGCCGGTGTTGACGATTGAAGAGGCGATGGCCCACCCGCACATGGCCGAGCGCGAGGCCTTCACGACAGTGACCCATCCCACGCGCGGACAGGTTCGCGTCACGGCGGCGCCATTTCACGTGGATGCAAAACCGATTCCGGCGCGCGGCCCGGCACCGTATCGGGCCGGGGAAGACACGCGTGCCGTGCTGGCAGATGTGCTTGGTTATCCGGCCGAGCGCATAGCAGCGCTACTCAGGTCGGGTGTGATTGCTGCACCGTAACGACAAGCGTCAGACTGTTGGCCGGTGCCGCCGGCACCTGGCCGGTTGTCCGACCACGAACTGCCGGCCGAGGAGCTCGCTCATCTTGGCGGCCGGCAAGCGCGCGGGGATGTCGTCGCCCGCGCCGGCTGCGGAGGCGACGATGATGCGCACCGGGCGGTTCGGGTAGGGCTGTTGCGCCCGCGCGGCGAACGGTGTGGACAAGGCACCGGCACCCAAGGCCAGGACAACTTTGCGGCGATTGCTCTGGTGAAGATGCGTCATGGCTTCACTCCCGATTGGTCAAACGGCTGCGAGGCGTGTTTCGACGATTCGGGCAAAGACGCTCGCTCCCAATGCCAAGGCGCCATCATTGAAATCATACGAGGGATTGTGCACTTCGCACGCCCCCGCAGTGCCACCGTCAGCGGAACCATTGCCGATGTTGAAGTAACAGCCCGGCACTTTCTCGAGCATGAAGGAGAAATCTTCGGAGGCAACGATCAGGTTCGGATTCCGGTTCACATTCTCTTCACCCACCACCGCAGCACACACCGAAGCGACGAAGTCGGCTTGTGCCGTATCGTTGATCGTCGGCGCAAAAATCACCCGGAAGTCCACCTCGGCGGTTGCCCCGAACGCCTCCGCCGTGCCCTTGACGATGCGCTGCATGCGCTCTTCGACCAGTTTCATCACCTCGGGGGTGAAGGCGCGTACGGTGCCGGAGAGTTGCGCGGTTTGCGGGATCACGTTGTAGGCGTCGCCGCCGTGGATCTTGGTAACCGACAACACGGCAGCATCCACCGGGCGCACATTGCGCGAGACGATGCTCTGCAGCGCAATCGTAATGTGCGCGGCCACCATCACCGAATCCACGCCCGTCTCAGGACGTGCCCCGTGCGCGCCGCGGCCGGTGACATGAATGTCGAAATAGGCACCCCCGGCCATCATCGGGCCGGCACGCACGGCAAACTTGCCCAGCGGCAGGCCGGGCCGGTTGTGCATGCCGAATATGTTGTCGCACGGAAACTTCTCGAACAGGCCGTCAGCAATCATGGCGCGCGCGCCGCCGATGCCCTCTTCGGCCGGCTGAAAAATGAAATTGACAACGCCATCGAAGGCGCGTGTCTCGGCCAGGTACTGCGCGGCGCCCAGCAGCATGGTGGTATGGCCGTCATGGCCGCAGGCGTGCATGCGCCCCGGCTGGGTGGACCGGTGCGCGAAGGTATTGGCTTCGACAATCGGCAGGGCATCCATGTCGGCACGCAGTCCCACCGAACGCTTGCTGCTGCCGACACGCAAGACACCGACTACGCCGGTCTTACCGATGCCGCGATGCACTTCCAGGCCGAAAGCTTCAAGCTTCTTGGCAACGATGTCGGCGGTGCGCGTTTCCTCGAAGCCGAGCTCCGGATGCGCGTGGATGTCGCGCCGCCAGCGCGTCAGTTCTGGTTCGTTGCTGGCGATACGGTCGATGATTGCCACGGTAGAGCCCCTCCGGTTATGCGGTCTGCCGATTCTAGCGCTGATGCCCTTCTACCGAACGTTCCATTGACTGACTTGCCCATCGCCCCACAATCGTTGGTGGGAGCGGATTTCAGGGCATCGACAGCTCAGATCTTGAAACTCTCCAGGGTCTCCGGCGCAAACAACTCATCGGGTTTGACCAGCCGCTTCGACAACCCCTGTTCGTGGTGATAGCGCAAGAAAGTCTGCAGGGTCTCGACATTTGGCTTGAGCCCATAGGGCCAGAAGTCTTCACCCATCTCGCGCACCGTGTCTTCCACATGGGCATTGAGCCACGGCAGCATGGCTTTGAGGGCTGCCGTTTCGCGCAGCGCTTGATAGGTGCGTTGCTGGGCTTCGACAAACGCTTTCATCAGCGTGCCGGCGATCCAGCGGTTCGCTTCATACACCTCGCGGCGCATCGCGACGACGTGCATGATCGGGAAGCGTTTGGTCTCGCGCCAGTAGGTGCGCTCTACTTCGGGGTAGTCGGGGAACAGCCGCACCACCTTGCCGTCACCCTTCAAAAAGCTGGACGGCATGCGTGCGGTGTACAGCGCGTCAATCTCTCCCGTGTGCAGCATCTGCGTCAGCGTCTGGGTCGGGCCGATCGGCTGCACCTTGATGTTGGGCGGCAGGTCGAGCTTGAGCTTTTCGTCGCGATTTGGCTCTTCTTCACCGCCGGTGAAGTACGTCACGCTGTCGGCCGGCACACCGTAGTGGTCCGAGAGGATGCCGCGAATCCACACCGGCGCGGTCATCTGGTATTCCGGGTTGCCGATGCGTTTGCCAATCAGGTCTTTCGGCGTCTTGATGCCGGCATTGGCGTTGATGTAAATGCATGAGTGGCGAAAGAAGCGAGAGGGGAACACCGGCAGCGCGACAAACGGCCGCTCCGGTTTTTGCATCGACACCGTGTACGACGAGAGCGACATCTCGGCGACGTCGAACTCGCGGTTGCGCAACATGCGAAAGAACGTCTCCTCGACCGGCATGTTGAGGTAATTCAGGTCGATGCCGTCCGGCTGCACCGAGCCGTCCATCAGGGCACGGGTGCGGTCGTAATCCCAGCAGCCGAAGGTCAGTTTGAGTTTGGACATGGTTTATTCGGCTTTGAGGTTGGCGGTGCGAATCGCCTTGGCGTCGCGTTCGGCTTCGCTGGCGAGCACCTTGGCGTAATCGGCCGGGCCGCCGCCGATGCCCTCGATGCCGGCGGTGGTGAAGGTCTGGATCACGTCCGCTTCCTTGACCAGCTTGGCCACCTCATCGCTGATGCGCACGATGACGCTGGCAGGTGTTTTAGCGGGCGCGAATATGCCGATGTTGGGGGCAAAGTCAAAACCCGGCACCAGTTCGCCCATGGCCGTGACACCGGGCGCAAAGATCGAGCGCTTGGCGGTGTTGCTGACCAGCAGCTTGACCTGGCCGGATTTGACAAACCCGGTCAGCGACGGGAAAGCGGAAAACACCATGGCCACCTGGTTGCTGACCACGGCCGGCACTGACTGGCCCGTTCCCTTGTAGGGGATATGCCGGATATCGAGTCCCAGAGCGGCTTTCATGGCCTCGGAGCACAGGTGGTGGGTGCTGCCGATGCCTGACGACCCATAGGCAAACTCACCGGGTTTGGATTTGATCAGCGCGATCAGTTCCTGAAACGTGTTGGCCGGCACCGACGGGTGCACCGCCAGGAACAGCGGCGCCGTTGCGATCAGGGAAACCGGCAGAAAGTCTCTTTTCGGATCGTAGGAGATCGTCTTGTAGATCAACGGATTGACGGTCATCATCGAATCGTCGGTGAGCAGCAGGGTATGGCCGTCGGGCGCCGCCGACGTGACCGCCGACGCTGCCACCACGCCGTTGGCGCCCGGGCGGTTATCTACCACCACGGATTGGCCGATGCGCTCCGAAAGTTTTTTGGCCACGACGCGAGCCACCGTGTCCGGCAGGCCCCCGGGGGAGTAGGGCACGATGAACTTGATCTGTTGTGAGGGGAATGCCTGTGCCCATGCTCGGCTCACGGGCAGGGCCGCGAGCGTCGAGGCGGCAGCGCCGGCCAAAACGCGACGTCGATTCATCTTGTCGTCTCCAGGTTGTGTACGCATCCACTGCAAAAAAGAGGCGCTGGAGTTCCAGCGCCCATTTTGTCGCACGGGGATATCCTAAGCTGCTGATACCGCAGCGGCGATGTCGCCAGCGCTTTGAATGGTACGCCAGTCAACTGTTTTAGGCATCACGGCCTGGAACGAGCACACTTCTTTGCTGACGCGCGCCGTGCCGGTACCAATGGCCGGCCTGCCTTCGGCAAAGGCGCGCGCAGAGGCAACCATCTGCTTGCGAAACTCCACGACGGCTTGATCGCTGGCGCCGAGGCGTTCGAGCGAGCGGTCTGCAATCGGCCCCATGGTGACCCACATGGCGATATCCTGGTTCGGAAACCCTTTAATGCCGGTGAAGTTGCCGTCTTTCATTGCCTCCCGGTCCTGGCCAAACCGGTTGTCGAAATGGGCCTTGATGCGGTAGTACTGGTCGAGCGTGTTTTCCCTGCCTACATTGAGGAACGCGCGCCACTCGTCGGCGTCGGGTGTCGTGGCCGGGTCGCCCCAGGCCAGGAAATAAAAAGCAGTGTGGGTGTCGTCAACCGGCACATTGATGTTGGCAACGTTGTACAGGTTGTTTGGCGGCACGAGCACCGTGAATGGCGCCACAAATACGGTGCTGCGCACATAGTCATGCGTAGCAGCGTTGCTGATCGGGCGACGCAGCGCGGCGTAGCGAAAGCCGTAGTCGGTGTGCTGAACCTGCAGGCGCGGCGATTTGTCGGTGGACGGGCGCAGCCATTGTTTGGCGTTGGCTTCGCCAGCCGACACGCGCGCCGGCACAAAATCGGACGAATGCAGGCTTGAACTGTGCGCCGAATCAATCGCCCCTTCGAGAATCTGTGCCCAGTTGCAAGGGATGATCGCTTTGGCGATCGACACGCGCACATCAGCTGACGGGGCGTATGGGGGCGGTACAAAGGCCGGTACCCCGTCGCCCGCCAAGCCGTCATGTGCGGCGCCGGCGGCGGCAGCGGCAGACAACGAAGACGAGCGCGGACCCAGGTAAGACCAGACCCAGCCGCCCCATTCGTGCACCGGGTAGGCGCGGTGCTTGACCTTTTGTTTCAAGGCGCTGCCGGCAGGTTCCGACGACATGTCCACCACATTGCCTTCAACGTCCATCTTCCAGCCGTGGTACAGGCAGCGCAGGCCGCACTCTTCGTTTCGGCCCAAGACCAGCGACACACGCCGGTGCGGGCAGTATTCGTCCATCACGCCAACCTTGCCGTTGGTATCGCGAAATACCACCAGGTCTTCGCCCAGAATGCGCGCCTTGACCGGCGTGCCGTCAGGTTCGGCCACCTCTTCGGTCAGCGCCACCGGAATCCAGTGGCGCCGCATCAGTTGGCCCATCGGCGCATCGCCCTCGACCCGGCACAGCAAATCGTTCTCTTCGTGCGTCAGCATCATGGTTTCCCGAAACAGAAAAGCAGCAAGAATGCGGCAGAAAAGGCTTGCCGATTCCTTAGATCTCTAAGTAATATGGCGAGCTTATTTGAAAGCGGGGCCCCATGTCAATTGCGGTCAATTGCAGTCAATTGCAGTCAATTGCGCGCCCCGTGTCATTCACCGTTATCTCCCCTCGCTGCCCAGTGACAACTCTGGATACAGACCTTTCGGCCCTGCGCGTGGTTCGCCGCACCCAGCGGGCGGCCGCTATTGTCGAGTTCGAGCTGGTGGCGCCTGATGGTGCGCCGCTCCCACGCCATGCGCCGGGTGCGCACCTGCCGGTGGTGGCGCCCAACGGCATGCGCCGCAACTATTCAATCGTCAACCCGCCACCTGCGCCGGATGCCGGCGGACCAGATCAATACTTGATCGCGGTCAAGCGTGAAGCGGATGGCGTTGGTCGTGGCGGCTCGGCCAGCATGGTCGATGAACTGGTCGAAGGCAGCACGCTGATGGTTGGCAAGCCTGTTGATGGCTTCCCGCTGGTCGACGATGCGCGCGCGCTGATCCTGATTGCCGGCGGCATCGGCATCACGCCGATCCTGTGCATGGCCCGCACCCTGTTGCAGCGGCACGCATCCGGAGAGTGTGCCGCGCTTCCCTTCCAGCTTCATTACTTGGCGCGCGATGCGGCCACGGCGGCGTACGCCGATGAGGTGGCTGCGATGGGAACAAAAACCGCGACGGGCAGCCAGGCGCAGGTGCACTTTGATGGGGGTGACCCAGCCGCTGGTTTGGATCTTTGGCCATTGCTCGAGGCGCCGCGAGCCGGCACGCACGTCTACTGCTGCGGCCCCACAGGCCTGATGGACGCCGTGCGTGACATGACCGGGCACTGGAATCCCAGCACGATCCATTTCGAGAGTTTTGGCGTCGGTGACGCCACCCAGTTCGAGCCCAACCAGGCATTCCAGGTGCGCCTGGCACGCGCCGGCGACATCATTCCGGTGGCTGTCGATGAGTCGATTCTCGAGGCCCTGCGCAACCACGGCCATCGTGTGCAAAGCTCGTGCGAATCGGGTACTTGCGGTACCTGCCGCTCGGTCTACCTGGAGGGCGATGTGGAGCATCGCGACATGGTGCTGGCCGAAGAAGAGAAAGCCGAGCAGCTGATGGTGTGTGTGTCGCGCGCACGCGGCGGTGAATTGGTGCTCGACCTGTGAACGCCGGCCCAGGGCAACCCGTGAAGCCACTCAAGATCGGCGTTGCCGGCCTCGGCCGGGCATTCACGTTGATGCTGCCAACGTTCGTGGACGATGCACGCGTGCAGCTGGTGGCCGCGACCGACCCGCGCGCCGACGCCTGCGAGCGGTTTCGTGCCGATTTCGGCGGGCACACTTACGATACGATCGATGCGCTGTGCGCCGATCCGGACGTCGAGGTGATCTATCTGGCGACGCCGCACCAGCTGCACGCCGAGCACGTCAAGATTGCCGCAGGGCATGGCCAGCACGTGCTGGTGGAAAAGCCGTTGGCCATCAGCCTCGCCGAGTGCGATGCCATGATCGAGGCAGCTGCCGCTGCTGGTGTACACCTCATCGTGGGTCACAGCCATAGCTTTGATGCGCCGGTACTGCAAGCGCGCTGCATCATCGAAAGCGGCGAGGTGGGCGCAGTACGCATGATCACCGCTCAGATGTATACCGATTTTCTGTATCGTCCGCGCCGGCCGGAGGAGCTCGACACCGCGCAAGGTGGCGGTGTGGTGTTCAGCCAGGCCGCGCACCAGATCGACATCGTGCGCTTGCTCGGCGGCGGCAAGGTGACAGCCGTGCGCGCCCAGACCGGCGCATGGGACCCCTCACGCGGCGCCGAAGCCCCCGGGGGAATCCGTCCTGCCGAAGGCGCCTATGCGGCCATGCTCTGGTTTGAAGGCGGCGCGTTTGCCAGCGTCACCTACAACGGCTACGGCTTTTACGACAGCGACGAAGCTTGCGAATGGGTTGGCGAACTCGGTGCGCCCAAGAATCCTGAGGTGTATCAGAGCGGCCGCGCCCGCCTTGCTGCAACAAAACACGCGGCGGCCAAGGATGCGCTGCACGAAGCGCAACTCAAGGCGGCGCGCAACTATGGTGGTGCCACTTACGTGCCGCCGGGCGCAGCGCCACCGCACCACCAACACTTCGGCCCGATGGTGATCTCCTGCGAACGTGCCGACCTGCGCCCCACGCCGCGCGGGGTGATGGTCTACGGTGAGACGGGAAAGGCGCTGCGACCCGCTCCCAGAGCCGCTGTCCCGCGCATCGAGGTGATCGATGAGCTGGTCGCGGCAGTGCGCGAGGGAGTAGCGCCCTTGCACAACGGCGCCTGGTCGCGCGCCACCATGGAGGTGTGCCTGGCGTTGATCGAATCGTCGCGTACCGGTCAGGAAGTGCGCATGCAGCACCAGATCGCGCCGCGCCGCATAACGGGGGTCTGAGTGGCCAGGAAACTTGCGGATCAGTCCGGCACGAAGCGCCACAATTTGCCGGTGGGCAAGCACGCAGGTAAGCACGCAGGTAAGCACGCAGGCAAGCACGTAGGCAAGCCCACGGGCAAGCGATCTGTGGCCGTGCCTGCTGCCAGGAATCACCCGCGGGATGATCCTCAGGCGATCTTGCACCACTGGCGCGAGGCGGTGCCGAACGACCGACTCGCCCATCTGGTCAAGGATGCCACGCGCGTCTTCATGCGTGCTTTGCAACTGCGACTGACCGAGCACGGCGTCTCGTTTGGGCACTGGACGTTCCTGCGCATCTTGTGGGAGCACAATGGCCTGACGCAGCGACAACTCTCCAATGCGGCCGGTGTAATGGAGCCGACCACCCACGCCGCACTCAATGCCATGGAACAATTGGGTTTGGTCGAACGCCGCCGGCTTGAGGGTGACCAGCGCAACCTGCACATCTTTCTCACACCGGCTGGAAAGCGGCTCAAGTCCAAACTGGTGCCCCATGCCGTTGCCGTCAATGATGAGGCCGTCCTTGGCATAAAGGCGGAGGACATTGCCACCACGCGCCGCGTTTTGCTTCAGATCATCGAAAATCTTGCCAACCCACCCACAACGGAACAAATCCATGAGCGAATGGACCCAAGTAGCCAAATCTGACGACGTGCCCGCAGACGGCACCTTTCCCGCCACCCTGAACGGCGAGCCGGTATGTCTCTACAACCTTGATGGCGAGATATTTGCCACGCACGATGTATGCACCCACGGTAACGCCAACCTGTCGGAAGGCTTTGTGGTGAACGGCTACATCGAATGCCCGTTTCACCAGGGCATGTTTGACATTCGGACCGGCGAGGCGAGCGCTGCACCGTGCACGGTGGCCTTGAAAACCTACCCGGTCAAGGTTGAGGCCGGCGTGGTGTGGCTCAGGCAGGCTTGACCCGTCCCGGAGACGAGGACGAGAGCATGACCATGGAGGATATGACCACGAACTACGTCGGTCTCTCGCCGCGGGTGCGGCGCGGCGCTGCACTGACTGACTTGATCGGCGGCCAGGTGCGCGGTCTGGCCGTCTCGACGGCAAAGCGCTCGGCCACCGCACCCGAATTGCCGACCATTGGCGAAACCGTTCCCGGTTATGAGGTAACCACCTGGACCGCGCTGTATGCACCAGCCGGCACGCCGCGTGAAATGGTGCAGCGACGCGGCGCCGAAATGGCCAAGCTGCAAAAGTTGCCTGACTATGCAGAGCGCCTGGGCAGGATCGGCTCCGGTGCCTCTTAGTCTTCACCAGAACACCTTGTCGCCTTCATGCAGACCGAGATAGCCAAGTGGGGCAAAATCGTGCGTGATACACGCGCGAAGGTTGATTGAACAATCCCCGGATCAAGGACTCGAAATGAAACTATGTCGCTATAACAACAACCAACTTGGCCTGGTCGAGGGCGATCAGATCATCGACGTCACGGCCGCGCTCGAGTTGATCCCGCCGATGCGTTACCCGGCTCCGCTCGGGGACCAGCTGATTGCCAACCTCGGCGCCGTTTTGGCCCGTGCGAATGCGCTCAAGGCAAACGCGCCACGCCTGTCCCTGGCAAGCGTGAAGCTGCTGCCGCCGGTCGGCAACCCCACCAAGATCATCAACGCGCCGATCAATTACGTAAAGCACATTCAGGAGTCGAATGCTGATCCAGGCATCAAGCATGGCCGAACCACGATCACGCACATTTCCGACTGGGGCCTGTTTCTGAAGGCCACTTCCAGCCTGGTGGGTTTTGGTGACGAAGTACGCCTGCTTTACCCCGAGCGTCGCAACGACCACGAACTGGAGTTGGCCATCATCATCGGCAAGCAGGGCAAGAACATTGCGCGCGAAAACGCGCGCCAGTACATCGCCGGCTACGCGATGGGGCTGGACATGACCACGCGCGGCAAGGAGTTGTTGTCGTGGCGCAAGTCGGGCGATACGTATGCCCTGCTCGGCCCCTGGTTTACCACCGCAGACGAAATTGCCGACCCGAACGCGCTTGACCTGGAGCTCAAGGTCAACGGTGAGACGCGCCAGAAGGCCAACACCCGTGATTTGGTCTACAACGTCGACCGGCTGATCGAATACGCGTCGGACAAATACACGCTCTATCCGGGCGACATCATTTTGACCGGCACGCCCGAAGGGGTCGGACCGGTAGTACCCGGGGATGTGATGCAGCTTTACATCGCGGGCCTCGGGCGAGCTGAAGTACGCATCGCCCCGGCCTATGCGGGCCCTCCGGAGCGTCCTGCCTGAGACTGTGTCGGGCGCTAATGGGTGTAGGCGCCCGGAACCCGTTCGGCATCCGGTTTCGGCTCTTCGAGAAGCGAGCTGAGCAATAGCAGCTCGCTGATGACACCCGGGTCGAAACCGCTGCGATCGCTGCGGTCATCCACCAGCAGCTTGTGCAGATAGGCGCGCGCTACCGGTGTGCGCCACGTGGCGGTGATTCTCTGCAGGATGCTCGGGTGCTGGTCTTCGAGCACGGCGTGGGTATCAAAGTCGTCTGCGGCAGGCCGGCAAGCGGAGCCGCCCAACAGGCCCGGGTCGATCTCGAGAACCGGTGCGTCGCTGAGCCTGATCGGCGCGATCATGCACTCTTCGGCACTTGCCGCTTCCACCTTGGCGTCGAGGCCGGCAAATGCGGCGGTGATCCCCATATTGTCGAGCAACGTCGACATCGACTCCTGGTGTTGTGCGGTTTCGGCCGGCTTCGATGCAACCACCCTCGACAAGGGCTGGGTACGCGCCATGGAGAGCGGGGTTTGCAGGTGCGATCGGGCTGCCCCTGACGCAAGTGACACTGGTGCACGTCGCGCAGGCGGTTCGCCGAGCAGCTGTGCAACTGCCGATTCAAGCCACCCGATACGTGCTTCCAGGTCCGCAAGGCGCTGGTCGTTGGGGGAATCGCGATGGGGGTCAAGCGGGGGCATGGTCGTCTCCAATTGGGCAGGGCCTCTGGAAACGACTACGGCCGGCACGCCCTAATCTTGAGGCGCGGACCGAGATGCCCCGAATCAGGGCATGCGGATTTGCGCCGCCAATGCCAGCAAATGTTCCATGCCAGGCTGCTTGCGCGGCCAGGTCAGCTCGACGCCGTCGCCCTCATGGCGTGGCAACACGTGCAGGTGCAGATGCGGCACGGTCTGCCAGCCGGCAGGTTTGTTGGCCTGCAGCAGCGTCAGGCCGGCTGGGGCAAACGCTGCCTGCACCGCCCGTGCAATGCGATGCGCTGCGGCCATCAATGCGCACGCCGACGCTTCGTCGGCATCAAGCAGGGTTTCGAACGGTTTTCTGGTGGCGACGATCACGTGGCCCGGGTTGACCTGCCCTGCGTCCATGAAGGCAAATACATGCTCGTCCTCATATACTTTGGCGCAGGGCAGTTCCCCTGCGATGATGCGCTCAAAAATCGTTGCCATGCGGGTCCTTCGGGTCTTGTGGTCTCGGGGGTATCGCCGGTGCCGTGCGATGGGTGACAATCAATGGGTGACAATATCACCTACCTCGTGATCTGTTCCCCTCTTCCCGGTGTTCCTACTGGCAATTGAGTCTACGCAGCCCACGAGTCTACGCAGCCCACGCCCGCCAACACCACCCACACTGATATGGCCCTGACCACCGCCCTGATCGAGGTTCTCAAGCGCGAACTCAAAAGCCGGGACATCACCTACGCCGACCTGGCCAGGAAGCTTGACCTGTCCGAGGCGAGCATCAAGCGCATGTTTTCGGCCAAGGATTTCATGCTGTCGCGCCTTGATGAAATTTGCGAATACGCAGGCATTGAGTTTGCCGACCTGGCGCGGGCTGTGGAGGCGCGCGACTCCTTGCTGATGCAGTTGACGCCCGAGCAGGAAAAGGAGCTGGCCAACGATGTCAAGCTGATGCTGGTGGCGGTGGCGGCGATCCATCACCTGACGTTCGAGCAGATCGTCCAGTCGTACCAATTTACCGAAGCGGAGCTGATCGGTCTGCTGGCGCGCCTCGACAAGCTCAAGATCGTGGAGTTGCAAGCGCACAACCGCATCAAGCCGTTGGTGGCAAAGGCATTTACCTGGTTGCCGCAGGGGCCGATCCAGATGTTTTTTTATGCCCAGGCACAGGCCGACTTTTTCCGTTCGCGCTTTGACGGCGAAGGCGAGGCGCTGGTATTTGCGAGTGGCCGCCTGCCGCCGGCGGCCAGTGCGCAGCTGGCCGACCGTTTGCGCCGTACCGTCCAGGAGTTTCGCGATGCGCACCATGAAAACCTCAAGCTGCCTCTCGACAAACGTCCGGTAATGAGCATCCTTGTTGCGATGCGGCAGTGGGAGTTGGGGGCCTTTCGGGAGTTGCGGCGCAAATTGCCGAAAACCTGAGTCTTATATAAGACCAGGCAGTTGAGATTGACCCTGTGCCCTTGATTTATATATAATGCGGGGCTTTGCGGCAGCGGGAGCTTGAAGTGTGGCGGCAATTTCGCCCGATCTTCGGGTTTCAGGCACTGGCGACCGCAGTCATGGCGATGCTGGCGGGTGGGCTCGCGGGTAACCATGGCGCGGCATCGGCCGGGTTGGGTGGATTGGTGAGCATCATCGCGGGCTTCGGTTTTGCGCTGATGGTGGCCAAAAACAAGACACGGACAGCAGGGGAAGTATTGCGGGATGCGTTTCGGGCCGAGGCGGTCAAGATTGCGCTTGGGTTTGGATTGCTCTGGCTGGTGTTTCGGGTGTATCAGGACGTGGTGGCAGTGGCGCTTGTTGGCGCATTTTGCGTGACCATCCTGATTTTTAGCATGGCGATTTTCGTGGGCGACCCGAATTCGTCGAAGCAGGTAACAGATAAAGAATCGTAGAGCGGGTTGAATGCCATGGCTGCCGGAACCGAACTGACTCCTACCTCGTACATCAATCACCACCTGACCCACTTGCCGGCCACGATCGGTGACGGCGGGTTCATGACCCTGCACGTCGATACGGTGGTGACGTCCTTGCTGCTCGGCATCATCGGTTTCGGCCTGTTGCGCTGGATCGTGGCGGGCGCTACGTCGGGCGTGCCGAACAAACGCCAGGCGTTTGTCGAGATGATGTTTGATTTCATCGACGAGCAGGTCAAGGGCGTGTTCCATGGCGACCGCCACAAGTTTGTCGCCCCGCTCGCGTTGTGTGTGTTCGTCTGGGTGTTCCTGATGAACTCGATGGACTTCCTGCCGGTCGACATCATGGCGAAGCTCTATGAGCTGATGGGCCTGCACAACTGGCGCAGCGTACCCACTGCCGACGTCAACACCACGTTCGCCCTGGCCCTGTCGGTCTGGGGTCTGATGATTTATTTCAATTTCGCGGTCAAGGGTTTCGGCGGTTTCATGCACGAAATCTTCTGCACGCCGTTCGGCTCCAACCCCTTGTTGTGGATCTTCAACCTGCTGTTCAACCTGGTTGAGCTGATCTCCAAACCGCTGTCGCACGCGCTGCGGCTGTACGGCAACATCTATGCGGGCGAGATCATTTTCCTGCTGCTGGGCATGTGGGCCGCCACCGGCCTTGCCGGCACCGTATTTGGTGCGATCCTCGGCGCCGGCTGGGCCATCTTCCACATCCTGATCGTCGCGCTGCAAGCCTTCATCTTCATGATGCTCACTGCCGTCTACATGGCGATGGCACACGAGGGCCACTGATCGGGGCGCACACTAGTCGTTTCACCGGTTTTTCATCCGTTCCAACTCATCATCACACGTTTGTTCTAAGAAAGGGTATCAAAATGGAAAAGCTTGTAGCTCTCGCCCAAATTCAGGCGTTTACCGGCATCGGCATCGGTCTGATGATCGGCCTTGGCGCCGCCGGCGCATGTATCGGTGTAGGCATCATGTGCAGCCGCTTCCTTGAAGGCGCTGCCCGCCAGCCGGAATTGATCCCGCAACTGCAAGCCAAAGTGTTCCTGCTGCTCGGCCTGATCGACGCGTCGTTCATCATCGGCGTGGGCCTGGCAATGTTGTTCGCGTTCGGCAACCCGCTGCTCGCCGTCATCCAAAATCTCAAGTAAGCGCCTTTCCTGAGATGTCCCATTCAGGGGAGAAACCATGAATATCAATTTAACGCTGCTGTCGCAAGCGGTCGCGTTCGGCATTTTCATCTGGTTCACCAAGGCATTCGTGTGGCCGCCGCTGCTCAAGGCCATCGAAGACCGCCAGAAGACAATTGCCGACGGACTCGCCGCCGCTGAAAAAGGCAAGGCGGCAGAGGCCGATGCGAAACAGCGCATCGAAGCCGAACTGGCCGCCTCACGCACGCAGAACCAGGGCCGTCTGGCAGATGCCGAGAAGCAGGCGCACGCGCTGATCGAGCAGGCCAAGAAGGATGCCGAGACCGAGAAGGCGCGCATTGTCGCTCAGGCCAGGGCAGAAGCCGCACAGGAAGTGCAGCGCGCCAAGGAGCAGCTGCGCAATGCGGTGGCTGACCTGGCCGTCAAGGGCGCAGAGCAAATCCTCAAGCGTGAAGTCAACGCCGGCGCGCATGCCGACCTGCTGACGCAGCTCAAGGCGCAACTTTAAGACCCGACCGAAGAGCACATATGGCCGAACTTTCCACCATCGCCCGTCCCTACGCTGAAGCGGCGTTTCGCATCGCCCGGGACGGAGACCTGAATGCCTGGAACGCCCTGATTGCCGAATTGGGCGCGGTTGCCGATCGTCCGGAAATGCGCGCGCTGGTGCTTGATCCGAACGTGGGCGCCGACAAGCTGTATGGCGTCTTCGCCGGCGTACTCAAGTCGCCGTTGCCCACCGAAGGCCAGAATTTCCTGCGCTTGCTGGTGGAAAACGACCGCGTTGCGGCGCTGCCGGAAATCGCCAGCCAGTTCGTGGCGCTCAAGAACAAGCTCGAAGGTTCGGCCGAAGCCGAGATCACCACGGCGTTTCCGATGAGTGACGCGCAAGTGGCTGATCTGGTCTCCGGCCTTGCCAAGAAATTCGGCGGCCTCAAACTCAAATCGCATGTCAACGTCGATGCCAGCCTGATTGGCGGCGTGCGCGTGGTTGTCGGCGACGAAGTATTCGACACTTCGATCAAGGCACAGTTGGAGCGCATGCGCATCAGCCTGCTGGCGGCCTGACCGGCCGCGGCGATTTGCGCAGCTTCCTGATTCAGATACATATTGACCCGTCCAGAGCAGCATTTGCGTCCCCAGATTACGTAATTCCAGGAGTCCACCATGAATCTCAATCCTTCCGAAATCAGCGAACTGCTCAAGAGCCGCATCGCCGGCCTGAACACGACGACTGACCTGCGCACCCAGGGCACCGTGGTGTCCGTGACCGACGGCATCTGCCGCGTACACGGCTTGTCGAGCGCGATGCAGGGCGAAATGCTCGAATTCCCGGGCAATACCTTCGGCCTTGCCTTGAACCTCGAGCGCGACTCGGTCGGTGCCGTGGTGCTCGGCTCCTACGAACACATCTCGGAAGGCGACACGGTCAAAGCCACCGGGCGCATTCTGGACGTGCCGGTCGGCCCCGAGCTGCTCGGTCGCGTCGTCAACGCGCTGGGCGAGCCGATCGACGGCAAAGGCCCGGTCAACGCCAAAGAGCGTGACGTGGTCGAAAAAGTTGCACCGGGCGTGATGTCGCGCAAATCGGTGTCGCAGCCGGTGCAGACCGGTTTGAAGTCGATTGACGCCATGGTGCCGGTCGGCCGCGGCCAGCGCGAACTGATCATTGGCGACCGCCAGACCGGCAAGACTGCCGTGGCGGTGGACACCATCATCAACCAGAAGGGCAAGGACCTGATGTGCATCTACGTCGCGGTCGGCCAAAAGGCCTCGACCGTCGCCAACGTGGTGCGCAAGCTTGAAGAACACGGCGCCCTGTCGTACACCATCGTGGTGGCGGCTACCGCGTCCGACTCGGCAGCGATGCAGTTCATCGCCCCGTACGCCGGCTGCACCATGGGCGAGTATTTCCGCGATCGCGGCCAGGACGCCCTGATCATTTATGACGACTTGACGCGTCAGGCCTGGGCCTATCGCCAGATCTCCCTGCTGCTGCGCCGCCCGCCGGGCCGCGAAGCGTATCCCGGCGACGTGTTCTACCTGCACTCGCGCCTGCTGGAACGTGCCGCGCGCGTCAATGAAGAGTATGTCGAGAAATTCACCAAGGGTGCGGTCAAGGGCAAGACCGGTTCGCTCACCGCCCTGCCGGTGATCGAAACCCAGGCCGGCGACGTGTCCGCCTTCGTGCCGACCAACGTGATTTCGATTACCGACGGCCAGATCTTCCTCGAGACCGACCTGTTCAATGCCGGTATCCGCCCCGCCATCAACGCCGGCGTGTCGGTGTCGCGCGTCGGCGGCGCGGCCCAGACCAAGATCATGAAGCGCAAGGACACCGGCGCCGGCGTGCGTCTGGCGCTCGCGCAGTATCGCGAGCTGGCCGCGTTTGCCCAGTTTGCCTCCGATCTCGACGAAGCCACCCGCAAGCAGCTCGAGCGTGGCCGCATGGTGACCGAGCTGATGAAGCAGATCCAGTACGCGCCGATGGAAGTGTGGGAAATGGCGTTGACCCTGTTCGCGGTCAACAACAATTACATGGACGACGTCGAAGTCAAACAGGCGCTTTCGTTCGAGAAAAACCTGCGCGAATACGTCAAGTCCAAGCACGGCGCGCTGGTCGAATCGATTGCCAAGGCCGCGAACCTGTCGGAAGCGGATGAAAAAGCGCTGCACGCGGCAGTTGCCGAATTCAAGAAAAACGGCACGTTCTAAGCATCGGCGTCACGGAGAACGGTCATGGCAGGTTCCAAGGAAATCCGCACCAAGATCAAGAGCGTGCAAAACACGCGCAAGATCACCAAGGCGATGGAAATGGTCGCCGCATCGAAAATGCGGCGTGCCCAGCAACGCATGCGCGCGGCGCGTCCGTATGGCGACAAGATCCGCAATATCGCGGCGCACATGTCGAGCGCCAACCCGGAGTATCGCCACCCGTTCCTGGTCAAGCGTGCACAGGTCAAGAACGCCGGCATCATCGTCGTCACGACCGACAAGGGCCTGTGCGGCGGCCTCAACACCAATGTGCTGCGCATGGTCACGGCCAAGCTCAAGGAACTTGAGGCCGCCGGCGTCGGCATCGAGACCACCGCGATCGGCAACAAGGGTTTCGGCTTCCTCGGTCGCATCGGCGCAAAAGTGGTGTCGCACGCGATCCAGATCGGTGACAAGCCGCACCTTGACAAGCTGATCGGCCCGGTCAAGGTGCAGCTCGACGCCTACGCGGCCGGCAAGATCGACGTGGTGTACCTGGCCTACACCGGCTTCATCAACACCATGAAGCAGGAGCCGCAGATCGAGCAGCTGTTGCCTTTGACGGCGGACAAGTTCAAGCAATCCGATACCGAGAAAGGCGCCTACGGCTGGGACTACATCTACGAGCCCGATGCCAAGGCGGTGATCGACGAACTGCTCACGCGTTACGTCGAGGCGATTGTCTACCAGGCCGTGACCGAGAACATGGCGTCCGAGCAGTCGGCGCGCATGGTGGCGATGAAGTCGGCGTCGGATAACGCAAAGAAAGTCATTGAAGATCTGCAACTGACCTACAACAAGGCGCGTCAGGCGGCGATCACCAAGGAATTGTCTGAAATTGTCGGCGGCGCAGCAGCAGTCTGATCAGCGGCCGTTTGTTCGAATTTAAAAGTACGAGGTAAATCATGAGTCAAGGTCATATTGTTCAGTGCATCGGCGCGGTGGTCGACATCCAGTTCCCCCGTGAAGGCATGCCCAAGATCTATGAGGCGCTCACCCTCGACATCAGCGAGACCAACAAGCTCGTTGAACAGGGTCTGACCTTCGAAGTCGAGCAGCAGCTCGGCGACGGCGTGGTGCGCACCATTGCGCTCGGCTCCACCGACGGCCTGCAGCGCGGCATGTCGGTGTCCAGCCTAGGCGTCGGTATCCAGGTACCGGTTGGTGCCGGCACCCTCGGGCGCGTGATGGACGTGCTGGGCCGCCCGATCGACGAACGTGGCCCGATCGACTCCAAAGAGCGCCGCGCGATTCACCAGCCCGCGCCCAAGTTCGACGAGCTGTCGCCGTCGCAGGAGTTGCTTGAGACCGGCATCAAGGTGATCGACCTGATCTGCCCGTTCGCCAAGGGCGGCAAGATCGGCCTGTTCGGTGGCGCCGGCGTCGGCAAGACCGTGAACATGCTCGAACTGATCAACAACATCGCCAAGACGCGCGCCGGTTTGTCGGTGTTCGCCGGCGTCGGCGAGCGTACCCGCGAAGGCAATGACTTCTACCATGAGATGTCGGACGCCAAGGTGATCGTGCAGGAAGACCTCTCCAAATCGAAAGTGGCGATGGTGTTCGGCCAGATGAACGAGCCCCCGGGCAACCGCCTGCGCGTGGCGCTGTCGGGCCTGACCATGGCCGAGAAATTTCGCGACGAAGGCAAGGACATCCTGTTCTTTGTCGACAACATTTACCGTTACACCCTGGCCGGTACCGAAGTGTCGGCGCTGCTCGGCCGCATGCCGTCTGCCGTGGGTTACCAGCCTACCCTGGCCGACGAGATGGGCAAATTGCAGGAGCGCATCACCTCGACCAAGGTCGGCTCGATCACCTCGATCCAGGCCGTCTACGTGCCGGCGGATGACTTGACCGACCCGTCTCCTGCGACCACCTTCGCCCACCTCGACGCCACCGTGGTGTTGTCGCGCGACATCGCTTCGCTGGGCATCTACCCCGCCGTGGACCCGCTCGATTCGACGTCGCGCCAGATCGACCCGAACGTGGTCGGCGAAGAGCACTACAACACCACGCGCCGCGTGCAGGCCACGTTGCAGCGCTACAAGGAACTGCGCGACATCATCGCGATTCTGGGCATGGACGAACTCTCGCCCGAAGACAAGCTGGCGGTGGGCCGCGCCCGCAAGATCCAGCGCTTCCTGTCGCAGCCGTTCAACGTGGCCGAGGTGTTCACCGGCTCGCCCGGCAAGATCGTGTCGCTGGCCGAAACCATTCGCGGCTTCAAGATGATTGTCGACGGCGAGTGCGATGCCCTGCCCGAGCAGGCGTTCTACATGGTCGGCGGCATCGACGAAGTGTTCGAAAAAGCCAAGACGCTGCAGTAAGCAGCCCATCGCGAAAAGTACGGAAAAGGCGGTAAAGCCACATGTCCACCATCCACGTAGACGTCGTCAGCGCCGAGGAAGCGATTTTCTCGGGTGACGCAAAGTTTGTCGCGCTGCCGGGCGAAGCGGGCGAGCTCGGGATCTACCCCAAGCACGCGCCGCTGATCACCCGCATCAAGCCGGGCGCGGTGCGCATTCACAAGGCCGACGACACCGAGGAGTTCGTGTTTGTCGCCGGCGGGATTCTCGAAGTCCAGCCGAACGTCATCACGGTGCTTGCCGACACGGCAATCCGCGGCCATGACCTCGACGAAGCCAAGGCCAGTGAAGCATTGAAACTGGCCGAAGAAGCGCGTGCCAACGCCAAGAACGAAATCGATTTTGCCAAGGCAACTTCCGAGTTTGCCATCATGGCGGCGCAGATTGCCGCGATTCGGAAACTGCGCGGCAAGTAACGCTCGTCTCAAGAAAAACAAAGCCCGCACAGTGCGGGCTTTTTTATTAATCCACTCACACTTCTTGAACCAGTCGCGGCCGTCCGCCTTTCGCGCCATTGGCGCGCGCCGCGACCGCTTTCCGCTCCGACACCGCTTTACCACCGGTGGAAGCAAGTTCGCGTATCCACATACGTGAGCCGAATATCCCTGCCAGCAATCCCGCGACGGTCAAGTCGGCATCCAGCTTGGGCCAATGCAGCCCCGTGCCTTTGGGTGAGACGACGATCTCTTTGAGGTCGGCTTTCTTTGCGCGCGCCAGTCCTTGCGCTATTTGCGGAGGGAAAGCGAATTGCGTGCCGTTGGTCAAATCGACCACGATGCGTCCCGCCTTTTCATCGTAGTGTGCGGCGCGCGCGTGCGGCTCGTTCGACAACACGCGAGTGCCGCGCTTGGCTGCCAGCGGTGCGTTGCGCGCGATTTCCAGCTCGATCCATTTTTCAGTAGCCATGAATCTTTCTCCAACGGCCGGGGAAGCTCAGCCACTTGCATGCGATATACGGCGGCGGCGCGATGCAGGCTGATGTGCAATCAGCCACTCCTTGAGGATGGTGTTTATCCGGGTTTGCCAACCCGGTCCGTCGGCCCGGAATGCTGCGAGAACTTCGGGGTCGAGCCGGATGGCGACCTGCTCTTTGGTTGGATTTTTGTTTTTCCCGCGTGCCTTCCGCAGCGCGCCGATGGTGGCGGCGACGCCGCCACCGGGTGTGACAACGCCACGCTTCCAGTCGATTTTGTCGGCTGTATCTGAAGGCGCGGCGGCCGCCTTGGCGGCGGCGACTTGCGCAGGGCTAAAGACTTTCGAAGTAATTTTGGATTTGCGAGCGGTCTGCATAGCGGCACGAGATCAAATGGGCGGCGTCTTGCCGCGCGGTCCAAACCAGAAAGATGACGCGTCCACGCCACATCGCCAAACTCTGCAACCGCAGTTCACCGTAGGCTTCGCGATCATCTTCCACCGTGATCATCGGGAAATCGAAGGCGCTCTCAAGTTCGGCAAGGTCAATCCGGTGTTTCCTGAGATTGATCTTGCGCTTGGGCTCGTCCCAGGTGATCATTAGTCATAATGTATATGCATTTTGATATGGGGTCAAGCACTGAAATTTACCGCACTCGCATTTGCCCAAGCAGGTGCGCGGGCCGGCGCCCTGCCGATCCAGCACGGGCCTCAGTGGCCCTTTTGGGTGGCGACTACAGGTTGATGCAGCTTTATGCGTGCATCAACTCCCACATCCTTGCCGACGTGAGCGGCATCTGCAGCTTGGGTGCGCGATCCTGCATGCCGTTGCGTGCCAGGGCATCGGCGACCGCATTCACCACCGAAGGCGTAGCCCCGATGGTGCCCAGCTCGCCCACACCCTTCACGCCCAGCACGTTGGTGAGGCAAGGCGTGGACTGGTCCATTTGCGTGTTGAACAGTGGCGCCAAGTCGGCGCGCGGCAGCGTGTAGTCCATCAGGCTGCCGGCCAATGCCTGGCCCGACTC
>CANJDH010000019.1 GCA_947473125.1 Burkholderiales bacterium
CCACTGCGGGTTTGCGCCGGTCAGCTTACTGCATTCCGGACAGGTCGGTAGGCGCAGCCAGCCGTCATGCGCTGCGGTCGTCACGCGCTCGCAATCGCCTCGATCTCGACCCGCGCGCCAGCCACCAGGCCCGCTGCCTGAAACGTGGTGCGCGCCGGCGGGTCCACCGGGAAGTATTCGCTGAACACCTGGTTCATGACCATCAGCTCGCCCAGATCAGCCAGATAAATGGTGACCTTGGCCACCCGGGCCAGCGAAGAGCCGGCCGCTTCAAGCACCGCCTTGAGGTTCTCGCACACCTGCCGGGTCTCGGCGGCGATGCCGCCTTCGATCAGGCGGCCGGTGCGCGGGTCCATGCCGAGCTGGCCCGAGGCGAACACCCAGCCGCCGGTCTTGATCGCCTGCGAGAGCGGCACGCGCGCCGGCGGCACCTTGTCGGTGTGGATGACGCTTCGTTCCGTTGGTTCGCTTAATTCGGTTGGTTCCGCTGGTTTCATGGCTGCCTCCGTTCAAAACCGCGCCAGGTTGATTCGCGCGCGAGGGCGCTGCGCCGCGCCACTAGAATACAACCTGACAATGCTTGCGGCGGCTTCCCTTGGTCAATCCCGTTTTTGATCACACCCTGCGCGACACGGTGGCCATGCGCCTCGGGCTGCGCACCTTGCGCACTGCACCGGCCCAATCGCTCAAGCGCGCCGCAGTGACGGTGATCCTGACCGACGACGGCCATGGCAAGGCGGCGCTGGTGCTCACCCTGCGCCCGCACCACATGAAGAACCATGCCAACCAATACGCCCTGCCGGGCGGCCGGCTCGACCCGGGTGAATCCGAAGAGCAGGCCGCGCTGCGCGAGATGCGCGAGGAAATCGGCCTGACACTGGCTCCTGGAGCCATTCTTGGCCGTCTTGATGATTACCCCACGCGCTCCGGCTACCTGATCACGCCGCTGGTAGCGTGGGCGCCCGCTGATGCCACGTTCACCCCCAACCCCGATGAAGTGGCCGAGATTTACCGGGTGCCGCTGGCCGAGCTGGCGCTGCCGGGGTCGCCCGAATTCATCACCATCCCCGAAAGCGACCGGCCGGTGATTCGCTACCCGCTGCTCGGCACGCTGATCCACGCGCCCACGGCTGCGGTGATGTACCAGTTCATGGAAGTGGCGATCCATGGGCGCGATACGCGCGTGGACCATCTTGACCAGGCGGTGTTTGCCTGGCGCTGAGGGCGCTTGTGGCCGCAAACAGGAGCGGCTCGGTTGGCAGGAACGGCTCAGCGCGACTTGAACATGCCGCCGTCGATGATCCCGTTCATGATGTCGGTACAGGGTAGCCGGCTCAGGGGGCGAGTTCGGCCTTGATCAGGTGGATAAAGTCGCGCGCGATGCGCTTCGGGCTGGCACCGGAAGGGCGGTACCAGGTCGGGGCCCAATTGAGCGCCCCGAGCAGCAGCATGCGCAAGGTGGTGCGTGATTTGCGGTCACGCAGGTGCAGCGGCAGCGGCAATGCGGAGATCAACGCGACGAACTGCTGCTCGTAACCGTCGCGCAGGGCGATCAGCGCCTTGGCCACCGGCGGCACATCCGCCGGCTGCACGCTGATCACCACCTTGGCATAGGGGCTGGGCGCCACCAGCGATTCGAGGTGGGCAACGCAGGCGGCCTCGAGCCCCGCCCACGGGTCGGACTCCTTTGCCACGGCGGCGCTGACCGCCGTGCTGATGCGGCGCACGCCCTCGCCGTAAACGGCGGCGAGCAGCTCATCCTTGTTGGCGAAGTGATAGTAGAGCGAACCGGGCAGCATGCCCGCGACCTTGACGATGTCGCGGATCGACGCGGCCTGATAGCCCCTGGCCGCGAACAGGGCGGCAGCAGCGTCGAGGATTTGCGGCAGGCGGTTGTCGGCGCGCGGCGCCTTGGGAGGGGCACGCGATTTTTTCCTGGCGCTGGATTTGGCGGAAGCCACGGCAATGCTTTCAAGGCAAACAGTCGTTTGCTTTGTATCACGCCGCGGCGCGCAGGGTCAAACCGCAGAGGCGGAAACGCAGGGCGGTGCTCCCCCCCCGGCGCGGACCGGTCTACTTCGGGGTGGCGATGTTCTTGCGCAGCTCGAGCTGCGGCTTCAGCAGCGTCACCACCGGCTTGCGGGTGGCCGCGATGGTCAGTACGTAGTCGCCGGTTTCCTGTACCGATACCGTGATGGCATTGCGCGCAATGAACGGCTGGCCCGGCGTGTTGTCGCCCGGGCTGGTGTCGTTGACGGTAAAGGCCTTGGTGAGCAGCGGCGCGCCCTTGTAGGTGAGCGTGGCAGCATATTCGTTCCACGCGCCCGGCGTGCCGCCGCTGCCGGGGAGTTCGGCGCGCAAGTTAAGCGCAATCGGGTTCATCTGCGGCCCAAGGCTCAGCGTGACCGGCGCGTAGCCGCCGTCAGCCTGCGGCTTGAGGTCGAAGCTGACCACTTGTTCACCGGTGACAAAGGCATCGCACGCCACGAGCAGCGCGGCGATGCAGGCCAGGAGGGCGCGTCTGGTCATCGGGCCCATGTCAGAAGGGCCCGCCGGCCAGCCATTTTTCAGCCTGGTCGAGGCGGTCCATGCCCCAGAACGGCTCGCCGTCGATGATCACGTAGGGGCTGCCGAAAACACTTTTGGCAATCGCGTTGTCGACCTCGGCTTTGGTGCGCTGCTTGACCGCGGCATCAGCCAGGCCGGCGCTGACCGCTGCGGCATCAAAGCCGCATTGCACCGCCACCTTCACCACGTTCTCGGCATTGGCAATGTCGAGGTCATCGACAAAATAGGCCTTGTAGAGCGCCGCGGCGAGCTGCTTGGCGCGGGCTGCATCGTGCGCGTCGGCCCAATAGAAGGCGCGTGCTGCGGTGACGCTGCCGATCGGAAAATTGCTCGGCACCACAATCGGGATGCCATAAAAGCGGCCCGAACGCAGGATGTCGATGCGCGCGTAGTCGCCCTTGAGGGGCACATTGGGCGTGGGCACGACGCCGTTGATCTTGTACACCGCGCCGAGCAGGAACGGACGCCAGACGGTGTCGCGACCGTACTTGGCCGCCAGCGCCTCAATCCGGGTCGAAGCAAGATAGCCGAAGGGGGACGAAAAGTCGAACCAGAATTCGATTGGCGTGGCCATGCTCGATGCTCCCGTGATGGGTCAACAGAAAGGGGTCTGACCCCGTTTTATCATGCGGCGAGGGCGCGCGCGATCAGGATGCGCTGGATGTCGCTGGCGCCTTCGTAGATTTGCGTGACGCGCACGTCGCGATAAATCCGCTCGACCGGAAAGTCGCTCACATAGCCGTACCCCCCATGGATCTGGATCGCATCCGAACAGACGCGCTCGGCCACCTGCGAGGCGTTGAGTTTGGCCATTGCCGCTTCCTTGAGGCAAGGGCGGCCCGCATCTTTCAACGCCGCTGCGTGCAGCACCATCTGGCGCGCGGTTTCGACGGCGGTGGCCATGTCGGCGAGCCGGAACTGCACCGCCTGATGTTCGAAGATGGCCTTGCCGAAAGCCTCGCGCTGGTGCGCATAGGCAAGGGCGGCGTCAAACGCGGCGCGCGCCATGCCGACCGACTGGGCGCCGATGCCGATGCGCCCGCCCTCAAGCGATGAGAGCGCAATGCGATAGCCCTCGCCCGGCGCGCCGATCAGGTTGGCCGCCGGTACCCGGCAATTCTCGAACGCCAGCGCCGCCGTGTCGGAGGCATGCTGGCCGAGTTTTTCTTCGATGCGCGTGACCTGGTAACCCGGCGTATCGGTCGGCACCAGGAACGCGCTGATGCCCTTTTTGCCGGCACCCTTGTCGGTGACCGCGAACACGATGGTCACGTCGCCATTCTTGCCCGAGGTGATGAACTGCTTGGCGCCGTTGAGCAGGTAGTCGCTGCCGTCCTGAGTGGCCGTGGTCCGCAGGGAGGAGGCATCCGAGCCGGCATGCGGCTCGGTGAGCGCGAACGCGCCGAGCATGGCGCCGCGCGCCAGGGGTTTGAGCCACTGCTGTTTCTGCGTTGCACTGCCGTAGTTGACCAGGATGTTGCACACCGGGCAGTTGTTGACCGAGAGGATGGTCGAGGTTGCGCCGTCGCCCGCCGCAACTTCTTCAAGCGCGACGGCGAGCGCGGTGTAGTCCAGGCCGGCGCCATCGAATTCCTCCGGCACGAACACGCCGAACAGGCCGAGTGCCGCGAGGCCTTTGAGCGCTTGTTTCGGAAACGTTGCAGCCTTGTCCCACGCGGCCGCGTGCGGTGCGACCTCGCGCGCGACGAAGTCGCGCACCGCGTCGCGGATCTGCTCGTGTTCGGGGGAAAGGAGCGCCAAGGCTTGTGCTTTCGCTGGCTATCGCAGTGTTTGCTACCGGCGCTGCGTCACATTCTTTCGAACACGCCGGCGATGCCCTGCCCGCCGCCGATGCACATGGTCACGATGGCGTAGCGTTTGCCGGTACGCTGCAGTTCGTAAATCGCCTTGACGGTCAGGATGCAGCCGGTCGCCCCGATCGGGTGGCCCAGCGCGATGGCGCCACCGTTCGGGTTGACCCTGGCGGCATCAAAGCCGAGTTCCTTCGACACCGCGCAGGCCTGCGCAGCAAAGGCTTCATTCGATTCGATCAGGTCGATGTCGGAAATCTTCAGGCCGGCGCGCTCCAGCGCGGTCTTGACGGCCGGCACCGGGCCGATGCCCATGATCTTCGGGTCGACGCCGGAGTGCGCATACGACACCAGGCGTGCCAGAGGTTTGAGGCCCTTCTTCTCGGCGGCGCCGCGCTCCATCAGCACCACGGCCGCCGCCGCATCGTTGAGGCCGGAGGCATTGCCGGCGGTAACGCTGCCGTCTTTCTGGAATACGGTCTTGAGCTTGGCCATGCCTTCCATCGAGGCGTCGGCACGGGCGTGCTCGTCGGTGTCGAACTGCACCGGGCCTTGCTTCGACTTGAGCTCGATGCCAAGGATCTGGCTCTTGAAGTGGCCTGCGGCAATCGCGGCGATCGCGCGGCGATGGCTTTCCACCGCAAACGCATCCTGCGCATCGCGGCTGATGCCGTATTTGGCGGCAACGTTTTCGGCGGTGATGCCCATGTGGATGGTGTCGAACGGGTCGGTCAGCGCACCGACCATCATGTCGATCGGTGCCACGCCATGGCCCATGCGCTGGCCCCAGCGCAGGTTCGGGATTACGTAGTTGGCGCGGCTCATCGACTCGGCACCGCCGGCGAGGGCCACATCGGCGTCGCCCAGCAAGATCGATTGCGCGGCCGAGACAATCGCCTGAAAACCGGAACCGCACAGGCGGTTCAGCGTCATCGCCGGGGTTGCGTGCGGAATCCCGCCATTGACCGCCGCCACGCGCGACAGGTACATGTCCTTGGCTTCGGTATGCACGACGTTGCCAAACACCACGTGGCCGACGTCGGCCGGATCGACCTTGGCGCGCGCCACGGCTTCGCGCACCACGCGCGCGCCGAGCTCTGTCGGCGCAAAATCCTTGAGGCTGCCGCCGTAGCTACCGATGGCCGTGCGCACGCCGCTCACCACCACTACTTCACGTTTGCTCATGTGATTCTCCTGGAGTCAACCGGGCTCAATTCCCGGAGGTTGAATGGCTGAAGAAGTGCCCGCACCAAGGGTTTCATGGCATGGTCCTTGAAGATCCTTGTCCCCCAAGGGTTTCGGGGGCATGGCCGGTTGGCCTACCGAGATATTCCAGCCTTGCAGTGTAGCGATTGTGCAGCGGCGCACTTACGAGGCCCTTACTTCGCGTCGATCCCGACCGCGCCCGCTTCTTTGGTCGTGCCTGCCTTAGCGGCCGCCGGTGGAGTCGATTACCGCGCCGGTGGTATAGGTCGATTCGTCGGAAGCGAGCCACAGAATGGCGTTGGCGATCTCCCGGGCGGTGCCGCCGCGCTGCATCGGCACCATGCCCTTGGACTGCTCGACCCGATTCGGCTCGCCGCCGCTGGCGTGGATCTCGGTATCGATGATGCCCGGCCGCACCGCGTTGACGCGGATGCCTTCGGACGCCACTTCGCGCGCCAGGCCGAGCGTGAAGGTATCGATGGCGCCCTTGGCGGTGGCGTAATCGACATACTGCCCGCCGGCGCCAAGCCGCGCGGCGGCGGACGACAGGTTGACGATCGTGCCACCCTTGCCGCCATGCTTGCTCGACATGCGCTTGATGGCTTCGCGCGCGCAGATCATCGAGCCGATCACGTTGACGTTGAACATGCGCTGCCAGCGCGCCACGCTCATCTGGTCGAGGCGTGCCTTGACATCGACCACCCCGGCGTTGTTGACCAGGCAGGTCAGGGTGCCGAGCTGCTTGTCGCAGGCGTCAAACAGCTTGAGCATGTCGGCTTCGGAACCAACGTCGCCCTTGAGGGCAAAGGCACGCCGCCCCTTTGCCTGGATGCCTTTGACAACTGCATCCGCCGCCGCCTGGTTGCTGGCGTAGTTGACCGCCACGTCGAAGCCGCGCTCGGCCGCAAGGAGGGCAGTGGCGGCGCCGATGCCGCGGCTGCCGCCGGTAATGATCATGATCTTGTTCATGCGGGTACGACTCCTCGTTCGGTGTGGGTCTGGGCTGCGGCTTACATCAACTCGATGGCGACGGCAGTGGCTTCACCGCCGCCGATGCACAGCGAGGCAATGCCTTTTTTGCCGCCGGTTTTTTTCAATGCGCCGATCAGGGTCACGATCAGGCGCGCGCCGGAGGCACCGATCGGATGGCCGAGCGCGCAGGCGCCGCCGTGGATGTTGACCTTGTCGTGCGGGATGTTGTGCTCTTTCATCGCCGCCATTGCCACGACCGCAAACGCTTCGTTGATCTCGAACAGGTCGACACTGGCGGTGTTCCAGCCGGTCTTGGCATAGAGCTTTTCGATCGCGCCGACCGGCGCCGTGGTGAACCACTGCGGCTCCTGCGAGTGCGTGGCATGTGCGACCAGCTTCGCGATCGGCTTGCAGCCGAGCTTGGCCGCTGTGGATGCACGCATCATGACCAATGCCGCAGCGCCGTCGGAAATCGATGACGAGGTGGCGGCGGTCACGGTGCCATCCTTGCGGAAGGCGGGTTTCAGAGTGGGCACCTTGTCCGGATTGGCCTTGAACGGCGACTCGTCCTTGTCGATCACCACATCGCCCTTGCGGCCGGCGACGGTGATCGGCGCAATTTCCCACTTGAACGACCCGTCGGTATTGGCGGCGAGCGCACGCTTGGTCGAGGCGATCGCAAACGCGTCCTGCTCTTCGCGCGTAAAGGTGTATTTGCCGGCGCAGTCTTCGGCGAACTGGCCCATCGACTTGCCGCCGCCGTTCGGGGTTTTCTCGTAGGCGTCTTCAAGGCCGTCAAGCGCCATGTGGTCGAACAGCGTGCCGTGGCCGTAGCGATAGCCGCCGCGGCCCTTCAACATCATGTAGGGGGCGTTGGTCATCGACTCCATGCCGCCGGCGACAATCACATCGACACTGCCTGCGGTGAGCAGGTCGTGCGCGAACATCGCGGCCTTCATGCCCGAGCCGCACACCTTGTTGATGGTGGTGGCAGCCGTCGCCTTGGGCAGGCCGGCGCCGAGCGTGGCCTGGCGCGCCGGGGCCTGGCCCTGGCCGGCGGGCAGCACGCAGCCCATGATCACTTCCTGCACTTGCTCGGGCTTCAGGCCGGCGCGCTCGACCGCCGCCTTGATGGCGTGGCTGCCGAGCTGGTGGCCGGCGAAGCCGGACAACTCACCCTGCATGGCACCGACCGGGGTGCGCGCAGCGGAAACAATCACAATCGGGTCAACTGCGGGATCGGACATGGTGATGCTCCTTCAGGAAAAGAATGTCATTCGCGGAACGTCATGAGTTTGCCGACCGAAGTCAGCACGATTTCGCCGCGCTGGTTGGTAATGCTGCCGTCAAGGGTGACGATGTCGCCTTTGGCCTTCGGCTCGATCTGCGTGACCACCCATTTGAGCGCAATTGTATCCCCGGGATAGACCGGTTTTTTGAACTGCACCGAGAAGTCGATGCCGACCTGCGGCCCGTTTTGCGAGTAGTGCGATGCCATCAGGCCCATCAACAGCGACAAATAGTGCGGTCCGCAGGCGATCAGGCCGCCGAAGCGCGTGGTCTTGGCGAATTCGGGGTCGTGGTGCAGCGGGTTGAGGTCGCCGCACGACGTGGCGAAGGCGCGGATCGCCGGTTCGTCGAGCGTCACATTCTTGAAGGCGGTGTCGCCAAGCCGGATCATGCTGGGTGGTTCTCCCGGCCGCGCAACAGCGCAACCGCTTTGGTCACCGCGCCGTCGAGCTCGTCGGCGGCGGACACCGTGACCCCGAGGTCGCGCAGCAGGCCGTCGCGCACGCCGTAGATCCAGCCGTGCACGGTGAGGATCTGGCCGCGCGCCCAGGCTTCCTGCACCGTTGTCGTCTGGCAAACGTTGCGCACCTGTTCGACCACGTTCAATTCGCACAGCGCATCGTGGCGACGCGCGTCGCCTGCCAGCGCCCCAAGATAGGTGCCGTGCTTGTCGTAGACGTCCTGCACGTGGCGCAGCCAGTTGTTGGCCAGGCCCACCTTGCTGCGCGACAGCGCGGCGTGGACGCCGGAGCAGCCATAGTGGCCGACCACCATGATGTGCTTGATCTCGAGGTGGTCCACCGCGAACTGAATCACCGACAGGGCGTTGAGGTCGGTGTGCACCACGACGTTGGCGATGTTGCGATGGACAAACACTTCACCGGGCGCGAGGCCGGTGATCTGGTTGGCCGGCACGCGTGAATCGGAGCAGCCGATCCACAGGTATTCGGGATTCTGCTGGTGCGCGAGGCTGTCAAAAAAATCCGGATCGTCGCGCGTGACGCGCGCCACCCAATCACGGTTGGCGTCGAACAGGTGGGCGAGTGAATTCATCGGAAGCGACGGCGCAATGGGGTAATTAACGCTGGGTAATTAACGCTGGGTAATTGAATCTGAGGTAATCAAATCTGGGCTGATCAAATCAGACACGATCGCCGAAATCGTATTCACAGATCCTGGCGCGCGCCGCTGCCAGCACCGCGGCCGGGTACGGGTCTGCCTTGCGCGTCGTGGCGTCCATGTGGACGCCGGTCAGCCGGCAAGTCGCGGCAATGTCGCCCGTCGTCGCATGACGCATTTCGTGGAAAAGGCAGATCACCTTGTCGCGCACCTCGAGCATGCCCGAATTGATGATCACGGTGTCACCGGCGAGCAGCTCGCGGCGATACTGCAGGCGCTGTTCCACCGCCGCCGTGGCTTTGCCGGATTCACGCAGGTACTGGGCGGTGATGCCGAGTTGTGCAAACAGGTTCCAGGTGGCTTCGTCGAACTTGCCGACGTACCACATCACGTTCATGTGGCCCATGTGGTCGCAATGCCACTGCATGACGGTGCCGCGGTAGGTATTGATGAGGTCAGCCATGGTGTGCCCTTATTTCGTCTCGGCAAACAGCTCGCGGCCGATCAGCATGCGGCGAATTTCAGACGTGCCGGCACCGATCTCGTAGAGCTTGGCATCACGCCACAGGCGCCCCGTCGGGTAGTCGTAGGTGTAGCCGACGCCACCGAGCGCCTGGATCGCCTCGCCTGCCATCCAGGTGGCTTTCTCGGCGGTGTACAGAATGACGCCAGCGCAGTCCTTGCGGGCGGCTGCACCGGACAGATCGCCGCGATCGAGCGCCTCGCCCACCGCATAGGTATAGGCGCGGCAGGCCGACCAGGTGGAATACATGTCGGCCAGCTTGCCCTGCATCAACTGAAACTCGCCAATCGGCTGGCCGAACTGCTTGCGCTCGTGCAGGTAAGGAATCGTCACATCAAGGCACGCCGCCATGATGCCGAGCGGCCCGCCGGAGAGCACGGCACGTTCGTAGTCGAGGCCGCTCATGAGCACGTTGACGCCCTTGCCCAGGCCGCCCAACACGTTTTCGGCCGGCACTTCGCAATCCTGGAACACCAGCTCGCAGGTGTTGGAGCCGCGCATGCCGAGCTTGTCGAGCTTTTGCGCGGTGCTGAACCCTTTCATGCCCTTTTCGATCAGGAACGCGGTGATACCGCGCGAGCCGGCTTCCATGTCGCTCTTGGCGTAGACCACCAGGGTGTCGGCATCGGGGCCGTTGGTGATCCACATCTTGTTGCCGTTGAGGACCCAGTGGTCCTTCCTGAAATCGGCGCGGGTGCGCATGCCGACGACGTCCGAGCCGGCGCCCGGTTCGCTCATGGCAAGCGCGCCGACGTGATCGCCGGAAATCAGTTTGGGCAGGTATTTTGTCTTTTGCGCTTCGGTACCGTTGCGGCGGATCTGGTTGACGCACAGGTTCGAGTGCGCGCCGTACGAGAGCCCTACCGAGGCGCTACCGCGCGAAATCTCTTCCATCGCGATGATGTGCGCGAGGTAGCCCATCTGCGTGCCGCCGTACTCCTCTTCGGCGGTCA
The DNA here is from genome assembly GCA_947473125.1 of Burkholderiales bacterium. GTDB lineage: Bacteria > Pseudomonadota > Gammaproteobacteria > Burkholderiales > JAEUOS01 > CANJDH01. The sequence goes on from CANJDH010000019.1 coordinate 10,443, forward strand.
TGCCGAGCAGACCGAGGTCGCCGAATTTCTTCCACAGATCCATCGGAAACTGGTTGGTCTTGTCGATCTCGGCAGCACGCGGGGCAATCTCCTTGGACACAAAGTCCTGCAGCGTGTCGCGCAGGGCGCGAATCTCTTCGGAGTGGTTGAAGGTCAGGGCATTGAGGTTGAGCATGATCGATTCCTTTACTTCACCCGCGCGGCAATGCCCTTGGCCACCAGCAGCGTGTTGGTCAGGATCGCGGTGTGCGTCTCGACGCCATTATCGACGCAATACACGTCGGCCTTGGCGACGATCACGGTGCGCCCGGCCTTGATCACCTCGCCGCGCGCGATCATCCGTTGGCCGCGCCCGGGCCCGAGCAGGTTGATTTTGAATTCGATGGAAAGCACGCCGTCTTGCGCAGGCAGCAACGAAATGCCCGCGAGGCCCGAGGCCGAGTCGGCCAGCATGGTCACGATGCCACCGTGCACCACCTGGTATTGCTGCACGCACTGCGGCGTGATCGGCATCGACAGCACGACGCGGCCGGCCGACTGCTCGTCAACCACGATCTCGAACAGGGGGCAGACCCCCTGGGCGCCAAGCTCGTGTTCGACGCGCGCCTTGTGATCGGGGTTGGCGGACTGGAAGGGGGTAGGGACCTGTGGCATGGCGCGCAATCTACTTGACGTTTACGTAAACGTCAACTTTGCTGAGAAATCAGGTAACGCGGGCAGGGCTCCGGCCTTTAAGCCGCCTTGCCGCCGCCCTTGTTGCCCAGCCGCTTTTTGCACTGCGCCTCGAACGCCCCGATCTCCTTCAGCTGCGCCTCGATGTCCTCGCGCTGCTGCACCAGCTGCGCGCGATGGTCCTTGAGCACCTGCAGGAACTTGACCAGCTGCGGCGTCTCGTCCTTGGGGCTGTCATACATGTCGATCAGCTCGCGGATTTCCGAGAGCGTGAGGCCGAGACGCTTGCCGCGCAGCGTGAGTTTCAGGCGGGTGCGGTCGCGGCTGGAGTAGACCCGCGCGCCGCCGGCGCTGCGCCGTTCGGGCGTGAGCAGGCCCTGGTCTTCATAAAAGCGGATCGCGCGCGGCGTGACGTCAAATTCGCGCGCGAGCTCGGTGATGCTGTAATTGCGGGACGAGGGCACGGGGTAGAATGCCGGTTGACGTTTACGTAAACGGCAAGTCTAGCCGAAGTTGGAACCGCCATGTCCGCCGTTTTGAAACCACAGCCCAAACCCGAGCGCCCCGAAGAACTGCTGCTGTCCTACCCGTTCAAGGACATCCCGGCGCTGGGCGAAGTGTTCGATGTGACGCCGCCCGGCGTCACCCCGAGGGTGCGCTGGCTGCGCATGAACCTGCCGTTCGCCCTCGACCACATCAACCTGTGGCTGCTCGAGGACGAGATCGACGGCAAGCCCTGCTGGACTGCGGTCGACTGCGGCGTGGGCTTGCAGCCGACGCGCGACGCCTGGGAAAGCATTTTTGCCGACAAGCTCGAAGGGTTAGCCGTAGGCCGCGTCATCATCACCCACGCACACCCGGACCACATCGGCAATGCCGAGTGGTTGTGCAGCCGTTTTGGCGTGATGCTCACGGCCACCGCGGGCGAATACTACTGGGCGCGGATTCTCAAGAGCGGCATGAGCGGCTTTGACAACGACGCGCAGGTGGCGCACTTTCGCCGCCACGGGCTCTCGCCTGCCATGTGCGAAGAAATCGACCAGAACCGCAAGAGCTACTACAGCACCCTGGTGCCGGCAGTGCCGGACACCTTCCTGCGCATGCGCGAGGGCGACACGCTCACCATCGGCGGACGCTCGTGGCTGGTGTACTGCGGCTTCGGCCATTCGTCGGAGCACGCTTCGCTGTTCTGCCCGGCCCTCAACATGGTGATCGCCGGCGACATGCTGCTGCCGCGCATCTCGACCAACGTCGGCGTTTGGCCGAACGAACCGCAGGCCAACCCGCTCAAGTGGTTTCTCGATGCGCTCGGCCTGTACGAACGCCTGCCGGCCGACGTGCTGGTGCTGCCCTCGCACGGCCGCCTGTTTTGCGGCGCGCGCGAGCGCGTCAGGCAATTGCGCGAGCACCATCGCGACCGCCTCGCCGAAACGCTCGACGCCTGCGTCAAGCCGTGCAGCGCGGCGGACATCATCCCGATCATGTTCAATCGCGAGCTCGACGCGCACCAGACCACCTTCGCCATCGGCGAGGCGCTGTCGCACCTGCATTTGCTGCGCGCCGAGGGCAAGCTTGTGAGCACCACCGATGCCGATGGCATCGTCAGGTTCACGAAAACCTGAAGTGCTAATCTTGTCTCCTGAGAAGAATCCAGGAGACAGCGCATGAGCCAACCGTCCGCAACGCCCGCCGGGCTCGACCCCAAAGTCTTGTCCGATGCCGTGGCCGATGTCACGCGCCGTGTGGCGGCGCTGGCGCCGCAGATGATGGAAAAACAGGCGGCCGACCTGGAGTCGTCGCTGAAAGACGAATTCGGCGTGCAAAAGGCCTTCGGCGAAGTGGTGCAAAAGCTGATGGCCGACCCGGACAAGATGGTCGAGGCGCAGGGCAAATACGCGGCCGATTTCGGCCAGCTCTGGCAGCAGTACATGGGCTCGCTCAGCGGCCAGGGCCCGAAGCTCGAACCCCTCAAGGACCGGCGTTTTTCCGACGAGGCCTGGAGCGCCAACCCGTGGTTTGACTTCCTGTCGCGCTCCTACCTGCTGACCGCCGAACACATGAAGAATGCAGTCGCCAAAGTTGACGGCATCTCGTCGCAAACCCGCGCCAAGGCGATGTACTACACGCGCCAGATCGTCGATGCGGCATCGCCCTCGAACTTTGCCCTGACCAACCCGCAGGTGCTGAAGGCAACAGCCGACAGCGGTGGCGAGAACCTGGTCAAGGGCCTGAAAAACATGCTGCGCGACATCGAGAAGGGCAAGGGCGGCCTGCGCATCGCGATGACCGACACCAATGCCTTCGAGATGGGCAAGAACGTCGCCTCCACCCCCGGCAAGGTGGTGTTCCAGAACGAGCTGATGCAGCTGCTGCAATACCTGCCTTCGACCAAGACGGTATTGAAACGCCCGCTGCTGATCATCCCGCCGTGGATCAACAAGTACTACATCCTCGACCTGCAGCCGAAGAACTCGTTCATCAAGTGGGCGGTAGACCAGGGCCACACGGTGTTCGTGATCTCATGGGTCAACCCGGATGCCAAGCTCGGCAGCAAGACCTTTGACGACTATTTGCGCGAAGGCCCGCTGGCGGCGATGGATGCAATTGCCAGGGCCACCGGCGAAAAGGAAGTCAACGCGATCGGCTATTGCCTGGGCGGCACCCTGCTCGCCTGCACGCTCGGCCACCTCACGGCGAAGAAGGACCACCGGATCAACAGCGCCACCTTCTTCACCAGCCTGATCGATTTCGCCAAGCCGGGCGACCTGGGCGTGTATGTCGACGAAGAGCAGGTCACGGCACTCGAAGCGCGCATGAAAAAGCGCGGCGGCTACATGGAAGGCTCCGAGATGGCCGGCACCTTCAACATGCTGCGCGCCAACGATCTGGTCTGGTCGTTCTACGTGCACAACTACCTGCTCGGCAAGGACCCGTTTCCGTTCGACCTGCTCTACTGGAACTCGGACGCGACGCGCATGCCGATGGCGATGCACCTGTTTTACCTGCGCGAGATGTACATCAAGAACAAGCTGGTCGAGCCGGGCGGCGTCACACTCAACGGCACAGCAATCGACCTCTCCAAAGTGAAGGCGCCGACCTATTTCATCTCGACCGTCGAAGACCATATCGCGCCCTGGGCCACCACCTACACCGGCGCGAAACTGCTCAAGGGCAAGTTCGTGCTCGGCGGCTCGGGCCACATTGCCGGCATCGTCAACCCGCCCGCGGCCAACAAGTACGGCTACTGGACCAACGCGAAGATGGTTGATGACGCGCAAGACTGGCTTGCCGGCGCCACCAAGCACGAAGGCTCGTGGTGGAACGACTGGAACAAGTGGATGGCCTCGCACAACAAGGACAAGCTGGTGCCGGCACGCATTCCCGGCAATGCGCTCAAGGGCGGAAAGTTGAAATCGCTGGAAGACGCACCGGGCTCATTCGCCAAGTTCCGCCTCGACAAGCAGTAGGCCGAAAACCCGCTCCAGGAGCCATTCTCCACGGCATATTCCCTGGGAGGCGCTCCAGGAGCGCGCCTCAGGGCATGGCGCCTAGACGAAAGCGTTGGCTGGCGCCTCGCGGCGCCACAAGGCATGCCGCCAGCCCAGTGCAATCACCAACGTGGCAATGAGCCCGATACCGGCATAGAGCAAGGTGGTGTTCGCGTAGCCGATGCGCGCGATGATCGGCCCCGCCGCAAGCAGACCCAGCGGCAAACCCCAGATCGCCAGCATGCGCATGCCCATCACGCGGCCACGCATCGATTCATCCGATGCGCGCAGCATCACGGCGGCCAAGGGCGTGAGACAAAAACTCTGCACCAGGCCGGCCACGAACAACAAGCCCAGGCCGATGGCAAGCACTGTGACCTGCCCGAACACCAGCACCGCCAGAAACCAGGCCGCGCCTCCGACCAGCATGGTGCGGGCAGCACGCAAGCGCAGCCGGTTGGAACTGAGGATCAACGAGCCGGTGAGCGCGCCCGACGCAAACGCCGCCGCCAGGTAGCCCAGCCCGGCCTGGCCGATGGCGTAGATATCCTTTGCCACGTAGGGCAGCAAACCCAAAAAGAACGGAAACGCCAGCAGGTTGACCAGAAACGCCACGCTGAACGCACCGAGCAGGTCAGGCTTGTGCCACACGTAGACAAAGGCCTGCTTCAGATCGGCCAACGGGTGCGAGACCGATGCACTCGCGGCGCGGTCCACCTGGCCGCGGGTTGCACCCGCGACGCCAAGCGACAGCAAAAACGCGCCCACATACATGGCGGTTACCACCACATAGGCCGGGCCGACCCCGATCAGCGCCACGCCGCCAGTGCCTGCCAGTGCGCCTGCCACCCGCGCCGTATCCGAGGTGGTGCGGGAAACGCTGATGGCGCCCAGCAGCATGTCCGGGCGCATGGTCTGGCCCACCAAGGCATGGCGCATCACCATGTCTGACGGCCGCATCAGCCCGGCCAGTGCAGAGATGACGAACACGTGCCAGGGTTGCAGGGCGTTGGCGAGGGTCAGTGCCGTCAGAACCGCAGCGAGCAGGGCGTAGATACCACGCGTCAGGCACAGCATGGTACGGTGCCCGATGCGGTCACCGGCGACGCCGAAAAAAGGCGAGAACAGCGAGCCCAGCCAGGCCAGCGATCCGAAGATCACCAGTTGCTGCACCGAGCCGGTGGAGGTCAGCACATACCAGCCGAGGATCAGCGCCTCCATCTCGAAAGCCCATGAGGTCAGCAGGTCGGCAGGCCACTGGAAGCGAAAACTCCGAATCCGGAACGGGGCAAGGGCCGACGCGCGCGCGCCGTGCGAAGACGATGACATGGCCGCATCGTACCTTGAAGCGCGGGACTGCTAAAGTATCGACCGCACAAAAACATTCACAGCGAGACAGACATCATGGCAAAAGCATCCCCGGCGAAAAAATCCGCCAAAGCCCCCGCCCGCAAAAAAATGACCCCCGCGAAACTGCGCTCGCGCGCCTGGTTCGACAACCCGTCCAATGCCGACATGACGGCGCTGTACCTCGAGCGCACCATGAACTACGGCCTGTCGTTCGACGAGCTTCAATCGGGCCGGCCGATCATCGGCCTGGCGCAATCTGGCTCGGACATTTCGCCGTGCAATCGCCACCACATCGTGCTCGCCGAGCGCGTGCGCGAGGGCGTGCGCGACGCCGGCGGCATCGTGCTCGAATTCCCGATCCATCCGATCCAGGAAACCTGCAAGCGCCCCACCGCCGCGCTCGATCGCAATCTGCAATACCTCTCCCTGGTCGAGATGCTCTACGGCTACCCGATCGACGGCGTGGTGCTCACGACAGGCTGCGACAAGACCACCCCGGCGCAGATCATGGCCGCCGCCACGGTCGACATTCCCGCGATCGCGCTCAACTCGGGGCCGATGCTCAACGGCTGGTTCCAGGGCGAGCGCACCGGCTCCGGCACCATTGTCTGGAAAGCGCGCGAGTTGATGGCCGCTGGCAAGATCGACTACCAGCAGTTTTTGAAACTGGTCGCCTCTTCCGCCCCCTCCACCGGCCACTGCAACACCATGGGCACGGCCTCGACCATGAACTCGCTGGCAGAGGCGATGGGCATGACCCTGCCGGGCAGCGCCGCGATCCCCGCGCCCTACCGCGACCGCCAGGAAATGGCCTACCTCACCGGCAAGCGCATCGTCGAGATGGTGTGGGAAGACCTGAAACCCTCGGACATCCTCACGCGCAACGCGTTCGAGAACACCATCGCGGTGAACTCGGCGATCGGCGGCTCGACCAATGCGCCGATCCACGTGAACGCGATCGCGCGCCACATCGGCGTCAAGCTCGACAACGACGATTGGGAAAAGCACGGCTACGACCTGCCGCTGATCGTCAACCTGCAGCCGGCCGGCGAATACCTCGGCGAAGACTTTTACCGCGCCGGCGGCGTGCCGGCGGTGATCGCCGAGCTGGTCGCGCAGGGCAAGATCAAGCCCGCGCTCACCGCCAATGGCAAAACCTTGGCCGAGAACTGCAAGGGCAAGTTCAGCGACAACCGCAAGGTGATCCTGCCGTTCGCCAAACCGATGCAGAAGAAAGCCGGCTTCCTCAACATCAAGGGCAACCTGTTCGACTCGGCGATCATGAAAACCAGCGTGATCACGCCGGAATTCCGCAAGCGCTATCTCGAAAACCCGAAAGACCTGATGGCCTTCGAAGGCACTGCCATCGTGTTCGACGGCCCCGAGGACTACCACCACCGCATCGACGACCCGAAGATGAAGATCGACGCCAACACCATGCTGTTCATTCGCGGCGTTGGCCCGATTGGTTACCCCGGCGCGGCCGAGGTGGTCAACATGCGCCCGCCGGCCTACCTGCTCAAGAAGGGCATCACCTCGTTGCCGTGCATCGGCGATGGGCGCCAGTCAGGCACATCAGGTTCACCGTCGATCCTAAACGCCTCGCCTGAAGCCGCAACCGGCGGCGGCCTCGCCATCCTCAAAACCGGCGACCGGGTGCGCATCGACTTGAAGAAGCGCACCGCCAACATCCTGATCTCGGATGAAGAGCTGGCCAAGCGCCACGCCAAGCTCAAGGCCAAGGGCGGCTACAAGTATCCGAAGAGCCAGACGCCGTGGCAGGAAATCCAGCGCGGCATCGTTGACGAGCTTTCAAACGGCATGGTGTTGAAGCCGGCGGTGAAGTATCAGAAGATTCATGCGACGTTTGGGGTGCCGCGCGACAATCACTAGCGTCAATGGTCTGCCAACTCGGCATTGACTGTGAGTCTGCGGACTGTTAATCCGCAGGTCCCTGGTTCGAGCCCAGGTCGGGGAGCCAAGTAATACAAGGGGTTAGCTAGATGCTAGCCCCTTGTCGTTTCTGCTAAAAACAAAATGTATCCACTGGTGTATCCGTGGATCAGAAGTTTCGAACATCGGTTGGCGCTTGCAGTGTGAGATCCTATCCGCCGCGCTTGCCGCGGAACACGAAGACGTGGCCGGAATAGGGGTTGGTGGTCAGCGCGGTTTGCACCAACCCAGCCAAGCCGTCGAAGCCGCGTCGCATGTCGGTGTGTCCGGCGGCCAGCCATACGCGGCTATTGGCCGGGATCACGTTCATTGTTGGCGCCGGTTGAACATTGACCACCTGTCCAGTTCAATTTTGACCGGTGGCAGGACGCTATACATTTAACGACCGCCTGCTGGTAAACGACTGGGCTTGTCGGGTTAAACACCCTGGTCAATATTTGACCGGTAACATGTGGGTTGGTTGGTCAATTCTCGGCTGGCGTCAACAGACAGTCTTCTCTAATTGGCGCGTACTATGAGTCCGAATTGGCTTGGCCTCCAATGCCGCTGAAGCGCACACCGATTTCGCCGAGGCGTGTTAGACGTGCTTCGACGCGGTCGCCGGGTTGGACCGGCACATTGGCGGTGATCGAGCCGGTCATCACGATCATGCCTGCCTTGAGCTTCTCGCCGGTATGGGCAATCGTGTTGGCGACCATCGCCAGGGCGTTCATCGGGTTGCCCAATACCTCCATGCCGGTGCCGGAGGCGCGCGGCTCCCCGTTGATGAAGATGGCGGCGCCCTCGGTCCGCAAATCAAGCCCGTGCACCGAGTGCAGTGGGCCGCCGTATACATAGCCGCCGCTGAAGTTGCTGGCGAGGATACGCGCCTGATGGCTGGGCTTGGGCCCGTCACGGAAGGCGAGAATCTCGAAGGCCGGGAACACCGCCTCGGTCGCTTGGTAGGCGTCAAGCAGGGTGACCCCCGGCCCCTGTATGTCCCGCTTGAGAAGTACGGCGATCTCTGCCTCGACCGCCATACGGCGCCCTGTATGTGGCACCAGCGCGCCGGCCTGGTGCACGCATGAACCCATCACGCAGCCGACGATGGCGCCTTCCACGTGCTCGTCCTTGCGGACCGAGAGGTTGGAGCCGGCCACCTTGTAGCCGGCCAGCGCGTCACCGCCGGCGCAGCGCTTGCGCACCAGCGCCGCGCGCAGCGTATAGGCGTCACGGTCCGAGAAACCGGGAACGTGCTCGCGGATGTCGGAAAATTGCGCAGCGCCGAAAATCTGCGCTTCGAGCCAGTCGACCAGTTGCCGATTCGCTTGCGAGTCGCCCATCTCAGACAAAGCGGGCGCGCACGCTGCCCAGGCGGGTGAAATCGACCTGCACGTAATCGCCCGCCACCACCGGCACCGCCTGAACGATCGAGCCGGTCATCAGCACCATGCCGGCCTCGAGTTTGGCCCCGTAGCGGCTCAGCAGGTTGGCGATCTCCGCCACCACGCCAAGCGGGTTGCCCAGCACCTCCACCCCGGTGCCCGAGCCGCGCGGCTCCCCTTTCAGGTAGACCGAAGCGCCCTCGGTGCGCAAGTCCAGGCCGGTGATGGAAGTCAAGGGGCCGCCAATGACGATGCCGCCAGTCGATTTGTGGGTAGCGATGCCCATCTGCCGGCTGCGTGTCTTGCCACCGATCGACCAATCGGCGAATTCAATCGCCGGAAACACGCCTTCCACCGCGGCAACCACGTCGAGCAATGTCACCCCCGGCCCGGCGAGGTCTTTCTTGAGCAGCACCGCGATCTCCGGCTCGACAATGGTATGGATGTCGGGCTTGAGCGTGATCGGTGCGGCCTCGTCGGCCACGGACGAGCGCATCAGGCAGCCGACGATGGGTTCCTCCATGCCGTTGGCCTGCTGCATAGCCTTGCTGGTATAGGCGGCCTTGTAGCCGATCAGGCGGTCACCTTTTTCGGACTTGCGCTTGGCCAGCTCGAGCATCAGCCGGTAGGAATCGTCGATCGAGATGCCGGGCACCACCGCGATAATGTCCTTGAACGGTTTTGAGCACGCGATCTGCTCTTCAAGGTAATCCAGTATTTCTGCGGTCATGGTGGTTCTCCTTTCAATTGGCGCGCGAACATCGCGAAAATTCGGTCCCAGGAACGCTCGGAAGCGGCGCGGTTGTAGACTGGCCGTCCCGGGAACGAGTAGCCGTGATGCGCGTCCGCGTGGATTTCGGCCTCGAATTTGGCGGGGCAGCGCGTTTTGAGCATGGCGATGAACTCCTGGGCCTGGGGCAGCGGCAACGCGTAATCGTGCTCGGCGAAGCCGAAGTAGATTTCGCCGCGCAGTTTTTCCAGCAGCTTGTGAGGAGAATCGGCGGCATCGGTAATCATGCGGGTGCCGAACAGCGAGCCGCTAGCGACGAACACCTCCGGAAACGCCGCCGCCGCCTGCACCACGAAGCGCCCGCCCATGCAAAAGCCCACCGATCCGCGCGGGCCCGGCTGCGCTTCGGGGTCCTTGTCGATGTAGGCCAGTAGTGCCGCCGTGTCGGATATCACCCCGGCATCGCTGAGGCTGTCAAGCACGGCCTTACGCAGCGCCATCACGTGGGGTTCCTTGTTGTCGGGGTCGATCACCACCTTGCCGAGCCGGTAGTACAGGTCGGGTAGCGCGCAGTAATAGCCTTCGGTCGCGACGCGACGCGCCAGATGCAGCAGCACCGGGCTGATGCCGCCCACGTTCTGGTACATCACCACCACCGGAAAAGGGCCGTCGCCCGGTGGAGTGGCGATAAAGGTCGCCATTGCCCCATCCGGGGTGGCGATGCGTATGGTTTCCTCTAGCATGCGGGTGCTCCTGTTTATTCGAGTTTGATGCCTTCTTGCGCGACAAAGGCCGACCAGCGCTTCAGCTCGGCGCCGACCAGGGCGCCAAAACCGGCGGGGCTGCCCCCGGCCGTTTCGAAGCCTTGCTCGTTTAGCGCCTTTTGCACCTCGGGCACCGCCAGAGCCGCGGCAATCTCGCGATTGAGCAGTTCGATCACCTCGGGGCGCGTGCCGGCGGGCGCGAAAAAACCCGACCAGAGCGATACGTCGTAGCCGGCGATCGTCTCGCCAATTGCCGGCGTGGTGGGCATTGCCGCCGCGCGCTTGGCGGTGCTCACGGCCAACGCGCGCAGCTTGCCTGCTCGCACTTGCGGCAAGGCGTTGTTGATCGGGTTGAGCATGATATTCAAATGCCCGGCCAACAGGTCGGTGGTGGCCGGCGCCGCGCCCTTGTAGGGAACGTGGTGCATCTTGACGCCCGCGCGCCGCGCTAGCAGCTCCAGGCCGAGATGGTTGGAACTGCCGATGCCCGCCGACCCGTAGGTGATCTGGCCCGGCCGCTCACGCGCCAGGGCGAGCAGGCTTTTCAGGTCGGTCGCCGGCACGGAGGAACTGGCTACCAGCACCATCGCCCCCGAGGCGGCGTAGATTACCGGCGCGAAATCCTTGACCGGGTCATAGGGCAATTTGGGGTGCAGGCCCGGCACGGTCGCGAAGCCGATGGATGCGAGCAGAAGGGTGTAGCCGTCCGGGTCGGCCTTGGCGACCGCCTGCGTCGCCACGATGCCGTCAGCTCCGGGACGATTGTCGACAATCACCGCCTGCCCCAGGCTCTGGCTGATCTTCTGCCCAAGGATGCGCGCCTGCACGTCGATCGGCCCGCCGGCCGGAAAGCCGACCAGCACCCGTAAGGGACGGTTGGGATAGCCCTGCGCCAGCGCGCCGGCGGCGCAGGCGCACAACGAGATTGCTGCAATGAGGTGTCGATTCTTGTGCATGGCCTACTCCAGTTGAATGCCCAGGACCCGCGTCATCTCGGCCCACTGCACCAGATAGGACGCGGTGAACTGCTTGAAGTCCTCGGGAGATTTGGAAGACAAAGGAATGAAGCCGATCGCCTTGATCCTGGACTGGTACTCCTCGGACTGCACCGCCGCGACGATGGCTTGCGAGAGCTTTTGCACCACTGCCGGCGCCAGGCCGGCGGGACCGCAGACGCCCAACCACGAGCCGTTCACGAACGGCAATCCCTGCTCGGTTAGTGTGGGCACGTCCGGGATCGAGGGTACCCGCACTGCGGTCGCCACGCCGAGGAGCTTCAGTCGGCCTGCGCGGTAATACTGGGTGGAGTTCCCGATCGCGTCGAACATGACTTCAATGCGACCAGCGATCAGGTCTTGGATCGCGCCGCTAAGCCCGCTTTTGTAGGGGATCGGTGTGAGCTCGATGCCGATCGAGTGCGCGAACCAACGCCCCATGATTTCCTCGACCGAGCCGGCGCCCAGGCTGCCCAGGTTGAGCTTGCCGGGACGCGTCTTGGCGTAGTCCACGAACTCACGGGCCGTCCTGGCCGGCACTTCCTGGCTGACGCTCATTACGAACGGATTGGAGGCGATCAGCGAGATCGGCGTGAAGTCGTCCGCCGTGAAGCCCGCGTTCTTGGCCAAAGACGCGGTCAGCATCGTGCTGCTAGTGCATTCGAGCAAGGTGTAGCCGTCCTTGGGGGCGCGCGCCACCTGCGCCGCTGCGATCTTGGTCGCCGCGCCCGGCCGGTTCTCTATCACCATCGGCTGGCCGAGGGTGCGCCCCGCAATCTCGGCGACCAGCCGCGCCGAGGTGTCTGCGGGCCCGCCGGGCCCATACGGCACGATCAACGTCACCGGCTTGGCGGGAAAACCTTGCGCAAGCGCCGTGGAAGCCGCTACGCAACTGCAGGCCGCCGCGAGCGCGGCGGCGCATAACTTCAAGGGATCAAAGGGCATGTCTTGTCTCCAATTGTTGTTGCGCTATGCGCAACAACTTGTTTTAATTTATCCTACCATGGAAAAAGAAGTGGCCGCGCAAAACATTCAATCGGTCGGCTTGAGCCTGCAGATCCTTGAGCAACTCGCTGCATCGCCGTTCCAGCACGGCATCACCGAATTGTCGCGGGCGCTCGGAGTCAGCAAGTGGCGCATCTACCGGCACATCCATACCCTGCGTCAGCTTGGCTATGTGATCCAGGACCACAACACCGAGCGCTTCGAACTCGGCACCGCGTTTTACGCGTTGACCCGCGCGATCCCGCGGCGCTTCCAGTTCATGGACTTTGCGCGCCCGGCAATGCGGAAACTGCAGGAGAAGATCGGCCATACCGTGGTGGTGGCCGCGCTAATCAACGGCAAGATGGTGGTGACTGATACCGCATCGAACGGCGCGCACGATCCCCTCGAGATCGCCCACGGGAAACCACATGACCTGCATGCGTCGGCACACGGCAAGGTGGCACTGGCCTTCGGGCCGGCACAACTGGCCGACGACCTGTTCGAGGGGCCACTGCTGCCGCGCTACACGGCTCAGACCATCACCGATACCGCCCGGCTGCGCAGGGTAGTGGCGCAGGTCCGCGCCAAGGGCTGGGCATCGGCATTTGAAGAAGGTCCGCGCAAGGGCATGAACACCATCGCCGCCCCACTGATTTCTGGCACCGGGACGCTGGAAGGCTCGCTGGGATTCATCGTCCCCGGCGTCGCCAAGGCAATCCGGCCCCGCCTGTTTGAAGGCGACATCGAGGCACTAAAGGAAGCGGCCCGGCGTATTTCGAGCCGCCTGCCTGCGCCTGAGCGCGAGTAGTCAGGGTGCCAATGCACATAGTTCGATACGTGTGCGTATTTCGCGTGATCGTGACCGCCGTTTCACCGCGAGCGTGACCGATTGAGGTAACATTTATCCAGATCCATGCAGCATCCCGCCATCGGTCACGATGACGCGAATTCAGCGGTCACGTTCCGCGAAATGCGCACTTGGTCTTTAGGTTTTGGAAATTGTGGCATTTTGGACAATGAATAGTGCTGTAGCCTTTCACGACGTATCTCGACACATCACAATGTTCAAGAAGTTCCTCTTGGCCGCACTCGGGGCTATCGCCGTCAATGTGGCGACCGCGCAGGTATCCAACATGCCTCCTCAGGTGCAGGCGCGTCTTGCCGAGGTGGGCCCAGTTTGGGGCAAAGACATTCTGGGCAACATCGCCAAGACGCTCGAGGTGTACACACCCATACTGCGAGAGTCGTCCAAAGCCGGCATCAGTGTCTCCCGAGATCTGGCCTACGGTCCTGATGCCCGCCACAAGGCCGACATCTATCAACCCGAGGGCAAGGCGGGTATGCCCGTCGTTGTCTTCATCCATGGCGGTGCCTATGTGCGGGGCGAGCGTGATATCAGCCCCGAGGTGTACGGCAATGTCGCGACCTACTTCGCGCGCCAGGGTTTTCTAGGTGTCAATGCTACCTACCGTCTGGCACCTGCCGCCCAGTGGCCTGGTGCCGCCGAGGATGTCGGTGCGCTGGTCAAGTGGTTGCGAGCCAACGCGGCGCGCTTTGGTGGTGACCCGAACCGTATCTTTCTGATAGGCCACTCCGCTGGTGCCACCCACATTGCGACCTATGCGTACATGAAGGCCATGCAGCCGGCCGACGGTGCGGGAATTGCCGGCATGGTCCTCATGAGCGGGCGATACCAATTCGACCCCAGCCCGGATGACCCGAACCTGAAGAATTTCCAGGCCTACTTTGGCACCGATGCCGCGCAATACCCGATACGCTCCCCCATCAACCATGTGAAGACGGCAGCTCTCATTCCCACCTACGTGGTGATCTCCGAATACGACAACCCGGATCTCGATACCCAGGGCGCCTTGCTGTTCAGTGCACTGTGCGCACGTGATCGTGTCTGCCCGCGTTTCACGCGTATGGAGCGCCACAACCATCTGTCGATGGTGTTCCAGTTCAACACGGCGGATGACGCCCTCGGGCGCGAAATATTGGAGTTCATGCGGCGTGGCCGCTAGGGTGTTGACGCCAGCCGAGAATTGACCAACCAAGCCACATGTTACCGGTCAAATATTGACCAGGGTGTTTGACCCAACAAGCCCAGCCGCTTAGCTCTAGACGCTGGTTCAATCGACAGCGCTCCGTCCCTGGTCAAAATTCAACCGGCACAGGTGGTCAATATTCGACCGGCGCCAACATCCATTGCGGCCATTTTATTCCGACGATGCTAAACTAGTCAGCATACTAGTCAGCTCAAGGTGTGCGCATGCAACACTGGCCAGTGCAAGACGCCAAGGCGCGCTTCAGCGAATTTCTGGAAGCCTGCATCGCCGAGGGCCCGCAAATGGTGACCAAACGCGGCGCGGAGACGGCCGTGCTCGTGCCGTTGGCTGAATGGCGGCGGCTCCAGGCTGCCGCGCGCCCCTCGCTCAAGGCGCTTCTGCTCGCTGAGGATGCGCGCATGGAATACCTGGTGCCGCCACGTGGCAGGGCGCGGCGGCGCAAGCCTGAGCCACTCGGGTAACGGCGATGTACCTTCTGGATACCAATGTGGTTTCGGAATTGCGCCGGCCCAAACCGCATGGCGCCGTGCTGGCGTGGATCACTTCGGTGGATGAAACCGATCTGCATTTGTCGGCCGTGACACTGGGTGAGATTCAGGCCGGCATCGAGGCCACGCGCGATCAGGATAGCGCCAAAGCGGCTGAGCTTGAACGCTGGCTCGACCAAATGGCAGGCGCCTACAACGTGCTGCCGATGGATGGCCCGGCACACCGCATGTGGGCGAAGCTGATGCACACACGCTCCGACACGCTCTACGAAGACGCGATGATCGCGGCCACGGCGCGCATTCACAAACTGACAGTGGTGACCCGCAACGTGGCGGACTTCGCCGGCTTTGATGTGGCGGTGCTGAACCCGTTCAAATCCAGCGGCGCTTGACGCACGGCCACTCCAGCCGACTTTTTCGCTGACGGTGGCGAATGACAACATTTCTTCAAAAATTATCCTTACATACTTGAGGATAAATTCATCTTAATTGCCTATCAGACAAATAATCCTCTCATTCGTAAGGATTTCTCTGTTTCAACCGAAAGTCGTATAAAATCCTCGCATTCATAAGGATTCTATATGCATATACCCTTGGATCAGGCATCAACATTGGGCGCAGTGGTACGCGCAACGCGCAAGACACAGAAGATCCGCCAGGACGACGCCGCCGGCAGCATCGGCGTGAGCGAAAACTTTCTTGGCAAGATTGAGCGCGGCGCAGAGCGAGTTCAATGGGGCAAGCTGTTTCAAGTGCTTCAGGGTTTGGGCGTGCGGGTTATGCTCGATGTGCCTGACGATGTGGCCGAGCGCCTCGACGCTGAAATGGCGAGGCGCGGCCGGGCATGACGGAGCGCGCGCTTGTCGCGCTCATCAATGAGCGGCAGGTTGGTGAGCTGCGCGAGGTCAATGGCCTCTGGTCGTTTCAGTACAGCCAGAATTGGCTGAACAGTCCGCATCGGTTTGCACTCAGCCCAAAATTGCCACTCGATGCCGCGCCCTTGGTGGACGGTGCGTCCCTTCGACCGGTCCAGTGGTATTTCGACAATCTGCTGCCCGAGGACGTGCAGAGAACCTTGCTCGCCGGTGACGCCAAACTGGATCGCGCCGATGCGTTCGGCTTGCTGGCCCACTACGGGGCGGAATCGGCGGGTTCGCTCACGTTGTTGCCACCCGAAGCTGCGGCACAGGCACCTGGCGAACTGAGGCCCCTGACCGATGCCGATTTGTCGGTGCGCATACAACAGTTGCCGAAAGTGCCGCTGACCCATGCCGCAATCAAGCGCATGTCACTCGCGGGGGCACAGCACAAGCTGGCTGTCGTGTTGCGCGATGGCAAGCTGTTCGAGCCATCCGGCGCATTGCCTTCGACGCACATTCTCAAACCCGACCATACCGGCGGCGACTATCCCCACTCGGTTGTCAATGAATGGTTCGTGATGCGATTGGCGCGGATGCTCGGCCTCGCCGTGCCGGAAGTGCATCGACGCTATGTGCCGCAGCCGGTATATCTGGTTGATCGCTTTGACCGATTGCTTGACGGCTCTGAATGGAAGCGCCTTCACGCCATCGATGCTTGCCAACTGCTCGGCCTCGCCGGCACGTACAAATATGTCGAGGGCGGCATGGAGAACCTCGTTGCCATCGCCAACGCATGTCGCAGTCCGGCCGTGGCGCGCACGCGCCTGTTCAGCTGGCTGGTATTCAATGTGCTCACCGGCAATGGTGACGCGCATCTTAAAAACCTGAGCTTTCTGGTGAGCCATGAAGGCATCGCGCTGGCGCCGCACTACGATCTGCTCAGCACGGCCTGCTATGACTCACCTGCATTTGGCCAACAGGGCTGGCCAGATCAATCACGCCTCGCATGGCCGCTCCTGGAGGTCGAGCGTTTCGGCGAGCTGACAAAGAATCACTTGCTCGCGGCTGGCGCTGCAATGCGTATCGAGAAGGCAACCGCAATGCGATTGCTTGAGCAAGTGAGAGGGCGCATTTCAGATTCGGCACAGGATCTGTATCGCTCCATCGAGGCCGAAAATGCCGGGCTTATCGCTCAACGCCCCGAGCTTGCAGCAAGCTTTGCGGGAGAACTTCGGTGCTTACGGGCCATCGTGTACAACGTGATCAATGAAATGACGAGCCGCCTCAAATAATCGACGGCGCCTCAGAGCAACGCGACAGGCACTACGCAGCGCACGGCAATCTGATTTCCCCCTTGAGCAGAAAGGCACCCACGATCTGAGTGTCCGGTTAAGCAGAGGGCAATTGCACGAAGATCGTTGGTGGTAGCGGGTTTCCGGGCGATAGGAAGTGGTGTCGACTTGAGAACGCGCTCTGCCAAAGATCAGTCCAGTGTAACCCCGGCTTCGGCAACTGCTTTTTTCCAGAAAGCTGCCTCTTCCTGCAGTTGCCGGCTCATCGTGGAGGCCGGGACCGGGTTCGCCTGAATGCCCAGCTTGTCAAAGCGCTCAAGAACTCCGGGCTGGCGCAGGGCCGCTTGCACGGCCTCGTTTAGTTTCTGAATAACTTGAGGCGGCGTGTTCTTCGGTGCGACCAGCCCCCACCAGTTGGATGCCTTCAAGGTACCCAGGCCGATCTCGGCGAACGTCGGGGTATCGGGTAGTACCGTCAAACGCTTGTCGCTTGATACGCCAATCGCGTTGACCTTGCCGGCCTGAACATGTTGCACGGCGAGACCGGCACCACCCATATAGGCCTGCAGGTCACCGGAAAGAAGCGCCAGGACACCCTGGGCCGCCCCGGGGTAGGGAATATGGGTCATGCTCCCTCCGAGGAGTTGGTCGAGCGCATGCATCGACAAGTGCGGCGTAGTGCCCGCCCCTGGCGAGCCGTAGTTGAGTTTGCCCTTTTTCTCTGCAACAGTGGCGCTGAACTCCTTGAAATTGCGGCCGGTGGAAGGGTGCACAAAAAGCACTGAGGGAACGTTGACCAGGAACGTGACCGGCACAAACGCGCTCAATGGATCATGGTCCAGCTTCTTGTAGAGAAACTGGTTAACGACCAGATTGTTGGTGGCGGCAATTAGAAAAGTGGTGCCGTCCGGGCTCGCGCGCGCAACAAGTGAACTTCCAAGATTGCCGCCCGCTCCGGCACGGTTTTCCACGACGACGGCCTGCCCGAGCGAAGAACGCAACTCCTCGGCAAGCAAGCGGGCGACGTTGTCGCCCATCGATCCGGGGCCGTACGGCACGATCCACTTGATTGGACGGTCAGGCCAGGTCTGCGCACTCAGGGAGACAGAGGCAAAGATGAGCGCGCCGCAAAAAGCGCGAACGAGAAGGTTTCGGGTCATGCGTGCTCTCCTTTGGCCGGCTGCGGCCTATAAGTCAATGCGCATCAAATCGTGTGCAAGATGTAGGGGGCCTGGATAGTTTTTGCGGATGTCGCGCACGACACTTTCCATGAACCCCGGCCCTACCAGTTCGATCGGCATGTGGTGCTGCAGATAGCCCTTGAGGACGGGATTGGTGGTGTCGAAGTGACCGAAGTGCGTCGCCACCAGTTGCTTGACACCCGCTCCGGCCGCGAGCTTCCCGAGCTCGAGCGGGCTGGTATGGTCGTTGGTTCCTATCTGCGTCTTGGCCCGGAACGCCAGCGCCTCTTCCGGAAACGTGCATTCATGGATCAGCAGATCGCAGTTGGCAGCAAAGCGGCGCATGGTGTCGCAAGGCTTGGTGTCACCCGAATAGGCGATGACCCGATCCTGGATTTCCACGCGAAACCCGAAGCAATGCAGGATCTCGGGTTCGATGTGGTCCACATAGTCCGCATGGACGCGAATGTGCTCGTCGGCGTAGATGAGGCCGGGCCCGAACTCGACCACAGCGGGCCGGATCATCTCCATGGATTCCGCACGCTGGCGATAACGTGCGCGCGCCGCAATATCGAGCTTGAAGGCGCCATTCTCGAGCAGATGGTCGATGAAGTCGCGGGTTCCCGGCGGGCCGAAAATCGTCGGCTTGACCCGGCGGTTCGCCATCCACGAAGCAATCAGGAAGTAGGCCGAATCCTCCATGTGGTCAAAGTGCAGATGGCTGATGAAGACATGGTGCACCTCTGCCGGATTCACATTGGCGCGCACCAGCTGCCGGGTGGCGCCGTGCCCGATGTCGAGGAGATAGTGCCGCGTGCCGGCGCTAAGAAGCACGGCCGCATGCCCGCGGTCCGGATCGGCCAGTGCGGCGCCGGTGCCGAGCATCGTAACCTTGACTGGTTCGGACATCATGAATCCTCGTTTGGGGGCTCGAACGGGAACAATAGGGCTTGACGCGGCGCGCACACAAGGTATCGTTTCACCGTGTGAAACACCCCTTGCGTGACAAATGGCGTCATTGAGTGTCAAAACGATCAACAGCCTCGCGCGCGGACTCGAGGTGAGGCGCCTGTTGTCCGGGGGCTCCAGCACGGGGCTAGCGGACTTGCATCGCGCCACAGGTTTTCCGAAAGCTTCGCTTCTGAGGATTCTCGCCACGCTGGAGCGCTGCGGGGAGGCGCGCAGGATTGGCGGGAATGGGGAGTGGGTCGCCTGCACCCTGGGGGCGACAGCCGTCGGCGATTCAGCGGCCTCACTGTCCTTGTTGGTCCGTCTGGACGAGACCCTGGCAGAACTGGCGCGCGCGCTGCCTTGGCCTTCCGACGCCGCGATTCGTCACGGGCCGAGGATGCGCGTAGTCGCCAGCAATCGTGCAATGTTCGGGAAGACATGGCGCCGGGCGGTAATCGGGCACGAGATCGACATGCTTCGTTCCGCGATGGGACGCACCTGGCTTGCGTTCACCGGAACACGTGAGAGAGATGCGCTCCTGAAGCAACTGATCCCCTCTGGAGCGTCGTTTCAGGCACGCCGGACCGCAGCGCTGCCTGAATTGGCAGCGGTACGCGAGCGCGGGTACGGGCTGCGGGACCCCTTTTACAGCGGGCCAGATGCTGATGAAGACGCGCAGTTGTCGGCGTTCGCAGTACCGGTCCTGGGAGATGACGGCGTCCTCGCCTGCATAAGCTGCGTCTGGAATACCGGGGTGTCCGACACGCCGCGGGTACTGCAGTCCTGCCTGGTTCCTTTGGTACGGCAGGCTGCGAAGCTCGAACACAGGTATAGCTCTCGATAGCCAGCGCGCCGAGTTTCCGGAGAGTGGTTGCTCCTAGGGCACTGGTCAGACGGTGGGCTTTTTGCATTTTAGAGACCAGAATTTCGGGAGTCTGCGGGGCGGTCTAGAGGCGCGGATCGCCGTTGAACAGGAAATTGTGTAATCTCTGCATTCAGCCATCCCTCACCTCTGCCGCGACACAATGACTCCGCGCCAGTTCACTAAGAATTGGACTCGCTTTGTCGCGATGTGCAGCCTATTCGGAACCTTATTTGCCGTCGCCGTTCCCGCTCGGAGTCAAAGCGACACTTCAAATGAGGGCTCATCGTTCACCCAGCGAGTCGCTCTCGTGATAGGCAACGATGCATATTTGCACGTTTCCCCATTGGAAAAGGCAGCGAACGACGCTCGTGCGGTAGGCAGCGCGCTTTGGGAAAAGCACAATTTAAAGCTCGGGTATTGACAAATGCCTCCCGCAGCCAAATGAACGCCGCAATCAATCAGTTTGTTGAAGAAATTGGCGGAGGAGGCGTAAGCATGCGGGGTGTTCCCGCTGATGTACGTCATTTGTAGTCAATCCGGCTTACTTAACTCTCAAGGAATTACTATGCCCTCAAGAATTGGCGCTAACGCCGCAAAAGTTGCTCTTACATTGATCCTTTGTTTTCAGGCAAATCATTTGTTAGCGGGCTCAAAAGACGACTGCGTCAAAATGTACGACTTTAAGCGCGGGGGGCAGTGCAACAGCACACTCAGTACTTCAATGCGAATAAAGAACAGCTGTTCAGAGCCAGTGGACATGCAATATTGCTTGAGGCGTTCTAACGGTAGCTGGTCGTGCGGCGTGGCTTTTAAGGTCAAGCAAGACGACAGCACTAGCTGGTACGTATGTGATGGGGATGGGATAGGACGTTACGATTTGAGTGCTCGTCAACCCGGTAGTGGCGAAAAATTTTCTACCCCGAAGTAACGCTCGTCTTCTCATACACGACAGCGTCCACGAAACCCGGGGCGATTTAACGAGTCCGCGGAGTCTTCAAGCGGCGCCCTCTACTTTTCGTCGGGCAGGTATGGGGAGATCGCGTGTGCCAGGTTTGGCAGCGTCATCGACTGCAACCAGATCTTCCCTGGTCCGGTCAGGGCCAGCAGAAAAATCCCGTCTCCGCCGAACAATTTGTTTGCCAGTCCGGGCACAGTCGTGACCGACATGGTCACCGTCTGCTCGAACATTCCGCAGAAACCAGGTAGGCAGCGCATCGTCTCGCCTGCGGCGAGGTCGTAAGTAATGACTTCACCATAAAGCTCGACGAACGCGATCCCCTGTCCGGAAATTTTCTGCATGGTGAAGCCTTCCCCACCGAACACCCCGGCGCCGAATTTGCGCTGGAAGCCGACTTCTAGCTGAACGCCGTTGACCGCGCACATGAAGCCGTGCCGGTGAACCATGTAGGTCATTTCAGGGCTGACATCAAGTCGCTGGATCTGGCCAGGCATCTTCGTCGCGAAGGTCACGGTTCCCGGGCCACCCTCCGTGGTGTATTCGGTCATGAACAGAGACCCACCCGAAATCACCCGCCCCAAGGTCGCGAAAAACCCACTCGCTTGTCCGCCGGCGCTTGTGCTGGTTTGCATCTGGACCGTAGAGGAAAGCCAAGCGAGTTCGCCGCTCTCGGCAAAAACCTTTTCGCCGTTGTCGAGACCGATCTCAAGGACTGGCATGGTGTTACCGATGATGCGATGCTGCATAGCGTGTTCTCCAACTCGCGACTTGAATCGCCCCGATTTTTGAGCCTGCTCGGAAATCTAACAATACGAAGCCGTCAGCTGGCGCGCTTCCAACTATTTCGCTTACCCCGCCTATTTTTGCGATTGTTTTTGGGAATCAGTACCGTTTTATAGCCCAAGTAAAGACCGATGACTCCGAATGCAAAAGTGATGAGTCCGATCCCCCAAATCTCAATCCCTGCCTCAGGATGCTCCCACTTCCAGGCAAGGCAACCCGCCCCCCCGATTGCCAAAGCGATCCCGCCCCAGAAAAAAGCTTGAGTGAAGAAATCTTGAATTTTGTCAATATCCGATTCGCCAGAAATGGGCGAAGGGCGATTCTTTTGGGGGGGAGGCAATTCTTGATTCGTGCTTTTCGACGCACTTTCAGGGTCCGATCCAACCATGATTTGCTTCAACAATCGGACCAACAGATCAAAGCAGTAAAAGACGAGCGGTATCACCACAAAAATTAATATCACGCCGACAAGGTAGATCTCGTTTAGGAGGACCTTAATCGATAGTATTCCCGCCCACGCCGTATTGGTAAGAGAAAGAAGCAGCAAAGCTGTCAGTAGTGGTCGCTTCATTTTTTCCCTTCGGTTTGCTTGCCGCGCCACTCCCACGGCGGCGCAGAGTTCCCACTTTGTATTGCCCTGAGCGTTTCCCTATTGCCTCTGTTTCCGCAAAGGCGTACTGCCCGCGCAGCGCCGTTTGGCTGCACGAAACGCAAGTGAAGCCTCCTCGGCAAATTGAGCCAGATAAAAGCAGAACCTATGACCACCTGCTCCTTCGAGGCAAAGAGTAGGCAGCAATAAGAGAGTCTTGCTGAATTGCCCCTTGGACTCCACGCCGGGCGCTGGCGTACCATCGAGACAAATCACTGTACGAGCGTTCGTTACGACAGGAGGAGAACTGAAATCAGGGTGGCGATGACTCCGCAGCAGCCAGGGGATCGGGGCCGTATTGGTTGGCACCCGATGTTCCCTTCAAAAAACCCAGTACGAACAGGCAATACAGCCAGCCGACGAACGGAACAAGATTGAAAAGGATCATCCATCCGGAGCGGTCACGATCGTGCCACCGCTTGAATTGCGTCGCCAAATTGATCCAAAACGCTGCAACCAGATAAGTCAACCCAACGGCTGCTTGTTCATTATCACTCTTTAACTCCATCACATCTGCCACAACTCCCAAAATCACCAGGAAGATAATGTTCATCAAGACGACAGCCCAAAAAGTCGAACGTGAAATCCGACCTTGAAACGACAACAAAGTATTAAGCCCTTTCATTCTTCCTCCCCTTTTTAAGTTTATTTGCTATGGGCCCTGCTAAATCTTGATGCCGAATCGCCAGGGCAGTCCTGCCCTAAATATGGCCGTACTCCTTACTACTGATGAGGCACAAATGCGGAATGGGCAAACGGGAAAAATCGATGTTGACGACCATCACCCGAACGCCCGTTCACAGATCAAACAGCGCATCGAACACCATTGAAAGGAGGCCTGACGCTGCTTCATCTGCCGCGCCATCTGTCGCTGCATCTGCAATCTCGCCTGCGGCCATGGCAACCCCGCTTGCGGCCATGCCGGCAACGGCAATCAAGCCGTCGCTGCCTTGCAACCCCGTTCCGGGCAGTCCCGTGCCCTGCAGCTTTTCAATTTCGCCGTCGTCCAGCCAGATCCCATTGCAGGTCGGGCAGATGTCTATGGACACGCCGGCCATCTCCACGAGCGTGAGATCCGTCCCGTCCTCCGGGCAACAAATGGGAGGCTCAAACTCCTCCCGCTCAAGCGGCTTGCAGCGAGACATGATGTCCTGGTCCGCAGGCGGCTTCAGAAATCCACCGTGGCAGACGCCGCAACTCCACATTGCCCGTTGCGCGTCTTCATGTTGATTCAGGAGGCTGCCATCGCGTGGGCAATTGTGTTGCATGCGAATGTCCTTGAGCACTTTTGACTGACGGAAGGACGATATCTGAAAACGATTGCTGTGTACATAGCCAGAATAGGTGAGAGCGTGGGGGGCGGCTATCGCACGTTGGTCAGCGTGGCTTCACACTGATCGAACTGATGCTCGTGGTAAGTATCATCGGCGTTGTCGCCGCTGTAGCCCTGCCTGCGTATCAGGACTACACCATTCGCGCGACGATAGCGAAGGGTTGGTCCTGGCGCGGCCGGCCCAGCAGGCCGTCGTCCAACACTATGATCGCTGGAGAAAAATTCCGCCTGACAACGCTGCCGCGTCGTCGCCCCGCCCTTGGTCGGAGACGGCATCCTCAAACGGACCTGCCCACGTCTTATTAGTAAGAAGCAGCAATGCTGTCAGTAGAATCACCCGGGGTTTGGTGATCGGTATTGCGGGCATTACCGTCCAAGCAATCTCGCTATGCCCGCCTTTGCGGCGAAACCGACTGTCGCTATGGCAGCCATCGGTGCTCCGAAGACAGAGGGGATACCCAGGATCCCGAGTACGGCGCGCGGTATTGCCATCCACGACGGGTCAACAAGACTTGGCTCGCGCGACTCAACGAACAAGTAAATGCACAACGTTAAGGAGAATGCAATGAAACATCCGAAGGAGAAGCGTGCCCAACGCAGGTGATACCGGGCAAGAGATTCACCCGCAATTGGACGTGGGCCTATCCATATAAAGGCGGTACGCGCGGCTGCACTTTTTGGCCGGCGCTTCAGCAACCAAATAACTATGGACCCAAATATAACGGCGACGGCGATGAGATCAAATAGTTCAGGCATTTCAGACGGGCTTTCGAATACGTTAACCGGGGCGATTCACTTATCCGTTGCACAGCCATGCAGATCCATCAATTTTCCACGGTTGCCAACGCACATGGGATACTTTTTTTGATATCAGAGCTGCCGTTACAGTAAACCCGCCTTCCACATTCTTTGCGTTCAAAGCGCAAATTCTGGGCGGATGGAGGACCGTAGCCTCCACAACACCCGGTCGAATCAATTTCGCACGTCCGGATCAAACGCCTCTCTGCCATAGCCGCGATTTGATTCCTCAATACGGTTCAACGATCATCGCCGGGAATCACGCCTAGGGCATTCGGGAAAGTGCGCTGCAGGTCGCCCGGCAGATATTCGCGCCATAACTACTTTTGATGATGTCGCAGGTCACTTTGGCCTGCTGCGCATACTGGGGAAACCCGGTGTCCCGGGTCACACACATGCCATAAGTCGCCTGGGAACACAGCACATCGGTCTGCGGGCTGCCCGTATCGACCCTTGAACTGGCCTTGCACGCATTGGCCGCAGCGATTTGCGCCGGCGTGGCAGTTTTGCCGCCACCCGGTGAGTTGGAGGTGGCGGCAGGAGTGGCCATTGCCCGATTTGCGCCTCCCTCAGATCCCCCTGACCCACCACTTCCTCCACCAGCAATCGCGTTACCAACAATTCCGCCAAATACAGCCGCGCCTCCCTGCCCCACAGGTTGACCAGCCAGACCCTGATTAACATACGCGTTAGTAGCCTCAGCGACCATTCGTGCAGCGGTATTGTTGCCCGCCTGCTCCATAATTTTCGACATTGATCCGGCAAATAAAGCTCGACCGGCCGCATTCATAAAATCGGCGCCATCGTTCCGGGCTGGCGCACTGCCAGCGCTTGCGGAAGCAGAACCGGTGTTGTTGGCAGCGCTCGCAGCTTGGGCAGAACTTGTATTTCCGTTGCCACTTCGTGCGGCGACTTCCGCGAGCATTTTCTGGTGACTCTTAACCATGAATCCAGTGCCGGACGCGGCAGCCTTGCGCGCCCATTCGATCCCTTCGGCTTCATTTTTTGGTAGACCGGTAGTCCCATAAAACAGCCACTCCCCGAGAAAGTACATTGCAGACACATTACCCCCAGCTGCTGCCTTCCGATACAAGGACACGCACTCCGCGAAATCTTGCGTGACACCCCAACCCATCATATAGTGCTGGCCCAAGTGATACATCGCCTCAGCGTTGCCAGTAGCCGCTGCCTTTCGATACCAAGCCACCGCTTCTGCATGGTCTTTTGTTGCGCCGATCCCCGACGACAACATCAGGGCCGCTCTGTTCATTCCGTCGACGTTGCCGGCATTTGCAGCCTTCAGATACAAGGACATCGCCTCCACATCATCCTTTGAAACACCAACACCAGCCGTATAGTGCTGACCGAGCTGAAACATCGCCTCCGGACTACCTGCAGAAACTGCCTTGCGATACCACGACACCGCCTCGACGACATCCTTAGCAACGCCAACGCCGTTTGCATAGGCGCGACCAAGTTGATACATCCCCGCAGGACTGAATGCAGCAGCCCCCCTGCGATACCAAGCCACCGCCTCCACGGGGTCCTTGAGGACACCCACGCCATTTTCATAGAAAGTTCCCACGTAGGTCATACCCTCCGCGTTGCCCGCCGCTGCCGCTTTGCGATGCCACGCCAAACCTTCAATCTCATCCTTCGCAACCCCGATGCCAAATGAATATGCAACTCCCATGGCAGCGAATGCGCGCGCCTCACCGGCGGCAGCCGCTTTTCGAAACCACACCAGCGCCTGGGCATCGTCCTTGGCCAGCCCCCCCCACCCATAGCGATAAAGAACTCCCATCGCGTTCATGGCACGGCCGTTTCCAGCCTCCGCAGCTCTGGTCAGCCAAATTCTTGCCTGATCGAGGTCTCGGGAAATGCCTTGTCCGTTTAGATACAAGGCCCCCAAACCGGCCATTCCTGTGATTGCTCCAGTCTGTGCCGATTTTTGATACCACTCGAATGCTTTTGCAAAGCTTTGAGGCGCGCCTGCCCGGCCTTGCTCGTAGCGTGCTCCCAGCACAGCCATCGCATTTGGGTTACCCGAGTTCGCCAGCTTCTGCACTAGCTCGATGTCGGCATCATCCGCGAGCGGCTGCTCCGACGTAGTCTGCCCAAAAGCCAACGCATTGCAGAAAGACAGGTACACCAAAAAAGCCAAACATCGCAAGAGTTTCAAGGCCAACTCCTCGTCCGAGAAAAATATTTAGGCGAAATCACACACAATCGGTTTGGATAACTGCGAATTTCGTAGGCGCTCATCGGCTGGCATAAAGTCCCATCATTGAGCATTCGAACCACGACCCTATCCTTTGACTCGCAGTCGTATGCTGTTCTCAGTCCAGTCACCATTGACCGTTTGATTGAGCGTCCGTATCTCGACAAATTTTCCGGGAATAACGGTACCGATTTCCGGATAAAACGCCTTTGTGTCTTCTTTAAGACGCAAGCCACGTCGTGCCAAAATCGGCGTCTCTCCTGCACGCACCAGCTCGCACCGGCCAGACAAACAGCGTGCGGAGTAACCCTGCCATTGATCAGCCTCAGTCACAGCCACCAGGCGCAAGGGGACCTGCACCAACACACCATGCCCGGCCTGCTTGGCTCTGTGGCGCCATATGGCGGACGCAGGGTCAAAAAAGAAGGCGTGACGCCCAGCGTCCCATTGAACTTTTTGAGAGAGGGCGTCTTCCGGCAGCAAATGCCTTACATCCTGCAAAACGCTCTCCGGATTGACCTCATTGCTGCCCTGCGCGAGTCGGCTGACAATTGATATCAGCGAGATATAGCGATCCAGATCCTGTATTAGCTTTTCAAAGCTTTTCAAGTTGTCTACCGATAGAGGGGTGGTATCCAATACGCCCTCGCTGCCGGCATTCAGAAAACCCATGAGAGTTTCTGCCAGCCCTGATCTGGTGTTGGCGCTAGATGCCCCGCGCCCCAATTCGAGCAACCGGTTGATGTGATAGACCGGCTTCAATTGGAGCGCCTTGATGCGGCGCGCAAACGAACTAGCTGGAACTTTCAAGCCCATGACCGCGCCGATGTCACCTTCAGCAGCGTAAGGGTCGTCACCCTGCAATAACATGCGCCGGACCCTTTGGTTTTCCCTTAGCTTCTCCATGTAAAGCATGGGTAGCAGCGATTTCAGATTCGTAGCTTTGGCTGGCAGTGGATTGAACAAGGGAGCCAGAACGTCGTGTGCCACGGTGCCTGTTGCAACAACCTCAGAGACAAGTCGATAGTTCCGTTCCAATGCAATCGAAAAAATACCGCGGGATAAGAGCGAATCGCTTGCCGCCATCGCGTCACGCAAAAATTGCGTATCCGCCACTAGCTCTGCAACAGGAATGGGTTGTTTGTCTTCCACCGCAAGATGCGCCGCTATGTATGCCTGCTGCGCTGGCAACAACTCGGGCACCCACGCCCGGTTGATTTGATCAATTTCTGTAGCGTAGTGGTTGTACGAACGCAGGGCGCGATATCGCTCTGCAAGTTGATTCTCAATCGGCGTTCTATCGGTTACAGCTCGCGCCGCAAACAAGCAAGAATATTCCCCGGACGGGGGTATCGCCTTGCATTGTGCTCCTTGGTACTGATAGAACTTCCGATGCGCCGGGGGCAGGGAAAGCGTCTCCGCATTCTGGGACATCAAACGCCGGCCAAGTACATGGAGGGGCTCGGACCCCACGACTCGGACACCCACAGAGGCAAGGTACAAATTGCTCTCATCCGCTACACGAGGACGGCCCTGAAAGCGCTCTTGCATTTCAGGGTCGGGAGCCTCGTCATACCAGATCAATCCGGTACCCAGGGCCAATAACACGAGAACAACGCCGAGAATGCGCACAATGATCATTGGAAATATCGCCGCGCCAAGTCGCACGAACCCGGCTTAGAAGTGGAAGCTCGAACGCGCTTGGCAAATTCGGAACTATTCAGGTCGTATCTGAGCATTTTGTGGGGAAAGCCATCGAAGGCTATCGTCAGGTCGATCGTCAATCCATGCTGTGGCACTTGAGTTTTTGTTCAGGCGTGTAATTGCATAAGCTTCTTGCAGATCTTCTATAGCTCAACGAGTATGATTTGGAGCCATTCTCCCTTGAGTAAAAAAGACCCAATCCGGGCTTTGGAATCGACGGAATCAACTCTGGAATCATGGCGTCCAACTTTTCAGGATATACGCCGTATCGCCGCTTGTATTCCTCCAATTTTCCCGCCAGCACGTCCACCTCAACGTCTGCCTTGCTTAGTTCACCTGACATATGGACATAAGCCAGTATGGCAGCCGCCCCATAAATGGCAAACTTGATCATTCGCACACGGGCTGTAGTCCGCGTACCAATAACTGCCATGAGCAGCGCTGCACCAGCCATGACTCCCAACAACAGAACCAAGATCGGTTCAAGGACAGCGGCAGCAGCGATAGCCCCGGCGACGATCCCGCGACTTGCCACAATCCAGATGAGCGATTTTGATTGCGGTGAGGAGTCCTGATTAGCAATTTCAGATTTTTGAATTGGTTGAGAAGCGCCTTTTTTTGCAAGCTCCTTACGCTGGCTATGCAACCAAATCGCACCAGGTAACAGCAGGATCCCGATCAAAAGCATCCAGGTTCCTGCCCCTGCACGGCCGGTGCCTGAATCAAAAAACGCAAGACCACACGCGATTAGTGATAATGCAAGCACCAAAACAATCCGGAAACGCAGTTGCAACCCCTTGATGAGAGATTCACTGTCGTCTTCCACTTGTCGTGCATCGGTTTGTCCAGACTGCATTTTTGCCTTCTCTTCCAAATTGGCTGCTTAAATAATTTGCCGCCCGCCCCCAGGCCGCATCCAATCGGTTTTAGGTCTCGACTGTTAAGGCGAATCTGATAATGAAAAATGAGCGAACAAAGGTCAGAATTCTAGGCGTATTAAAAATTGCAGCTTGCATATTTGGTGTGTTTGCTTTCGAGAATATTAATGCCACGGTCGTCGCTGCGGCCCTTTGCCTTGCCTTTCTATGGGAAGTTGTGACCGGAATTCGCTTCAACGATATCGGGACTTGGTCTGCCGCACTGAATGGGAAACAAAAAGGGGCGGTAATGGTTGCGATCCTTTTCGTACCGGTAACGATAGTGATACTTTGTTTGTTGCTTGGATAACCGGTCCAATCATCAAGGAACGCGTCGATGCGGCATTTCGCCAAATGTCTTTCCGTCGTACTGCTAGTGACTCTTCTGACAGGCTGCCCTTACGATTTCAAGGTGCCGCTGGGCACTCCGCAGCAACACGGCTTTGACAACAGGCTGATGGGGGATTGGGTTTTGGACGATCCGAAACGCAAGGAAGCGTCTGCGCTTGTTTCCGTTCTCCCTTTTAATCAAACCGAGTACCTTGTTCAGCTAGAGTTCATAAACGGAGACCGTCATCGTTTTCGCGCTTTCACGGTGCGTATTGGCGACCAGGAATTCTGGAACATCAACCTGATTCGCACGCATCACCCTTCACCCGATTACATGCTTGCACGAAGCAGGTTCGCGCCGGATGGCCGATTGTTCCTCAGATTTGTCGGTACGAGTATTCCTACGTCGCTGGCTTCCAACGCGGCCGGCCTCAGAGACCACATCCAATCCCACCTGACAGACCCCTCGTTCGACGATGACGACGGCGAATACGTGTGGCGACGCCCGGCACTTGGGGAAATTGAAAAAGGACGTCTGCGCAGCTGGAGTGCGCCTACTCCATTGATAAAGTGACCCAACTGTTGGCGCCGGTTGAGTATTGACCACCAGTTCTGGTTTAATTTTTTGACCAGAGGCGTAACGCTGTTGATTGAACAAGCGTCTAGGGATAAGCGGCCGGGCACGTCGAGTCAAACACCCGAGTCAATATAAGACCGGAACTAGGTGGATTGGCTGATCAATTATCGGCTGGCACCAACCGATAGGGCACTGGCGGAATGGCGGGAACGAGATTCACCTGCTGTATTAATAACCGACGGGAAAATCCTCACAACCGAAAGGATTTCAACTCCGCTTTAAAGCAAATTGACTTGAACCCCACGGATGCGAGAATTTTTTCACGCGCGGCGCCACTCGATGCGCTGCGTGCGCGGGCTGCCGGCTGCGAAGTCAGGCCCGGAGAGAATCAACCGGTCGCGTGACATTTCGATATGTCGCGTGGAGGTAATGCCAATCAGGGCCGGGTTGGTTGCGACTTCGATGGAGTGAAAAACAGCGCCATCACGCACTGCATAACGCCCGGCATAGGCAAAGCTTTGGGAATAGGCGGCCGCCTTGTCGGCATCGGATATGGGCGCTACGGCGGGGCGCTCTTTCTGCATCAATGTTGCACTCACATGGCCATCTGAGGTGTACATGATGATGCCGACGGCGTCTACACCCAGCGGAAACTCCGATGGCCGGCCATCGGCATAGACCAGGGACCAGCTCACCAGGTGCCATGCACCCAGCAAATCCTTGCTCTCGACAACAGTCACTGGCTGCATGAGCGAAACCCCGCGAAGATGTCATCACGCTCCGGCGTGAAGAAATTGCGATAGCGCGGATGGCGCATCCGCGCATCGGTGGCGATCGACGCGCCCTTGAGTAATCTTCGTGATTCGAACCATGGCGCCGAGTAGTCGCGGTACGGATGCGGCGTGAAGCCGGGGTAGGGGCGAAATGCGTCGGCGCTCCATTCCCACACGTCGCCCCACTGGAAATCCGGCATGGTCAGCGCCGCGTGTTCCCACTGCGCTTCGGTCGGCAAGGTGCGCCCGGCCCAAGTGCACCAGGCTTCGGCTTCGAAGCAATTGAGGTTCATTGCGGGCAACTGCGGCTCGAGTTCGACCCATTGGCCAAACCATTGGCGCTGCCAGCCGGTGCCATGGCGGCGCCAAAAGCGCGGTGCGGTACGGCCCATGCCCGCCAGCCAGGCGCGACCCGACTCGCTCCAGTACGCCGCATTGGCATAGCCGCCGGCATCGACAAAAGCGGCGAAGCGCGCGTTGCTGACCGGTGAAGCATCGATTTCGCAGGCGGGCACCTCGACATCATGGCCACACAACTCGTTGTCGAAGGCGAAGCCCGGGCCCGGCCAGCCAAGCCGGTGCAGCACCTTGCTCAACTCAATAACGCCCTCCGTGCAAGCGCGCGCCGGTGCTACCCCCGGCATCGGCACACCAAGGGTGTGGCCCATGTAACGCGCCGCTTCGTTGTGCATGTCTTCATGGAACAGGCACAGGCGATAAAAATACAGGCTGGTGTCATCGACCTTGCCCACCGCCTGCGTCGCAGCCAACAGCGCCAGCGTCGCGTCAAGCGACTGGGCAAGATACGCGCGCGTTGCCGCAGCATCGGGCAGGGGCAGGCCCCAACGTGTCGCATGCGCCACCCGGCCGGAGTCATACAGCGCATCGGCCCCGGGCAGGATAGCCGCCGGGCGCACCACATCCGGGTCGGCAGCCACGCCGCGCGTGCACTGCGGATTGCGCGTGGTCCACCATTCCTGGAACCAGCCGATGTGCCCAAGCTCCCAGAGCGGCGGGTTGAGTTCGTCGCGTTGCGGTACGGCAAGGTTTGGCAGCGCCGCGGCCCAGGCGTCAAAGCTTTTCAGCGTTTGCGCGCGGGCATCGACCAAGGCGACTGCCAGCGCGTCGGGCCGGGCGCTTCGTGCGGCGGCGGCAGGATCGGGGTTTGACGGCATGCGGGCCTGCGAACGAGACTTTTCGTGCGGCTCAGATGATGCGCTTGCGCACTTCGGTAACGACGATTTCGGCAATGATCACCACGGCAAAGATGGTCACCAGGATTAGCGCGACACGATCCCACTGGAACAGATTGATCGCGGTGTCTAGCGCCATGCCGAGACCGCCGGCGCCGACCAGACCGAGCACGGCGGATTCGCGCACGTTGATGTCCCAGCGAAACAGCGCGATCGCCCAGAAGGTCGGCTTCACCTGCGGCCAGTAGCCGTACTGGATCAGCGCCAGCTTCGAGGCGCCCGCCGCGGTGAGGGCCTCGATCGAGCCCTTGTGCGTGTCTTCAACCGCCTCGGAGAACAGCTTGCCGATAAAGCCGATCGAGTGGAACGCAATGGCCAGGGTGCCGGCCAGAGCCCCCGGCCCGAACACGGCGACGAAAAACAGTGCCCATAGCAAGGTGTTGACCGAGCGCGTCGACACCAGGATGAACTTGGCGCAGTAGTTGAGAAAACGGTTCGGCGTCGCGTTGCGTGCCGCAAGAAAACCCACCGGCACTGCCATCAGCACGCCGAGCAGCGTGGAAACGGCGGCAATGTTGAGGGTCTCGATCAGTGCTTCGTGTACGCCCTTGGGATAGAAACCCCAGGCGATCGGCCACATGCGTTGGCCCATGTCGGCAATCTGCACGTGGGCGTCCCAGATGAATTCGCTGATCACCTCGACCGAATGCACCGACCAGGCCACCGCGAACACGATGGCGAAATAGATCGAGAAGCGCGCCAGGCGTTCGGCCAAAGTGAAGCGCTGCCAGACTTTGGCGCCATCGCCCTGCAAACCAGGCGATGGCATGGGCGGCAACGAATTGGCGGCGCTCATTGCTTGAACACTTTTTTGACCCATAGCTGCAGCACTTCGCCAACCATGATCAGCCCGATGATCGAGAGCACGATGGCGAACACATAGTCGTAGTCGAAGCGCTGGAACGCCGCAAACAAAGTGCCGCCGATGCCGCCGGCGCCGACAATGCCGACCATGGTCGAGTTGCGCAGGTTGGCGTCGGTCTCATAGGCTGAGAAGCCGATGAAGCGGAACATCACCTGCGGCACCACGCCGAACACCACCACGTTCATGAACGACGCGCCGGTGGCACGCACCGCTTCGATCTGCTTCATCGAGATTTCCTCGATCGCCTCGGCGAACAGCTTGCCAACAAAACCGATCGACGCCACCGTGAGGGCGATGATGCCGGCGAGTGCGCCGAAGCCGACCGCCTTGACGCAGACGATGGCGACAATCACCGGGTGGAACGAGCGGCACGCGATCACGATCAGGCGCACCGGCCAGGTAACCACCACCGGCATCAGGTTGCGCGCCGCCAGCAGTCCCAACGGCAACGAAATGATCACGCCCAGGAAGGACGCGATGAAGGCCATTTGCAGCGATTCGGTCAGGCCCTTGACCAAGAGGTCCCAGCGCTCGAAATTGGGCGGGAACATGCGGTGAATGAACTTCGCGCCGTTGTCGAGACCGGTGACGAAGCGCGCGTAATTGAAGTCCAGCGACGACATTGCCCAGGCGAGGTAGACGATCAGCACCACCCAGCCGGCGCGCGCCAGCGGCGAGGCCTGGAACGGTTTGATGTAGGCGGGGACCGGGGCAGTGGTGCTCATCACACGCAGGCTCAGTGGAGCCAGCTCTCCCCGCCGTAAATCGTCTTGAGCACGTCGTCGGACAAGCCATCGGGCGGGCCGTCATACACCACATGCCCGCCGGCCATGCCGATGATGCGTTTCGCAAAGCGCCGCGCGAGATCGACGTCGTGCATGTTGATGATCACCGGGATGTTCTTGGTTTCGGCGACGCGCGCCAAGAGCTCCATGATCTCGACCGAGGTCTTGGGGTCGAGCGACGAGGTTGGCTCGTCCGCGAGCAACAGGGCCGGGCGCTGCATCACCGCGCGTGAAATGCCGACGCGCTGGCGCTGCCCGCCGGAGAGTGAATCGGCGCGCGCGTTCGCGAAGCCGGTGAGGCCGACGATTTCGAGCATCTCCCAGGCGCGGCAGATGTCGTCGGCGTCAAACTTGCGCATGAATGCTTTCCACGCCGAGGTTTTGCCGAGGCACCCGGTGAGCAGGTTTTCCATCACGCTGAGGCGCTCGACCAGGTTGTATTCCTGGAACACCATGCCGATGCGGCTGCGCGCCAGGCGCAGCTCGCTGCCAGAGAGTTGCACCACGTCGCGGCCTTCGAACACGATCTCGCCTGCCGTCGGCTCGACCAGGCGGTTGATGCAGCGGATCAGGGTGGATTTGCCGGTGCCGGAAGGCCCGATGATGGCGGTGATGTCGCTGCCTTCAATGTCGAGCGATATGCCGCGCAGCACCGGCTTGCCGGGCACGTATTCCTTGACGAGGTTTTTGATCGCCAGCATGGTTGCTCACTTCTTTCGGTAGGCACTATCGTGATCAAAGTGAAGCGACTGGATCCGCAGGTGATCACCATCGCGCAGCGCCACGGCCCTGCACTGTTGGCTGACCCGAAAACTGAACTTGCCCGGCTGCTCTTTGAGTGCTTCCCATTTGAGGCCGTGATCCTGATACACCGCAGACCATTCCATTTTGCTCAACTTCTGAAGCACCTTCTGCATCTGGCGCAACGGCCCGGCGTCAAGTGCAAACAACTCCGATTGAAATGCCGGCAAATTGAGATCGAGCCGCACCACCGCCATTAGCGTGTCTTGACCGCTTTGGCTTTTAGTACCGCTTCAATCTTGGCATTGAATTTCTTCATGTCGGTGGTCGCCGGCGGGTTTTTGGCCATCCAGGCATCAGCCTTTTTTAGCCGGGTGCGCATCTCGGGTGTGTGCAACCAGGCGTCTGCATCAGGGATCACCTTCATCGGCCGCAGCATGAATACCCCGCCTTCCTGGGCTTCAACCTGAAAGTATTTTCCGGCCAAGTGTTTACCCATCGAGAGTTGGCCGCTGGCACCAATTTGCTTCAACATGGCATTTCTCCTGTATTCATGCATTCATGCGGCATGATATCAGAATGTGCCGCCATTTCATGGCGCCCCAGCCTATTTCTTCTTCTTCGCGGCTTCTGCGGCGCGTTGCTTCTCTTTGTCGAAGGCCTTGCGATCGAAGCTCTCGCCCGAGTCCGCCGCCACGCGGCGCACGATGTCCCATTGTTCCTTGTAGGTCACCGGCACCCAGCGATCCGCACCCTGGAAGCCCTTGACCATCTCGGCAGGGTACTTGAACTGCGTTGTGCAGTCGCGGATTTTCTGCTGCAAGGCCGGCGCCAGGTCGTGCGCCATCGTGAGACCCCCGGGCGGGAAGAACGGCGATTTCCAGATGATGCGAAAGTCATTCATCTTCACCACGCCGCGCTCGGCCAGGCGCACCAGGATGTCATGCGCGATCGGCGCGGCATCGTAGTCGCCGCTGGCGACGCCGAGGATCGAATTGTCGTGCTTGCCCGAGTACAGCACCTTGTAGTCCTTGTCGGGGGTGAGGCCATCGGCGGGGAACAGCGCGCGCGGCGCCATGTTGCCGGAGTTCGACGACGGCGTGGTGTGCGCCACTTTTTTGCCCTTGAGGTCGGCGAGCGTCTTGAACGGGCTCGAAGCCTTGACGATCATCCACAACTGATACCCCTGGATGCCCCTGGCGTCTCCGCGAATGGCAAAGGGAACGCCGCCCGCCACATTGACCGCAAACGCGGTGTCGCCGGTCGACAGGGTACCGATGTGCATGCGCCCGGAGCGCAG
Source organism: Burkholderiales bacterium (assembly GCA_947473125.1). Classification (GTDB taxonomy): domain Bacteria; phylum Pseudomonadota; class Gammaproteobacteria; order Burkholderiales; family JAEUOS01; genus CANJDH01. The sequence goes on from CANJDH010000019.1 coordinate 46,439, forward strand.
CGCCTCGATCGCGGCGGCCGACGACACCACGTCGTAGTAGCGCACCTTCTTAGCCGTACAGGTGCCCAGGTAGTCGGCGAACGGCTTGGTCAGTTTCTGGAACTCGCCCGGATCGTCGAGCGGCGAATTGGAAAAGTAGAGCGTCTCGGGGTCTTTCCAGCGCTTCGGGTCTTTGGGGGTGTCCGCGACCAGGTCGCCATTGTCGTCGCAATACTGGGCGTCGAGGTCGCCGCGGCTTTTGCAGGCGTCCTGCGCCTGGGCCGCACCCGCCAAGAGGCCAAAAACCGACAGGCACACCGCGCCAAGAAGCGCATGGACAGACAATCTACGCATGACGATCCTCCGGAACCCATGGTGGGAGCAGGTTTAGGCTTATAGTCATTGCCGGAACGATTCCACATTCGCTCATGCCACGCTGATGCCGGGCACATTGGCGAAATGCACATCATAGGTCAACAGGGGCATGCGATGCTGATGTGCCAGCGCAGCAATCCACAGGTCGTTGGTCGGAATGGGCATTCCCTGGCGGCGCAATGCTGCAAATAAATCAGCGTAGTGATGCGCCGTTTTCCGGTCCGGCCGCATGAGATGTACCCGGGCTGATGCCATGAAGAGCGCTAGGTCATCCCGATTGGCCTGCGCACGCGCGCCGGCGGCGAAACCGGCCAACAATTCCGCAAGCACGATAAGTGGCAAATGGACTTCGGGCGCAGCGCGCATCAGGGCAAGAGCATGAGCATCGCCCCGCTTGAATGCGCTGTAGGCATTGGTGTCAAGGATAAGGCTGCTCATGTACGCGCGGCCTTCGCAAGCTTGCGTGAGGGCCTCGCCGGTGCGGCAACTTTGGGAGCCGGCTTTCGACCGCCCGAAGCAACTCGATAGCGAGAAGCCGGTTCTTCCGTCCACAGACCGGCATCGATTTTTCCAAATGGCGCCGTCGCGGCATCAAATGCGGCCGCCTCGGCTGCCGACCACTTGCCCGCCAAAGCGTCAAGATCGTGATAGGTAGAGTTGCCTGTGCCAAACTGCTGTTCCAGTGTTTCGACGATCAGACGATTGACGCTGACTTTGCGGCGACGCGCATCCGCCTTAATGCGGGCAAGTGTCGAAGCATCGACACCTCGCAAACTGAGATTGGACATAGCGAAATCGCGGAGTGATAGCAATGTTCGAAATGCTATCATATTGTGATAACCTGGACATTTAATGGAGCTTGTGGCCCAAAATACAAAAACCCTGCTGTGATGGCAGAGTCCAGCGCGAGAATCGCAACAAGAATTCTGTAGCCTCCTCCCTTCGTAGCCGACCTTCAAGCATTCTTGATATGAGCAGCAAAGAAGTCCGAATTGAAAAATACGATAAAGTTTGTGACTCTGAAGAGCTCAAGGAAAAATTTGTTGCAAAGGCCACATCGCTCTCGCCGTAGGTGCGATGGCCTTGACTGGTAGCACCCACCCCCAAAATGCAAAAAGCCCAACCGGGTGGCTGGGCCAAGTGCAAGAATCACAACAACAATTTGGCAGGTTGCCAGCTAAGTTCTGGCGTGCTTTACGCTTTTTGGGGATTATTTCTTCTTGGCCGCAGCCTCGCGCGCCGACTCTTTTTCGTAGGCGGTACGGTTGAACTTCTCGCCGCCGGCCTCGGCCACCTGGCGCACGATGGCCCAGTCCTTCAGATACGTCACCGGCACGAAGCGGTCTGCGCCGTCAAAGGCTTTTTGCATCTCGGCCGGGAAGCGGTACTCGTAGAAGCATTTGAGCATCTGGTCACGAAACTTGGGTTCGAGGTCGTGCGCGTAGGCGAACGACGAGGTCGGAAACTTGGCGCTTTTCCAGATCACGCGGAATTCGTCTTCCTTGATCTGGCCACGCACCGCCATGCGATGGAACACGTCGGACGCCACCGGGGCGGCGTCGTAGTCGCCGGAACGCACGCCGAGGATCGACTGGTCATGTTTGCCCGAGAACAGGATCTTGTAGTCCTTCTCGGGCGTCAGGCCCTCTTTCGGGAACAGGGCCATCGGCGCCATATGGCCGGAGTTGGACGAGGGCGCGGTGTGCGCGACCTTCTTGCCCTTTAGGTCGGAGAGTTTCTGGAACGGGCTGTCCTTCTTGACGATGAACAGCAACTGGTAGCCCTGAAATTCCTTGTCGGTGCCTTTCACCGCGAACGGCACGGCGCCGGCGATGTTGACCGCAAACGCGGTCGGCCCGGTCGAGAAGCCGCCGACATGCAGGCGCCCCGAGCGCATCGCCTCGATCTCGGCGGCGTTCGACTGCACCTGGTAGAACACAACCTTCTTGCCGGTGCAGGTGCCCAGGTGGTTGGTGAAGGGCTTGAAGATGTTTTCGTAGACGGCCGGGTCTTCGACCGGCGTGTAGGTGAACACCAGGGTCGAAGGGTTCTTGAGTTTGGAGGGGTCTTTGGGTGGCTCGGCGACCAGGTCCTTGTTGTCATCGCAATACTGGGCATCAAGGTCGCCGCGGTTTGTGCACGCCGGGGCTTGCGCTTGCGCGGTCACCCCGGCCATCAAGCCAAGCGCCAGCAATGTGGTCAGAATGATTTTTTTCATGCTGTCGGCTCCTTGTCTCGAATCCAAGCATTCAATGTTACTCGAAGCCCGATTGCGGTTCCATGACACTACGGCTCCTTGCGCGCCGCCAGCGCGGCAAAATCGTCGGCCCAGCGCTTGAAGCGGCGCTGCGCGGTTTCGCGCTGCGCCGGCGTTGCCATGTTGACGATCTCGACCGCCAGCGCCCGGCTCTGCCGCAGCCAGGCGCTGGCGAAGGCCTGATATGCCGGCGAGCGCCCATGCTCCCAATCGGTGAGCAGCAACACCAGGCGCGCGCGCACGGCATCGCGCGGCACCTTGCCTTCGATCGCCGTGGCCAGCGTCGCCACAAAGGCCTCCTGGCGCCTGATCCGGTCTTCCAGCACCAGGCGTGGATTGGCCGGCAGCGCATCGCTCAGCACGCGCAGACGCTCCAGCTGGGCCTCCTCCAGGTTGCCATACCAGCGGTCGATGTTTTCCTTGAAGCGCTCAAAGCGCCGCTCGCGCTGCTTTTCAAGCGGCGCCTCGATCGATTCCTTGGTGTATTCGGCGTTGTTGCGCGCCAGCTTCTTCTTGAGGGCGCTGACATTCTCGGCCGTGAGGCGCGGCGCGATCTCGACGATGTCGGCCGCCACGCGCGCCGCCACCACCTGCCAGCGCTTGCGCCCCTCATCGGTGAGCCAGGCCAGGTCCTCGCTGCTGATGCGGCCCCCGGCGCGGCTGCGCACTTCCATGAGCAGCGTGGCGTACTCTGCCATCGGGCCGGTACGGTGCCACTCGCGCAAGGCTACCAGGCGCTCCTTGAGGCCAGTTTCCTGCTCGCCGTCGAGGTCGAGGTAGTTGTCGGCCATCAGGGTCAGCGCCGTCGGGCCCATCGAATAGGCGAAGTCGATGGTGCTGCAGCCCGAGGCGCCCAGCGCCAGCAGCACCACGCAGCCGCACAGTGCGCGCCTCGCGTGAACCATCAAAGCGCGCACCACGACGCCCATCATGGCCACCTCATTCACCTCCGCGTTCGCCACACTTTTGCCGCATTTCTGCCACGGTGCCGATGCTAGAATCGCATGCATTCGTCGCGCCCTTCCCACATGTCCCTCAATGTTGTCATCTTAGCCGCTGGCCAGGGCAAACGCATGCACTCGGCCCTGCCCAAAGTGCTGCACCGGCTGGCCGGCAAGCCGCTGGTGCGCCATGTGATCGACGCGGCGCGCGCGCTCAACCCGGCAACCATCGTGGTGGTTTACGGCCACGGCGGCGAGGCGGTGCGCGAAGCGATCGCCGGGCCGGGCATCGCATTTGCCAAACAGGAGCCGCAGCTCGGTACCGGGCACGCGGTGCTGCAGGCCGTGCCCTTGCTGGGTGCCGCCGAGACCACGCTGATCTTGTATGGCGACGTGCCGCTGACCTCGATCGAAGCCCTGAAAGCCTTGGTAGGAGCGGCTCAAAAGGGAGGCGGCGCCGGCGGTATGGCAATTTTGACCGTGGAGCTGGACGATCCGACCGGCTACGGGCGCATGGTCCGGTCAGGAACCGTGGGCGGCAAGCGTCCTTCCTCTGGAAGCATCGTGCGCATTGTCGAGCACCGCGACGCCACCGAAGCCGAGCGGGCGATTCGCGAAATCAACAGCGGCATCATGGCAATGCCGACGGCGCGCCTCAAGGACTGGCTGGCGAAACTGTCGAACACCAATTCGCAGGGCGAGTATTACCTTACCGACATCGTGCCGATGGCGCTGGCAGAAGGCATCACGATCGCGTCCGCCACCGCTCCGCACGCCTGGGAAGTGCTCGGCGTCAACAGCAAGGCGCAACTGGCCGCGCTCGAGCGCATCCACCAGCGCAAGCTCGCCGACGCGCTGCTCGAAGCCGGCGTGACCCTGGCCGACCCGGCGCGCATCGACATTCGCGGCATGCTGTCGTGCGGTCAGGACGTATCGATCGACGTCAACTGCGTCTTCGAAGGCGACGTGGTGCTGGGCAACGACATCGTGATCGGCCCGCACTGCGTTCTCAAAAACGTGCGGGTGCGCGCCGGCACGCGCATCGAGGCGTTTTGCCACCTCGAAGACGCCGAGGTCGGTGCGCATTGCCGCATCGGACCCTACGCGCGCCTGCGACCCGGTGCGCAACTCGACGAACATGTGCACATCGGCAATTTCGTCGAAGTGAAAAAATCGACCATCGGCGCCGGCTCCAAGGCCAACCACCTGGCCTATGTGGGCGATTCCGAGGTCGGCAAGAACGTCAATATCGGCGCCGGCACCATCACCTGCAATTACGACGGCGTCAACAAGTCGAAGACCATCATCGGCGACGGCGCTTTCATCGGCTCCGATTCGACGCTGGTGGCGCCCGTGACGATTGGCGCCGGGGCCTACATCGGCGCCGGCTCCACCATCACCAAGGCGGCGCCGGCCGACAAGCTCACGCTGACGCGCGCCAAACAACTGACGGTGGACGCCTGGAAGCCACCGAAGAAGAAATTACCCTGACCGCCTCCCCAAGGAAAACCCATGACCCCCGAACAAAAGCTTGCGGAACTCGGCATCACCCTCGAAGCCCCGGGCGCGCCCGGCGGCAATTACGTGCCCTTTGTGATCACCGGCAACCTGCTGTTCCTCGCCGGCAAGGGCTGGCCGGTGCGCGATGCTTCGGTCAAGCCGGTGCCCAAGGTGGGTCGCGAAGTCTCGGTCGAAGAGGCCTACAAGGATGCGCGCACCGTCGGCATCGGCCTGCTCGGCGTGATGAAGCATGCGCTCGGCGACCTGTCGCGCGTCACGCGCGTGGTCAAGGTGCTCGGCATGGTCAACGCGGTGCCGGATTTTTCAGACCAGCCCAAAGTGATCAACGGCTGCTCGGACCTGTTTGTCGAGGTGTTCGGCGAAAAGGGCAGCCACGCGCGCTCGGCGGTCGGCATGGGCTCGCTGCCGCGCGGGTTCTCGGTCGAGATCGAAGCCATCGTCGAATTCAAATAAGGCAACCCACATGTGTGGCATCGTCGGTGCGGTAGCAGATCGAAATATCGTCCCGATCCTGGTCGAAGGCCTGCGGCGCCTCGAGTACCGCGGCTACGACTCCTGCGGCGTCGCCGTCATCCACCATGACGGATTAAAAAGGGCGCGCAGCGTGACGCGCGTCGCCGACCTCGACGCGCAGGTTACACAGGAAGGCCTGACCGGCACCACTGGCATTGCCCACACGCGCTGGGCCACCCACGGCGCGCCTGTCACCAGCAATGCCCATCCACACTTTTCGTCAGGGGAAATCGCGCTGGTGCACAACGGCATCATCGAGAATTACGAAGAGTTGCGCGTCGGCCTCAAGGCTGCCGGCTATGCGTTCGAGAGCCAGACCGACACCGAAGTCATCGCGCACCTGATCCATAGCCTGTACAAAGGCAACCTGTTTGCAACCGTGCAGGCAGCCGTCAAGCAGTTGCGCGGCGCGTATGCCATTGCCGTCGTCGCGAAAGGCGAGCCGCACACGGTGGTGGGCGCGCGCGCCGGCAACCCGCTGGTGGCAGGCCTCGGACATGACGGCGAAAACTTCCTTGCCTCGGACGCGCTGGCACTGGCCGGCACCACCGACCGGATCATCTTCCTGGAAGATGGCGATGTCGTCGAAATCACCGGGAATGCCGTGAAGATCGTTGATGGGAGCGGCTCTCCGACGGATCGCCCGGCGAAGGTGGTGAAAGCGATCGCCGGTGCGGTGGACCTCGGGCCGTACCAGCACTACATGCAGAAGGAAATCTTCGAGCAGCCACAGTCGATCGCCGACACGCTTGAAGGCGTCGAAGGCATCGTACCGGACCTGTTCGGCACCGACGCCGAGGGCATCTTCGGGCAAATTGACTCGGTGCACATCCTCGCCTGCGGCACCAGCTACTACTCGGGGCTCACGGCACGCTACTGGCTTGAGGGCATTGCCGGTATCCCCTGCCAGGTGGAAATCGCCAGCGAGTACCGCTATCGCGACAGCGTGCCGAACCCGAAGGCGCTGATCGTAACGATTTCGCAATCTGGCGAGACCGCCGACACGCTCTCGGCCCTGAAGCACGCGCAATCGCTGGGGCATGCCTTCAGCCTCGGCATCTGCAATGTCGCCACCAGCGCCATGGTGCGCCAGACCGCGCTCTCCTACCTGACGCGCGCCGGCACCGAGATCGGCGTCGCTTCCACCAAGGCCTTCACCACACAGCTCACGGCGCTATTCCTGCTCACCCTGGTGCTGACCAAGGTGCGCGGCCGGCTCACCCCCGACGCCGAACACCTGCACCTGCGCAACCTGCGCCACCTGCCGGCGGCGATCACCCGCGTGCTGGCGCTGGAACCGCAGATCATCGCCTGGAGCCAGATCTTCGCCAAAAAGGAGCACGCGTTGTTCCTCGGGCGCGGCCTGCACTACCCGATCGCTCTCGAAGGCGCGTTGAAGCTCAAGGAAATTTCCTACATCCACGCCGAGGCCTACCCAGCCGGCGAACTCAAGCACGGCCCGCTGGCGCTGGTGACCGCCGACATGCCGGTAGTGACGGTGGCGCCGAACGACGCGCTGATCGATAAGTTGAAATCGAACATGCAGGAAGTACGCGCCCGCGGCGGCGAACTGTTCGTGTTCGCCGACGCCGACTGCCACCTTGCATCCAGCGAGGGCGTGCACGTGATCCGCCTGCCGGAACACTACGGCGCGCTCTCGCCGATCCTGCACGTGGTGCCCTTGCAGCTGCTCGCGTATCACACCGCGACCGCACGAGGAACGGACGTTGACAAACCCCGAAACCTCGCCAAGAGCGTGACCGTCGAGTAAGGCCCTAGGGTTGCACCGGTTTGTGGCGCGCCCGCGCCCACAGGCGCGCAGCCAGGAGCGCCAGGTCGTCGATATAAGTAAACACCACCGGGATCACCAGCAGCGAAAGAAAGGTCGACGTGATCAGCCCGCCGATCACCGCAATCGCCATCGGGCTGCGAAATGACGGATCCGCCGCGCCGGTGCCGATCGCGATCGGCAGCATCCCGGCGCCCATTGCGATGGTGGTCATGATGATCGGGCGCGCGCGCTTGTGGCAGGCGTCGAGCAGCGCGTCCCAGCGCGACATGCCGCCGCGGCGCGCGACGATCGCGTACTCGACCAGCAAAATGGAATTCTTGGTGGCCACGCCCATCATCATGATCAGACCGATCAGCGACGGCATCGAGAATGCCTTGCCGGTCACCAGCAGCGCGACAAACGCGCCGCCCAGCGACAGCGGCAGGGCGGCGAGGATCGTCACCGGCTGCAGCACGTCCTTGAACAGCAGCACCAGCACGATGTAGATGCACAGCACGCCGGTGAGCATGGCGAGGCCGAAGCTGGCGAACAGTTCGCCCATCACCTCGGCGTCGCCGATTTCGATCTGCTTGACGCCGGCCGGCAGGGTACGGATCGCCGGCAGCTGTTTCACCGCAGCGGCAACTTCGCCGAGCGGCACGCCGGCGACCTCGATTTCAAAATTGATGTTGCGTGCGCGGTCGTAACGGTCGATCACCGCCGGGCCGCTGCCCATTTCGAGTGTTGCCACCTGCCCGATCATCACCGACCCGACCTCGGGTTTCGAGGAGGGTACGGTGAGGCGCTCAAGTACCCGCAAATCCTTGCGCGCCGCCGTCTCGAGCTTGACCACCACCGGCACCTGACGCTGCGACAGGTTCAACTTGGGGAGCGCGACATCGTAATCACCGATGGTGGCAATGCGCAGCGCGTCACCGATGGCTGCGGTAGTGACGCCGAGGTCGGCGGCGCGCGCGAAGTCGGGCCGCACCGAGAGCTCCGGGCGGATCAGCGCGGCAGTGGAGGCAACGCTGCCGATGCCGGGGATGGTGCGCAAATCGCGCTCCACCGCCAGCGCCGCGTCGCCCAGGGCCTGTGGGTCGTCTCCGGTGAGGACCAGTACATAGGCTTCGCCCGAACCACCCAGACCCACCTTGAACCGGACACCGGGCAATTCGGAAAGCACTACGCGCAGCTGCTGCTCGGTGACCTGCTTTTTGACCGGGCGGTCGCCGCGTGCATCAAGCAGCACCGTGAGGGTCGCCTGGCGTACTTCGGCGGCGCCCTGGGGCGCGAACGGGTCGCTGCCCGCGGCACCGCCGCCAATGCTGGTGTAAACGCTTTTCACATGCTTGACCGGCATGATCAGGAGGCGCGCACGTTCTGCGGCATCACGTGTTTGAGCCAGGGTGGCGCCGGGCGGCAGCTCCACCCGTACCTGGGTTTGCGAATTGTCGTCGGGTGGGATGAAGCCGGTCGGCAACAGCGGGATCAGCGCCACCGAACCGATGAAAAACGCCCCGGCGCCGAGCACGGTGCGCCAGCGGTGCTTGAGGCTGGCGGCGGCAAAGCGCATGTAGGCTGTCATCACCCGGCCGTCTTTGGGCACATGGTTATCGATCGCCTTGAGCAGGTAGGCCGCCATCATCGGCGTGAGCATGCGCGCCACCACCAGCGAGGCGAACACCGCAAGCGAGGCGGTCCAGCCGAACTGCTTGAAGAACTTGCCGGGAATGCCGCTCATGAAAGCGGTCGGCAGGAACACCGCGATCAGGGTGAAGGTGGTGGCGATCACCGCGAGGCCGATCTCGTCAGCCGCCTCCATCGCCGCCTGAAACGGCGTCTTGCCCATGCGCAGGTGGCGCACGATGTTTTCGACCTCGACAATCGCGTCGTCGACCAATATGCCGACCACCAGCGAGAGCGCCAGCAGCGTCACCACGTTGAGTGAAAAGCCCAGGTAATGCATGCCGATGAAAGCCGGGATCACCGACAGCGGCAGCGCCACCGCCGACACAAACGTGGCGCGCCAGTCGCGCAGGAACAGCCAGACCACGATCACCGCGAGGATCGCGCCCTCGAGCAGCAGGATCATCGAGCCCTCGAACTCCTCGGCCACCGGCGACACAAAATCGAAGGCCTCGGTGAGTTTCAGGTCCAGATGCGCCGCCTTGAGTTCGTCAAGCGCGGCGCGCACGCCGGCGCCGACCTCGACCTCGCTGGCGCCGCGGCTGCGCGTGACTTCGAAGCCGACCACCGGTTTGCCGTTGAGCAAGGCCAGCGAACGCGGCTCGGCAATGCCGTCGGTGACGCGCGCCAGTTCGCCGAGCCGCACGCGGCGCCCGCCGGGCAGGGAGAGCTCGATGCGCGCCAGCTCTTCGGCCGAACGCACGTTGCCCAGGGTGCGCACCGCCTGCTCGGCCGTACCGATGTCGACACGGCCGCCGCCGGCTTCCTGCTGGATCTGGCGCAACTGGCGCGACACGTCGCCCGCGGTGACGCCAAACGACGTCAGGCGCGCCGGGTCAAGCGCGATACCAATCTCGCGCGTGACGCCGCCGACGCGGCTCACCGCGCCGACGCCGCGCACCAGCAGCAGGCGCTTCGCGATGGTGTCTTCGACAAACCACGACAGGGCCTCTTCGTCGAGGCGCTCGGAGGCCACCGTGTAGGCCAGGATCGGGCTGCCGGCGAGGTCGAGCTTGGTGACGATCGGGTCGCGCAGGTCACCGGGCAGGTCGGCGCGCACTTTCGAGACCGCCGAACGCACGTCGTCGAGCGCCTCCTGCACCGGTTTTTCGAGCCGGAATTCGGCGGTGATGGTGACGCTGCCGTCCTGCACCTTGGTGGTGACGTGTTTCAGGCCCTGCAGGGTGGCGATCGAATTTTCGAGCTTGCGCGCGACGTCGGTTTCGAGCTGCGCCGGCGCGGCACCAGGCAGCGACGCACTGATGTTGATGGTCGGCAGGTCGAGGTCGGGAAAGTTCTGCACCTTCATGGCGCTGAACGACAGCGCGCCGCCGAAGGTCAGCAGCACGAAAAACATCAGTGCCGGCACCGGGTTGCGGATGCACCAGGCCGAAACGTTCATTTGACGACTTTCACCGTGTCGCCGTCGGCGAGGAACGCCACTCCGGTGGCGACGATGCGGTCAGCCGGCGTGAGGCCTGAGAGCACTTCGATGCGGTCGTCGACGCGGCGGCCGATCTCGATCTTGACACGCGCGACTTTGGCCGCGCCGTCCTGCACCGACCCGGCACGAAATACATAGCTGAAGCCGTCGCGCAACACCACCGTGTCCTGCGGCACAGTGAGGCCGCTGCTGGCACCGAGCGCAAACTCGCCGCGCGCGAACATGCCGGGCTTGAAGCCCTTGGCGATCGCGTCGGGCATGTCGACATATACCAGCGCGTTGCGGGTGACCACATCGACCGTGGGCCCGACCATGCGCAACTTGCCGTCAACGCTGCCAACGCCGGCAGCGCTGATCGCCACCAGCAGGCCGGACTTGAGCTTGCCAAGTTCGGTGGCAGTGACCTCGCCGCGCCACTCCAGGCGGCCCTTGCGGATCAGGCGAAACAACTCCTGCCCCTGCGGCAGCACCGCGCCCACCGTAGCAGTGCGCGCCGAAATGATGCCGTCGTCGCTGGCCAGCAGTTTGGTATGGGCCAGTCGCAAGCGTTGCGTTGTCAACTGCGCGCGCGCCAGCTCCAGGCGCGCCTGCGCGGTTTTCTCGGCGGTGGCGTATTGCGCCACCTGCTGCGCCGACAGCGCGCCGCTCGCAGCGATCGACTGCGCGCGCTCGGCATTGATGCGCGCCTCGGATTGCGTGGCCTCGGCTTCGGCCACCGAGGCACGCGCCTGCGCGACTTCGGCCTCCACCGTTTCGGACGCGAACACCGCGAGCACCTGGCCGCGCTTGACCGCGTCGCCCACCTGGGCACGTACTTCTGCGAGGCGCAGGCCGTTGACCTCGGCACCAAGAATGGCTTCCTGCCAGGCGGTCACCGAGCCGTTGGCAGCCAGGCGCAACGGTACCTCGCGCGCTTGCGGCTGCACCAGCGTGACCGTAAGCGCGGCTTTGACGCCCGCCTTGGCCGGTGCAGCTGACGCTTTGGCGGCTGGTGATGCTGCGGGCGCAGCGGCAGGTGCCTTGTCCTGTGCCTGCACCGTGGCCAGCGCCGCTGTGATCAACAGGGCCGGCCCCGCAACAAGCTTCGGCAAGAATCGAATCATGTCTTTCCTCATGGTGTGGCGCGCGACAGGGTTGAATCCATACGCAGTCGGATGTCGGGTACGCCGGCCGGGTCGAGGCTGCCGTCCCAGCTGCCGCCGACCGCGCGATACAAGGTGATCCACGCGCCGACGCCTTCGTACTCAAGGGCGGCTACGGCGCCGTCGGCCGCAAACGAGGTACGGCGCGCGTCTTCAAGCTCGATCAGGCTGGCGAGGCCGACCTGCTGGCGGGTGCGCGCGCCTTCGAGGCTTTCGCGATAGCCCGTGGCGGCCGCGCGCGCGTCGCTCATGCGCGACGCCACGCCGCCCAGGCGCACCATCGCTTCCTCGACTTCGCGCACCGCATTGCGCACCTTGGCGCGGAAGCTTGCATCGGCAGCGGCATACTGGGCGCGCGCTGCGTCGGCATTGGCGGCGCGCCGGCCGCCGTCGAGCAGCGGCAAGACCAGCGAGGGGCCGAACGACCAGGTGGTGACGCTGATGGTGGGGCTGCCGTCGAGCCGCGAACGGGTCGGTGTGACGTTGCCGGCCAGTGTCAGGCGCGGAAATCGCTCGGCTTCGGCGACGCCGATCCCGGCACTGGCCACCGCAACGTCGCGCTCGGCGGCAGCCACGTCGGGGCGCTGCGCCAGCACCCTGGCCGGTACCGCGTTGATGGCGAACTGGTGCGGGCGCGGCAGGCGTGGTGGCGTTCCCGCCGCGCGCGCGAGCAGGATACGCAGGGCCGGCTCTTCGATGGCCGTCAGGGCCACCAGCCCCTTGATGTCGATTTCGCACAGCGCCTGACGCTGCGACAGGGCCGCAGCGGCATCGGCGGCGCTGGCGCGCGCCAGAGCAGCATTGGCCGAAGACTGCAGGCCCGCCCCTGCGGTGATGCCGGTCAGCCGCGCTGTCTCGGCACGCGAGGCGGCTTCGACGCGGGCGAGCTCGGTCTGCATTTCGCAAAAGCGGAAATTGACATAGGCATTCGCGACTTCGGCGGCGAGCGCCACGCGCGCATCGTGCCACGCGGCCACGTTGGCGTCGAGTTGGGCACGCGCCGATTCGCGCTGCCGCGCCAGGCCGCCGAACAGGTCGATCTCCCAGCTGCTTTGCACCCCCACCTGGCCCTGGGTGCGCAACACCGCCGGGCCGCCGAAGCTGAAGGCAGAGCGGTTAGCAGCGGCGGTGGCATCGAGGGACGGGCTGCCGGCAACATTCACCGCCACCGCATCGGCTCGGGCGCGCTCGATGCGCGCCGCCGCCTGCGCCAGCGTGGCGCTGCTGCGCTGCGCGGACTCGAGCAGGGTAGTGAGACCCGGATCATCAAATTGCTGCCACCACTGCTTGAGCGCGTC
>CANJDH010000020.1 GCA_947473125.1 Burkholderiales bacterium
CACGCTTCCAGCCGGGGTGGGGGGCCACGCCGTTCGATTCGGAATCGGCCACGTAGACCAGGCCGTCGCGGATCGCAATGCCGCTGGGGCGGCTGAACTGCTTCCATTCGGTCAGGTAGTTGCCTTCCTGGTCGAGGATCTGGATGCGCATGTTGCCGCGGTCGGCGACGAACAGGCGCCCTTGCGCATCGAGCGTGATGTCATGCGGCAACTTGAACTCGCCCGGCCCGGCGCCGAGCTTGCCGAACGATTTGATGAAGCTGCCGTCCTTGCCGAATTTTGAAATCCGCGACACGGTCTCCGGCGGCGCTCCCGGGGTCTGGCCGCCATGCCCTTCTGCAATGAAGATGTCGCCGCTGGGTGCGATGACGATGCTGTTCGGTTGGGTCAGCGCATGCGGCGGGTGGCCCGCCACGCCGGCCTTGCCAAGTGTCATCAGCACCTTGCCCTCGGCGCTGAACTTCACCACGGTGTGGCCCTTGCCGGCATCGCCGGGGTACGCCTTGAGTTCGCGCTCGTTCGGGCCGCGACCGTCGACCACCCACACATTGTTGTCGCGGTCAATATAGATCTTGTGCGGAAAGATGAACATGCCGGCGCCGAATGCGATTTTCACGTTGCCGGCGGCATCGAGCTTCATCACCGGTGCCACGCCGGAACCGGCACAGCTGTCGTACAGGAAGGCCGATGCGCCGGGCGGAATATCCGGGTTGGCGCCGCAGCGGCTCACCACCCAGAGCGACTCGCCATCATTGTCGATTGCCACGCCATTGAGGGCGCCCCAGCTTTGGCCGGCAGGCAGCTTGCCCCATGGTGCGGTACTGACATAGGGGTTGGGCAGATCGTTGGTCGGGGCGGCGTCGCCCTGCGCACGGGCCGGCATGCGATGGCCCAGCACGACCGTGACCAGCACAGTGAACACGAGAATCCTGATGGGCTGCATGGGGTCCTCCGGCAGGGTTGGCAATGGACGGCAGCGTTCTACTGGACGGCAGTGCACTGCAGGTCGGCACCCACCGTGAGGGGGCCGGCGTAAGAGGTTTTGACCTCGGCCACTGCGGCGTCAAGGTTGAATGTGCCGATGTGGCCAAGTATCAGGCGGCCGACGCCGGCGTCCGTGGCGATGCGGCCCACCAGCGCCGGTGCGGCGTGGATCGCGTTGGTGGTGCCCGCCGCAATCGCCATGTGCATGACCAGGACGTTCGCGCCGCGCGCGAAATCGACGAAGCGCGGGTTGGTGCCGTTCTGGTCGGAGCTGAACACGATCGACACCCCGCGCGTTTGCACCCGATAGGCCAGCGCCGGGATGTTGCCGTGCGGGATCGTCAGGGCCGTCACGGTCATGCCGTCGCGCTCGTACACGCTGGTCGGCTCGGTCTTGGTGACGTCGACGGTGGTGACATCAAGCTTCACGCCGCCGCCGATGCCGGGAACCCCGACGCCGGGTATCGGCGCGCCGCCCAGCGTCGTGCCGAGCACCTGGTAGGCGCCGGTCTTGCCGTCAAACAGGCGGCTCAGAAAGTCAGGCAAGCCGGGTACCACGGCATTGCCCGAGGGCCCGACGATCGGCAGCGATTCCTTGCGCGTGAAGGTGCTCAGCCACATCAGGGCCGGCAGGTCGGAGACGTGGTCGGGGTGAAAGTGGCTCATGGCGGCAAGCGACAGGTCGGCGAGCTTGGCCTCGGCCTGGCCGAAGCGCAGGAACGCACCGCCGCCCATGTCCACCAGCATTTTCGAGCGGCCGTCGATCCACAGCAGGTAGCTGGTCGAGGCGCGGTCCTTGTTCACCGCCGGGCCGCCGGAGCCAAGAATTTGCACGGCGACCGGGCCGGCATTGCAGCTTTGCGACCAGGCGGAGTGCGGCAACGCCAGAAAGGCGGCAAGCAGGGTCAGGATGATTCGATTCATGCGGGAGCTCCGTTGCTGGTTGAGGATTCAGGGAAAAGCGGGGTCCGTGCCCCGGCATTTGAACACGGCTGCCGATTCCGGTGCGCGCGTGAAATGCATCAAGGCGTTGGTCGCTTCGGAGTCGCCAGCGGTGACGGCAGGGTGAATTCGGCGGCACAGGCCGCCATGGCGTCAGCTCGGCACGCAAGCTCGGACCCGCGCCGCGCGAAAATTGCACGGGCTCGTAAAATCAGCACCGCCGCGCTGCTGCATTGCTGCCCTCGCTCTGTTGTCAGTCCAGTTGTTCCGGATATCCACCCCAGGCCCACCACACTTACCCATCATGCCGGATCATTCGCGCCACTCCGCGCCGGTGCTGCAGGCTCTCGCTTTCCCGCTGTGGCCGCTGCTGGTCACGATGGCGATGCAAACGCTCGCCACCATGGCGGTCTTCGCGATCCCGGCGCTGGCACCGGCGATCGGGCGCGACCTGGGAGTCGACGGCGTGCTCGCCGGTTACTTCATCTCGCTGGTGTATGGCACCGGCATCATGTCGTCGCTGTTGGCGGCGAGTGCGATCCACCGTTTTGGCGCGATGCGCGTCTGCCAGGCCGTGTTGGCGGCGGCCGCCGCAATGCTGTTGATCAGCACCAGCGCCAGCCTCTTCGCGTTTGCCTTTGGCGCAGTGGTGCTCGGCTGCACCTACGGCGCCACGGCGCCGGTGAGTACCCACCTGCTGGTGCCGCGCACGCCGCCACAGATCATCAACCTGGTGCTGTCGATCCGGCAGATCGGCGTGCCGCTGGGCGGGGTGCTCGCCGCGCTGCTGATGCCGCCCGCCGCGCTGCGTTTTGGCTGGCAGTCGGCGCTGCTGGGCCTGGCGGTGGCGATCGTCTGCCTGCTGCTGCTGCTCGAAGTGCCGCGGCGCCGCTGGGACGCATTGCCCGGCGCGGTTGGGCAGCCGCGCAGCGGCAGCGGGCGCGCCGTCATCGAGATGCTGCGCAGCAACGTCGAGCTGCGCCGCCTGTCATTGGCCAGCGTGGTGTTTTCCGGCTTGCAACTGTGCTTTGTTGCGTTCATCACCGTGCAACTGACCAGCCGCGCCGGTTTCGGGCTGGTGGCCGCCGGGCAGGCGCTGGCGCTGTATCAATTCTCCGGAATGGTGTGCCGTCCGCTGTGGGGTTGGCTCGCCGATGCCGGCGCCGGCGGCGGCGCACGCCGCCTGATCGTGGCGCAAGGGCTGGTGATGGGCGCCACCGCGTGCCTGGCCGGCCACTTTGGCCCGCAATGGCCGGTGCCACTGGTGTATCTGGCGTGCGCTGTGGCGGGCGCCAGCGCGAACGGTTTTACCGGTCTGGGCTATGCCGAATTTGCGCGCATCGGCGGCACCCATCGCACCGAGGCTACCGGCCTGGGTTCGGCCGCCATGTTCAGCGGCGTGCTGCTGCTGCCGTCCGGCGCCGCCCTGCTGGTGACGCTATCGGGAAGCTATGTGCTCGCGTTCACGGTCCTGGGCACTACCGCCATGCTGGCTGCGCTGATGCTCGCCGTAACCACGCCCGTACCCAGAAATTGAATCCGGTCTGCCTCTAAAACCGTTGGTGGGTGCGGATGTTGATGGGCCTGTGCCGTGAAACCATTGGTGCGAGCGCCTCTCAGCGAATCGACAGTTCCAGGTTGTCGATCAGCCGGGTTACGCCGAGCCGCGCTGCGGCCACAATCACCAGGTCGCGGTCATTCAGGTCCGGCTCCTGCAGGTCGCTCTGGCGCCGGATCGCAATGTAGTCCGGCTTCCAGCCGCGGCCCGCCAGACGCGCCATGCTTTCAAGCTCGATGCGCTGGTAGTCGCGTTTGCCGGCCGCGACCTCGTCGCGCGCCGCAGTCAGCACCTTGAAGAGCTGCGGCGCTTCCTTGCGCTCGGACGCCGACAGGTAGCCGTTGCGCGACGACAGCGCCAGCCCGTCTTCGGCGCGTACCGTTTCGGCCAGGATGATCTCGATCGGCAGTGCCAGTTGCCGCACCATGTTGCGCAGCACGATGCATTGCTGGTAATCCTTCTTGCCGAAGATCGCGGCCTTCGGCTGGACCATGTTGAAAAGCTTGAGCACAACGGTGGCGACGCCGCGAAAGTGTCCCGGGCGCACCGCACCGTCGAGGATGTGCTGGATTTCCGGCGGTTCGACCGCGAAGGTCTGCGGCTCGGGGTAGATCTCCTGCTCGGTCGGTGCGAACACGACATTGCAGCCGGCGGCCTTGAGCTTCTCGCAATCGGCGAGGAAGGTGCGCGGATATTTTTCGAAATCCTCCTTCGGGCCGAACTGCATGCGATTGACGAAAATGCTGACCACGGTGCAGGCCCCTCTGGGCTTGGCGTTGTCCACCAGCTTGACGTGACCCTCATGCAGGTTGCCCATGGTTGGCACGACGACGTTGTTCGGTTCGCGCGCCAGGCGCGCGCGCAGTTCAGTGACGGAATGGATGACGTCCATGGCGGGTTCCTTGTTCGGGTCGGGTTATTCGATGCGATTGAGGTATTCGCGCTTGCCGCGAAACTCGCGGACGTGCTTCATCAGGAGCGCGAAGTCCTCGTCGCCATCGACGAAGTTGAAATGGTCGGCATTGACGATCAGCAGCGGCGCGGCCTCGTAGTGATGGAAGAAACGCGTGTAGCGCTCCGACAGCTTCATCAGGTAGGCCTCGGAGATCGGCTGCTCGTAGGCCGCGCCGCGGCGCTTGACGCGCTCGACCAGGGTGTCCGGGTGCGCCTGCAGGTAGATCACCAGGTCCGGCACCACCGCTTGCGGTTTGAGGTGCCGGTACATCTGCTCGTACAGCGCCAGTTCGTCGTCACTCAGGATCATGCGTGCGAACAGCGGGTCTTTCTCGATCAGGAAGTCGCCGATCGTCACGCCCTTGAACAGGTCCTGCTGTTTCAATTCGGCCAACTGGTGAATGCGCTGGAACAAAAAGAACAGCTGCGTCGGCAGCGCATAGCGCACCATGTCGCGGTAGAACTTGGGCAGGAACGGGTTTTCATCGGGCGCTTCAAGCATCAACGCGGCGCCGCTGGCATTGGCGATGCGGCGCGCGAGCGAGGTTTTCCCTGCGCCGATGGGGCCTTCCACCACAATGTGGCGAAATCGCTCTGGCAACACACTCATGAAGTGCTATCGGAAGATGAAATACACCGCACCCATCATACACAAGGCGGCTCGCCGGTATCCGGTTCTAGCGGCCGGTTCAGGTCGGGTCATTCTGGTTTATCGCGGATTTTCCTTCGGTGATTCCGGCGCGTTCCAGAGGACGCGCACGCAGCGTTGCGCACTAAGGGTTTCAAGGCAGTCCCGGGCGCGGCCCCGGCCTGGGATGACTGCGTCGGGGGCAATTTCCACGAGCGGCGCGAGCACAAAGGCGCGCTGGTGCATGCGCGGATGCGGCAGTGTCAGGGTCGCCGTGTCGATCACCGCGTCGTCGACCAGCAGCAGGTCGAGGTCCAGCGTGCGTGGTGCGTGCCGATAGGGTCGCTGGCGTCCGTGTGCGGTTTCAATCGACAGGCACATTGCCAGCAGCGCTGCCGGGTCGAGAGATGTGTCCAGTGCCACCACGGCATTGACGTAGTCGGGCCCGTCTGCATCGACCGGCGCCGTGGCGTAGAACGAAGAGCGCGCCCGCACCACCGTATCGGGCAGACGCGCCAGTTCATCGATTGCGGCCAGCAGCGTTTCCCGCGCGTCGCCCAGATTCGCCCCCAGGCCGACGTAGGCGCGACTCATTCGCCGGCTGAGGCCGCCGCTTCTCCGGGCGCATCGGCGTTCTTGCGTGGCCGGCGACGGCGCTTGCGTTTGGTCGGGTCGGCCGGATTTCCCATCACGCCGCCTGCTGTAGCGGTGGACCGGGCGGCGAGCGTCATGGCGTTGCGGGCGTCGGGGTCGGCCTCCTGGAACACGGTCCACCATTCGGCCAGTTCCTTGTCGATCTCGCCCGAGGCGGCGCGCAGCAGCACGAAGTCATAGGCGGCGCGAAAGCGCGGATGCTCAAGCAGCTTGTAGGGCATGCGTCCGTTACGCCGCTCGAAGCGCGGCTGCAGCGCCCAGATCTCGCGCATGTCGGCGGTGATGCGGTGCTGGATCGCGAGCTTGTCCTTCTGCGTGTCGATGACGATGCTCATCGCCTCAAACAAGGCCGGCATCGCATGCTCGCCCTTGGCCTTGAGCTTGTTCCATTCGGTCAGTACCTCATGCCACAGCAGCGACGCAAACAGGAAGCCGGGCGACACGCCCTTGCCCATGTTGATGCGCTCGTCGGTACGCTTTAACGCCAGCATCACGAATTTTTCGCCGAGCGGCTGCTCCAGGATCACGTCGAGCAAGGGCAGCAGGCCGTGGTGCAGGTGTTCGCCGCGCAACTGCTTGATGCAGGCCACCGCGTGGCCCGACAGCAGCAGCTTCATCATCTCGTCAAACAGGCGTGATGACGGCACGTTGGAGAGCAGGCTTGCGAGCTCCTTGATCGGTGCGCGCGTCTTCGCGTCGATGGAAAAGCCGAGTCGTGCCGCGAAACGCGTTACGCGCAGCATGCGCACCGGGTCTTCGCGGTAGCGCGTGGCCGGGTCGCCGATGATGCGCAGCACCTTGGCGCGCAGGTCCTTGACGCCGCCGTGGTAGTCGATCACGGTTTCTTCTATCGGGTCGTAGTAGAGCGCGTTGATCGAGAAGTCGCGTCGCGTGGCATCGTCGGCCTGCGAGCCGAACACGTTGTCGCGCAGCACCCGGCCATGTTCGTCCGTGGTGGCGTCCTTCAGGTCGGCGGTGCGGAACGTCGACACTTCGACGGTTTCGGCACCGAACAGCACGTGGACGATGCGAAAGCGCCGGCCGATGATGCGCGAGCGGCGGAACACCGCTCGCACTTCCTCCGGGGTGGCATTGGTGGCGACGTCGTAATCCTTGGGCGTGCCGCCGAGCATCAGGTCGCGCACCGCGCCGCCGACGATAAAGGCCTTGAAGCCAGCCTTGGCGAGGCCTTCGCAGGTCTGCAATCCGCCGCGCGAGAGACGCTCCTTGGGGATGCCGTGCTGGGATTTCTTGAGGATCGTTGCCGCGTTTTTCCCGTCTTTGGTTTTGGCGGGTTTGCGGCCGAAAACCTGGGAGATGAATTTTTTTAACATGACTGAATGGGGCCAGCCCCATTGAACTCCAATGATCTGCTTAACTTCTGAGGGAGATGATACGCCAGCCGCGCTCGGCGGCGATGCCCTTGAGCGTATCGTCGGGGTCGACCGCGACCGGTTCGGTGACGCGTTCAAGCAGCGGCAGGTCGTTGCGCGAGTCGCTGTAAAAGGTGCTGCGCGCGAAACCACCGAGGTCTTTGCCCATTTGCGCGAGCCAGGATTCGACGCGCAGGATCTTGCCTTCCTGGAAACTCGGGATGCCGATCGGCTTGCCGGTGAAGCGACCGTCGATTTCCTCGGCCTCTGCGGCGATCAGGTGCGGAATGCCGAACTCATGCGCGATCGGCGCGGTCACAAAACTGTTGGTCGCGGTGACGCAACAGCACAGGTCGCCGGCGTCAAGGTGTTGCCGGACCAGCCTGCGTGCCGCAGCGGGAATCGCCGGCCGGATGATCGCGTCCATGAAATCGCGGTGCCACGCGTCGAGCTCGGCGCGCGGATGGCGCGCCAGCGGCTCGAGCGCGAACTGCAGGTAGTCATGGATGTCGAGGGTGCCGGCCTTGTAGGCGTCGAAAAAGGCGTTGTTGCGGGCCTCGTAGTCGGCGCCGTCGACCAGCCCGCGCGCGATCAGGAATTGGCCCCATTCATAGTCGCTGTCGGTGGATATCAGGGTATTGTCGAGGTCGAACAACGTCAGGTTCATGATGGTTGACGGCGGTTTCATAAATCCAGGGTGCGGTTCTGCGCGAGCAGCTCGCGCACCAGCGGCAAGGTGACGGGGCGTTTGGTTTCGAGCGAGAGCCGGTCGAGCGCATCGACGATCCCGGCCAGGGTCGGCATGTCGCGCCGCACGTGTTTCATCAGGTAGGCGAGCACGTCTTCACCCAGCGCCATGGCCCGGCCCTGTGCGTGGCGGAGTAGCGCGGCGCGCTTGTCTTCGTCCGAGAGCGGCACGATCTCGAACGCCAGGCCCCAGGCAAGGCGGCTGCGCAGGTCGGCGCGGATCGGCAGTTGCGCCGGGGGCGCGTTGCCGGTGACGAGCACGTGGCCGCGGCCGTCGCGCGCCTGGTTGATGCGGTTGAAGAGTGCAATTTGCGCAGCGTTTTCGAGGGATTCGACGTCGTCCTGGGCGCAGTCGGCCACGGCATCGTGCGCGTGCAGCCAGGCGCGCAACAGGTGCGAGCGGCCGCTGCCGGGAACGCCCCACAGGTACAGGCAGCGATCCTCGATGCCGTTGCCGAAGGCGCGCAACGCCGCCAGCACCGCGGCATTGGCGCCGACCACGAAATTGTCGAAGGTGGGCGCCGGCGGGGCAGCCAGTTCAAGCAGCAGTTGTGACACGGGCTCAGTCGCGGCTGTGATAGAAGCTGCTGGAAAAATACGCAGCGTTGATGCGGCGCAGCCCGACCAGCAGCACGGCGCTCGCCGGCAAGGCGAGCAGGATGCCGAAAAAGCCGAATACCTGCCCGAAGGCGAGCAAGGCGAAAATCACCGCGAGCGGATGCAGGCCGATGCGGTCGCCGACGATTTTCGGCGTCAGAAAGAAGCTTTCCAGCATTTGCCCGATGCCGAATACCACCGCCACCACCAAGAGGCCCGAGGGGCCGTCGAACTGTAGCAATGTCACCATGATCGCCAGAGCCAGGCCGGTGGCAAAACCGAGGTAGGGCACAAACACCAGGAGGCCGGTGATGATCCCGATCGGCAGCGCGAAATCGAGGCCGCCAATCCAAAGGGCGATGGCGTAGTAGAGCGCGAGGATGCCCATCACTGCGAGCTGGCCGCGCAGAAACTCGGCCAGCACCGCGTCAATGTCGCGCGCAATCGTGCGCGCCAGCTCACTGTATTTGCGCGGCACGAAATGGTCGAGCCGTGCAATGATGACGTTCCATTCGACCAGCAGGTAGAACAGCACCAGCGGGATCAGCATCAGCGTGCCGATCAGCCCGGCCAACGCCAGACCGCCCAGCTTGAGCGAGGCGAGCAGTTTCGAGGCCACCCCTTCGGCACTTTGCCAGTGGTCCGCCAGAAACTGCCGAACCGACTGCGAATCGAGCTGCACCGTCAGGCCGAACCACTCCTGCAGTTTGGGGGCGAGGCGTTCGTTGAGGTGTTGCAGCAGCGCGGGAACCTTGAGCGACAACTCGCTGACCTGCTTGGTGAACAGCGGTACCAGAATCAGCACCAGCAGCACGCCGAGCAACACCGTGGCCACGATCATGGCCAGCGCGGCAATGCTGCGCGGCAACTTGCGCCGTCCGAGCCACTCGACCCCAGGGTTGAGCATGTAAGCGAGGATCGCGCCGGCCAGGAACGGCGTGAGCACCGGCCCGAGCAGATACAGGCCCCACAACAGCGCAGCGCCCGCGGCCACCCACGGCAGCATTTGCAGCTGTTCTGGACGAAGAGGCATGGCGTGAAGACCTTTTCAGGTTGGGGGAAGTGGTGAAAATGCGCAAACCGGCAAGCGGCGGGAAACCCGGGCCGGTCGGCTAAAATTCGCGATTCGCTACGGGTGCGCCGCGAATCCCGGGCGACGCGGCGATTTTACCCTCCCAGGCGCGGTTTCCCATGCCTCCCCTCGCTCCCTTTTCGCTACCATTTGACGCTCCATGAGCCAGCCTTCTTCCCCTCCCGCGCCAGGCGCCTCTCTCAGCTACCGCGATGCCGGGGTCGACATTGACGCCGGCGACGCACTGGTCGAGCGCATCAAGCCGCTGGCCAAAAAAACCATGCGCGAGGGCGTGCTCGCCGGCATCGGCGGGTTTGGCGCGCTGTTCGAAGTGCCCAAGCGCTACAAGGAGCCGGTACTGGTATCGGGTACGGATGGCGTCGGCACCAAGCTCAAGCTGGCGTTTCATTTGAACAAGCACGATACGGTCGGCATTGACCTGGTGGCCATGAGCGTCAACGACATCCTGGTGCAGGGTGCCGAGCCCCTGTTTTTCCTCGATTACTTCGCCTGCGGCAAGCTTGACGTGGAAACCGCGACCCAGGTGGTGGCCGGCATAGGGCGCGGCTGCGAAATGGCCGGGTGCGCGCTGATCGGCGGCGAGACCGCCGAGATGCCCAGCATGTATCCGGACGGTGAATACGACCTGGCCGGATTTGCGGTCGGAGCCGTTGAAAAATCAAAAATCATCGACGGCAAATCGATCGTGCCCGGCGACGTGGTGCTGGGCCTGGCATCGAGCGGCGCGCATTCGAACGGCTATTCTCTGGTGCGCAAGATCATCGAACGCGCCAATCCTGATTTCAATGCCGACTTTCACGGCCGCGCCCTGCGCGACGTGCTCATGGAACCGACGCGCATTTACGTCAAGAACCTGCTGGCCCTGATGCAGAAGCTCCCCGTCAAGGGCATGGCGCATATCACCGGCGGCGGCCTGGTCGAAAACGTGCCGCGCGTATTGCAGGAAAACCTTACTGCAGTGTTGCAGCGTGATGCCTGGGCCATGCCGCCTCTGTTTACCTGGCTGCAGCAGCACGGCAATGTCGCGGATGCCGAAATGCATCGCGTCTTCAACTGCGGCATCGGCATGGCGGTGGTGGTGGCGGGCGCGGATGCGGACGCCGCGCTGGCCCAGCTGATGGCCGCCGGTGAGACGGTGGCACGGATCGGCGTGATTGCCGAGCGGCTCCCCGGCCAGGCCCAGACTGTGGTTCAGTAGCGGGCCGCAGAACCGCTCCAGCAGCGCTTCTCCCGAATGCCCCCTGCACACTCAGGGGAATCGCATAAAATCGAGGTCCCATGAGCGACACCATCCTCGAAACCCGCAGCCTGATCAAGGAATTCAAAGGCTTTGTCGCGGTCAACGACGTGAGCCTGTCGGTGAAGCGCGGGCAGATCCACGCCCTGATCGGCCCGAACGGTGCCGGCAAGACGACGGTGTTCAACCTGCTGACCAAGTTCCTGAGCCCGACCTCGGGCCACATCCTGTTCAACGGCACCGACATCACAATGGAGAGGCCGGCGCAGATTGCGCGGCGCGGCATCATCCGCTCGTTCCAGATCTCGGCCGTGTTCCCGCACCTCACGGTGCTCGAGAACGTGCGCATCGGCCTGCAGCGCAAGACCGGCATGTCGTTCCATTTCTGGAAATCCGAGCGCTCCCTGGATCGCCTCAACGAACGCGCCATGGCGCTGCTCACCGAGGTAGACCTCGCAAGCTTTGCCGACAGCGTCACGGTGGACCTGCCTTACGGCCGCAAGCGTGCGCTCGAGATCGCCACCACGCTGGCGATGGACCCGGAACTGATGCTGCTTGACGAGCCGACCCAGGGCATGGGCCATGAAGACGTGGGGCGTGTCACCAGCCTGATCAAGAAGGTGTCGGCCAATCGCACCATCCTGATGGTCGAGCACAACATGAACGTGGTATCCACGATTGCCGACACCATCACGGTATTGCAGCGCGGCGCGGTGCTGGCCGAAGGGCCGTATGCCGAGGTGTCGAACAACCCGCTGGTCAAAGAGGCCTACATGGGTACGGTGGATGCCGACACCGGGGTAATGGCGGAGGGCAAGGCGCATGGCTGAAGCACTGCTCCAGGTGACCAACCTGCACGCCCACTACGGTGAATCGCATATTTTGCATGGCGTCGATTTCACCGTGAACAAGGGGGAAGTGGTGACCCTGCTGGGGCGCAACGGCGCCGGGCGCACTACCACCTTGCGTGCCATCCTCGGGCTCACCGGGTCGCGCAGCGGCTCGATCAAGATCAACGGCGTCGAAGCGATTGCCCTGTCGACACACAAGATTGCGCACCTGGGGCTCGGCTATTGCCCGGAAGAGCGCGGCATTTTTGCCAGCCTGTCGTGCGAGGAAAACCTGCTGTTGCCGCCGGTCGTCGGCGGCAACGGTACAACCGGCATGTCGGTATCGCAAATCTATGACATGTTCCCCAATCTCAAGGAGCGGCGCGATTCGCAGGGCACGCGCCTGTCGGGAGGGGAGCAGCAGATGCTGGCGGTGGCGCGTATCCTGCGCACCGGCGCCAGCCTGTTGTTGCTTGACGAGATTTCCGAAGGCCTCGCGCCGGTGATTGTGCAGGCACTGGCGCGCATGATCCGCATGCTCAAGGCCAAGGGCTACACGATCGTGATGGTGGAGCAGAATTTCCGGTTTGCGGCGCCGCTTGCCGACCGCTTTTATGTCATGGAGCACGGCAAGATCGTCGAAGGGTTTGCCAGCGCGGAGCTGACAGCCAAGATGGACATGCTGCACGAGTACCTGGGCGTGTAATTTTTCAATTGAGGAGACAACAATGAAACAAAAGACACTCATTGCATTGGCAGTCAGCGCAGCCCTCTTGGCGGCGACTGCGGCGTATGCACAGCAGGCCAAGCCGGGCGCCATTTCCGGCGACGTCGTCAAGGTCGGCGTGTTGACCGACATGTCGGGCCTGTATTCGGACCTCGGCGGCCAGGGCTCGGTCGAAGCGGCGAAGATGGCGGTGGCCGACTTCGGCGGCAAGGTGCTCGGCAAGAACATCGAAGTGATCGGTGCCGATCACCAGAACAAGGCTGACGTCGGCGCGCAAAAGGCACGCGAGTGGTTCGACCAGCAGGGCGTCGACATGATCACTGACGCGCTCAACTCCGCGGTCGGCATCGCCGTGACCAAGGTGGCCGGCGAGAAAAAACGCATCCTGATGGACGTTGGCGCCGCCAGCACGCGCCTCACCAACGAAGACTGCAACCCGTACACGGTGCACTACGCGTACGACACCTATGCGCTCGCCAACGGTACCGGCAACGCGATCGTCAAGCAGGGCGGCAAGAGCTGGTTCTTCCTGACAGCCGACTATGCTTTCGGCCATTCGCTCGAAGCCGATACTGCCAACGTGGTCAAGGCAGGTGGCGGCACGGTGGCAGGTGCGGTGCGCCACCCGCTCAACGCGGCGGATTTCTCCTCGTTTCTGCTGCAGGCGCAAGCTTCCAAGGCGCAAATCGTCGGCCTCGCCAACGCTGGCGGCGACACCATCAACTCGATCAAGGCGGCCAACGAGTTCGGCATCACCAAGAACCAGAAACTCGCCGGCCTTCTGGTGTTCATCACCGACATCCATTCGCTCGGCCTGCCGACCACGCAGGGCATGTTCCTCACCGACGGCTGGTACTGGGACCTGAACGACGAGACGCGCAAGTTCGGACGTCGTTACTTCGACAAGATGAAGAAAATGCCGACCATGGTGCAGGCTGGGGTGTATTCCTCGACGCTTACGTATCTGAAGGCGGTGGCCGCAGTCGGTACCGATAACGCCGATGCCGTGATGGCGCAACTGAAAAAAGCCAAGATCAACGATATGTTCGCCAAGAACGGCTACGTGCGCGCCGATGGCCGCATGATCCACGACATGTACCTCATGGAAGTCAAGAAGCAGTCGGAATCGAAGTATCCGTGGGACTACTACCACGTACGTGCCACGATCCCGGGCGAACAGGCCTACCAGCCGCTGTCGCTGTCGCGCTGCCCGATGATCACCAAGAAGTAATCTGCGCCAACGGATCACCCCGCCGCCGGCGCGCGGCGGGAATGCGACATCGACATATCGACATTGACACATGGAAATTTTCGGCGTCCCGCTGCAGGCCATGCTCGGCCAGCTCCTCCTGGGCTTGGTCAACGGCTCGTTTTACGCCATGCTGTCACTCGGCCTTGCGGTGATTTTCGGCCTGCTCAACATCATCAATTTTTCGCATGGCGCCCTGTACATGATGGGCGCTTACGGCGCCTACATCGGCCTCACCACCTTCGAGATGAACTACTGGGTGGCCCTGGTCGTGGCGCCCCTGGTGGTCGGGGCGTTCGGCATGGTCATCGAGCGTGCCATGCTGCAGTGGCTGTACAAGCTCGACCACCTGTATGGGTTGCTCCTGACCTTCGGCCTGACCTTGATGCTTGAAGGCCTGTTTCGTTCGTTTTTCGGCGTCTCGGGCCAGCCGTATCCGGTGCCCGATGCCTTGCGCGGCGCGACCGACGTCGGTTTCATGGTGCTGCCCAATTACCGCGCATGGGTGGTGCTGGCCTCGCTGATCGTCTGCTTCGCCACCTGGTTCGTGATCGAGCGCACCAAGCTGGGCGCCTACCTGCGTGCCGCCACCGAGAATCCGAAGCTGGTGCAGGCGTTCGGCATCAACGTGCCGCTGATGGTGATGCTCACCTTCGGCTTCGGCGTGGCGCTTGCGGCGTTTGCCGGCGTGCTCGCCGCACCGATCATTCAGGTCAACCCGTTGATGGGATCGAACCTGATCATCGTGGTGTTTGCCGTGGTGGTGATCGGCGGCATGGGGTCGATCATGGGCGCGATTCTCACCGGCCTGGGCCTGGGCCTGATCGAGGGGCTCACCAAGGTCTTTTATCCGGAAGCCTCGTCCACCGTGGTGTTCGTGATCATGATCATCGTGCTGCTGGTGCGCCCGGCCGGCTTGTTCGGGAAAGAGAAATGAACAAACAGGTGATCGGTTATGCGCTGCTGATTGTGCTCGGGCTGCTCGCGCCGTTTTTTGTCTATCCGGTATTCCTGATGAAGGCGCTGTGTTTCGCGCTGTTCGCCTGTGCTTTCAATCTGTTGATCGGCTACACCGGCCTGTTGTCGTTCGGTCATGCCGCGTTCCTCGGCGGGGGGGGCTACATGGCCGGGCAGGCAATCAAGATGTGGGGTTTCCCGACTGAGCTCGGCCTGCTGATGGGCATGTTCTCCGGCGCGGTTCTGGGCTTTGTGATCGGCAGCCTGGCGATCCGCCGCCAGGGCATCTACTTCGCGATGATCACCCTGGCGCTGTCGCAGATGCTCTACTTTTTTTGCCTGCAGGCGAAGTTCACCGGCGGCGAGGACGGCTTGCAGGCGGTGCCGCGCGGTACGCTGCTCGGCAGCATCAGCCTGGCCGATGACCTGACGCTGTACTACGTGGTGTTCGCGATTTTCATCGCCGGCTTCTGGATGATCCATCGCACCATCCATTCACCGTTCGGCCAGGTGCTCAAAGCGATCCGCGAGAACGAACCGCGCGCAATTTCTCTGGGTTACGACGTGGACCGCTACAAGCTGCTGGCTTTTGTGATCTCGACCGCATTGGCCGGGCTGGCAGGCGCCACCAAGACCGTGATGCTCGGCTTTGAAACCCTCACCGACGTGCACTGGCACATGTCGGGCGAGGTGGTGCTGATGACCCTGCTGGGCGGCATGGGTACGGTGCTGGGGCCGGTGGTCGGGGCCTTTACCGTGAAGGCTCTTGAAGACAAGCTCGGCGACTTCGGTGACCTGCTCGCCGTGACCACCGGCATCGAATGGTTCAAGACCATCGGCGAGTCGGTGACCATCGTCACCGGCCTGATTTTCGTGGTCTGCGTGCTCGCGTTCCGGCGCGGCATCGTCGGCGAACTGGCAGCCTTGCTGAAGAATAAACCGCACTAACCTGGCCTCGAAAATCGTTGATAGAAGCCGCTCGCAGGCCAGATGCCGGCTGAAACCCTTGGTGGGTGAGCCTCTTCAGGCCTTAACCGCAGCCGAAGTGTCGCCCTTGCAGGTAAAACGGCTTGAGTGATGCATCCAGTGATTGCACGCTGGCGCGCCACTTATCTGCCGGATCGAGCCTGGCCTTGAGCTGGGCCATCATCTCGGCCATCAGCGCGGGGTAGTCTACCCCGGTGGCGGCCCCGTCCCGGACGATCGTCTTGCCGGCCACAATCACCTGCTTCACATGGCTCGCGCTGGCGCGCGCGAGCACGAAATCGATGATCGGGACGTCGTCGAACAGGCGGTCATCCATCAAGGCATGGCCGTCGAGCAGCAGCAGGTCGGCAGGTTCGCCGGGCGCGATCGTGCCTTCACAGGCAATCCCGCTCACCGCCTGGCGGCCATGGCGGCAGGCGAGGGCATAGCCCTGCGCCGGCGTGACGGCAACGTCATAGCCCCAGCCTTTGTGCAGGTGGTACAGCAGGCGCATCTCGCGCAGGGCGTCGTCATCCTCGTCGAAGGCGCAGCCGTCGAGCCCCATCGCCACCTTGCAGCCGCGCTTGAGCATCTCGGCCACCGGCGCGATGCCCGAGCGCAGGTGCAGGTTGGAGCTGGTGTTGACTGCGATCACGGCACCTGCTTCGGCAATCAGTTCGAGTTCATCGGGCCGTGCGTGGGCGCAATGCGCCAGCGTGAGCCGCGGCGAGAGCAAGCCGATGCGCTTCAGATGGGCGACGATGCCGTCCGGATAGGCACGGTCGGCCCACTCGCGCTGGTAGCGCGTCTCGAGCAGATGCATGTGCACCTGGCGCCCATTGCGCGCCGAGCTTTCTGCAATCAAGCCAAGCATTTCGTCCGAGCACCACTGCACGCCATTGGGCCCGTATTGCACGTTGAAGCCGTCTCCATGGCAGGCCTCGGCAATTTCGTCGGCCAGCGCCAACTGCGCAGCGGCCGCCGGCAGGGGCCCGGCCAGCCTGGCCGCAACGGAATCGCGAATCGCCGGCGGCAGGTGCGGCAACACTTGCGCGTTGGCCGCATACGCGAGCGGCTGCCGGTCGCGCATCGCGACGGCGAACCCGACATGCGTGCCCACCGCGCGCGCCGCGCGCGCCACGGCTTTCGCTTCGGTGAGGGGGTCGGTCAGGCCCTGTTGTCGGGTGTAGTGCACCATCACGCGGCCGACGCCGCGCAGGGCGGAGCGCGCCAGCGATGTGGCCGCCGTGAGATAGGCATCGACGCCGGGCACCACCCCGAGGTAGAACAGCCAGCTCTCGAGCGGCTTGTCGAACGCTCCGAGCATGCTCGAGCGAATCGCGCGCGCGTGGTCGTGTGCGTTGGCTAGACCCGGCAGGGCGATCAGGCCGTTGCCGGTTTGCGCGGCCGGAGTGGTGGCGGCAATCCGTTCATCCGCAATATCCAGCGTAGCGCCGCGCTGCTCGGCTGCACCGGGCCGCGCCAGCAGCCAGTCGACCTGCAGGCGCGCCATCTTCAGAACCCGGCCCTGACCATGCGATCGGCCTTGGCCGGCAGGAAGGAACGATTGAAGATTTCGGACGCGGCGGGGTTGCGCGGCAGGCCGTAACTCTCGTTGAGCTGGACGATCGAGCGCGTCAGGCGGTCGTCTTTGACGTCACCCAGGCCCAGTTCGGCCGCTTCGGGTGTCAGCATCAGGTTTTTCATGGTGTACACCAGACGGCGCTTCTCGATGTCCTTGTTGATCAGCGGTTCGTTCCTGGCTAATGTGTCGATGCAGGGGTCCGGTTGCGCTGCGCATTCCTTGATGGCCTTGTGCACGGCGCGTACCAGCCCAGATACCGCTTGCGGGCGCTCCTTGAGCAACTGCTGCGACACCATCACGCCGTTGCTGTACAGGTCGAGGCCGTAGTCGCCGTAATAGAACCAGCGGATGTCCTTGTCCGGGTCAACCCGCTGCGCGACCAGATTCATGTAACTGGTTGCGGAGAACACGGCAGAAGCGCCTACCTGTCCCTGCAACAGCATCTGTTCCTGCAGGTTGGGCGCCATGTTGAGCCAGGTGACTTTCTTGTCGTCGATGCCGTTTTTCTTCGCCAGCGCGTCGAATACCTTGAGCGCGGCGGCCCCGGCGGGGGAGCCGAGGGTCTTGCCTTCAACGTCCTTGAGCGACTTGATCGGGCTGTCGATCTTGGTGATCAGGGCAAACGGCGCGCGGTTGTAGAGCATGTAGACCATCACCGGCGCTTCACCGGGTTTGGTCGCCGCGTTCTGGATGATGGCATTGATGTCGCCGAAGCCGGCCTGATAGGCCCCGGCCATGATGCGCGTGACCGTGGCTGCCGATCCTTCACCTTGATCGATGGTGACGTCGAGTTTTTCGTCCTTGAAGTACCCCTTTTCCTGCGCCCAGTAATACCAGGCGTGCACCCCCTGGATCTTCCAGTCGAGAGTGAATTTGATCTTCGCGTCCTGCGCGGCAGCGGGAATCGCAGCAGCCATCAGGGCCATGGCGACGCCTATTGCCGGAAAGAAGGGTTTCAGTTTTCGCATTGCGAACCTCTTGGCAGTTGAAAGACGTTTGTGAAATGGGAATGTCAGGCGATGGAAAAGTCGGTCTTGCGCTGTGCCCAACCGGTGACCTTGTGCTCGATGAAGGAAAAGATCGCGTAAAGCGCCACGCCAAGGAACGCCAGGATAAACAGCCCGGCAAACACCAGCGGCACGTCGAAATTGCCGGAGGCGATCATCATCACGTTGCCGATGCCGCGGTTGGCCGCGACCGTCTCGGACAGCACGCTGCCGACAAAGGCCAGCGAGATCGCGATCTTCAGCGAGGCGAACAGGTAGGGCATGGTGCGCGGCAGGCCCACGTTCCACAAAATGTCCGTCTTGCTTGCGCCGAGCGCGCGCAACACGTCCTCGAGTTCCGGTTCGGTGGTCGCCAGGCCAGTGGCGACGTTGACCACTACCGGGAACATGCTGATGGTCATCGCCGTGAGGATCGCGGGTACGGTGCCGGCGCCGAACCAGACGACAAAGATCGGTACCACCGCTACCTTCGGAATGCTGTTGAATCCGACTAGCAGGGGATAGGCGACGTCATAGGCGAGCTTCGAGGAACCGATCATGACGCCGATCAGGACGCCCGCAAGCACGCCAAGCCCGAATCCGACCACGGTAGTGAACAGGGTTTGCGTCGCGTGCGGCATTAGGGCCGGTAGTCGCTCGAACAGCACTTTGAAGATCTGGCTCGGTTTGGGCAGCACCAGGTCGCTGACGTTGAACAGGCGGCAGATCAGTTCCCACAGCAGGAACAGGGCCAGCACCGAGAGCACGGAGAGCAGACGCTGGCGCGAACGCGGATCGAGCTTCATGCGGCCTCCAGGGCGACGCCGCGCGAATCGGCGATCTGCATGCGCAGGTGCTGCACGATGGCGGTGAATTCAGGGGTGAAGGTCATGGCCAGGGTGCGCGGGCGCGCGAAGTCGACATCGCGGATGTCGAGAATGCGCCCGGGCCGGGCGCTCATCATGTAGATGCGCGTGCCCAGGTAGCAGGCCTCGCGCAGGTCGTGGGTGACCAGGATCACGGTGGGTTTCTTGTCCAGCCACAGCGACTGCATGATGGACCACAACTCCTCACGGGTGAACTGGTCGAGCGCGCCGAAGGGTTCGTCGAGCAACAACAGGCGCGGCTCGTGAATCAGCGCACGGCACAGCGAGGCGCGCTGCAGCATGCCGCCGGAGAGTTGCCAGGGGCGCTTGTCGCCGAAACCGGCCAGCCCGACCTGCTTGAGCAGGGCCTCGGCGCGGTCGGCAAACTCGGTCTTCTTTTTCGACCCGTACTCCTGCCGGAACGGCGGCACGATCTTGAGCGGCAGCATCACGTTGTCGCGCACCGAGAGCCAGGGCAACATGGTCGGATTCTGAAATGCCATGCCGACCCCTTTCGAGGGGCCGCGTACTTCGTGCCGATCGACCATGACATTGCCGGTCGTCGCGGGAATCAGGCCGGCCACCAGCTTCAGGATGGTCGATTTGCCGCAGCCCGACGGGCCGACGACGGCGACGAAATCGCCTTGGCCGATCTTCATGTCGGTGGAGGCCAGGGCAAGCACGTCGCCGCCCGGATAGCGCAGTGAGACATTATCGAGTTCAATGAAAGCGGTCATTTTGGTCCTTGTGTGCGGGCCATGAGGCCAAAGTCGCCGGTCCGCACGGACGCGGCGAGCTCCCCGGGTTGTTGCTGCCAGGAGTTGATCGGGGCAAGCGCCCCGGCCGGGCCGTCGCCCGGGGTCTTGTGAATGCGCTGCGTCATGCCGATAAGCCCAGCAATTCCCGCACCACCTTGAGCTGGATCGCACCGGCCTCGACAAGCACGGCCTCGGCGACCGATTCGTTCGCGGCGTGGCCTTCGCGATCGTCGCCCGGGCCGAAAATCACGATCTGGGTGCCGCTATCCGACAGAAAGCGCGCATCGCTGGCGCCCACCGGCACGCGAAATTCGGCCGTCTTGCCGGTCACCGACTTGACGGCATCGGCGAAGGCGCGCACCAGCGGTTGATCCGGCGACATGCGAAAGCCGTTGGTCCCGGTCATGCGCTCCAGATGCCAGCTTCCTTCAGGTTCTCCTGCGGCGCCGATGATGTGCTGCAACTCTGCCATCGCCGCCTCGATATTCTCCAGGCCGGGCAGAAGCCGTCGGTCGAGCGTGACCGTGCACTGGTCAGGTACCACGTTGGTATTGGCGCCGCCATTGATGGTCCCGACGCTGATGGTGGAGCGATGCTCGCCGAGCGTGCGTTGCGCAAGCGAACCGGCTTCGTAATGGTGCAGGGCGACCAGCAAGCGCGCCATGCGCGTGATGGCGTTGTCGCCCGCAGCCGGGTCGCCGGCATGGGCGGCGCGCCCCTTGGTGGTGAGCCGCGCCCAGAGCACGCCACGTTCTTCCACCATCAGGGTGTTGGAGGTCGGGGCGGCCATGACCAGCATGTCTGCCTTGAGGTGGCCCGCCTCGGCAAGAAACTGGGTGCCATTCGGTCCCAGCCGTTCTTCGTCGCCCGCGAACGAGAATACCAGCGTGCCTTTCTTGGGCCCACCGGCACGTGCAACTTGTTGCGCTACCCAGAGCTGGACGGCGGCGCTGCCCTTGCAGTTGACGGCACCGAGCCCGGCGTGGCGCTGATCCGGCTGGGGCGTGAGCGCATACGGGTCGGTACGCCAGCCGCTGCCGGGGGCGACGGTATCAATGTGGCTGTTGAATGCCAGGACCGGCGCGCCTTGCCCCAGGGAGGCCACGACGTTGTCGACGGTGTCCGCCCGGCTCAGGGTCTGTACCGCATAGCCGCTGGCGCGCAGCGTCGCGGCGATGACTTCGCACACGGCCACCGTCGAGCCGGGCGGTGTCGGCGAGGGCGCCGCGACCAGGGTCGCGAGCAATTGCGCGAGCTCAGACATGCGGGCCGCCGGCCGTGACGATGGCGCCCATGGTCTTGTCGGTGTTGCGCGGGCGCGGCGCGGGCATGGCCTGTATCGGCTTGACCGATTGCCCCCAGCCGCGCGTTGTGGCGATGAGCTCGCGGTCGCGCATCACGAAGCGCCCACGCACCATGGTGTGGATCGGCACGCCCTTGACCGGCCGGGCATTCCATGGCGTGAGTTTGCTGCGCGAGTGCAGCTTTTCGTTGGCGATCACCGCTTCGCGTGCCAGATCCACCATGGCGAAGTCGGCATGCGCCCCGGGAGCGATGACGCCCTTGGTGCCGTACAGGCCCCAGGCCTTGGCGGGGTTGACGGCGCTCCAGCGCACGTAGTCCATGATGGTGGCGCGGCCCTTGCTGATTTCGGTCAGCATCAGCGGCATCTGGGTTTCGACGCCGGGAAAGCCGCAATCGCAGTTCCAGATGCGCTCGCGGGTCTTCTCGTCCGGCGCGTGCGGCGCATGGTCGGTGGCGATCATGTCGAGCACGCCTTCGACCAGGGCATCCCACAGCGGCGCGTTATGCCGCTCGTCGCGAATCGGCGGGTTGACGCGCAGCACGCTGCCCAGACGCGTCATGTCATGGGTATTGAGCAATAAGTATTGCGGACAGGTCTCGGCCGTGACATCGACGCCGCGGCGCTTGGCATCGCGCAGCAAATACAGCGAGTCGGCGGCACTGTGGTGCGCAATGTGCAGACGCGCGCCGGTCCATTCGGCAAAGGCAATCGCGCGGCCGATCGCCTCGATCTCGCACACTTCGGGTCTGGCTGCCAGATGTGCATGCCGGTCGGCGCGACCGGCGGTTTCCATGCGTGCCTGGCGGCGCGCCATGATTGACGGGTTCTCGGCATGGACGGTGCAGCGTATGCCGCGCCGCGCCAGGATCTCGAAGCCTTCGAGAATCGCCCCGTCGGATGGTGCCGGCAGGTTACCGAAGGTATTGCCCATGAAACACTTGAAGCTGGTGGCGCCTGCGTCGATCAGCGCTTCGAGCTGGTCGATGTTGTCTTCATCAAGCAGGGCGTGGATGCCGTAATCCACGTGCGAGATGGCGGCGTTCTTGAGCTTGAGGGCCAGAGCGTCAAGGGTGCCGGTCGGCGGATTGGTATTGGGCATGTCAAACACCGTGGTCACACCACCACATGCGGCGGCGGCGGAACCGGTGCCCCAGTCTTCCTTGTGCGCATAGCCGGGATCACGAAAGTGCACGTGGCTGTCAATCGCACCGGGCAAGATGTGCAGGCCGGTGGCATCGAACCGTTCCGTTGCCGGTGGCATCGCATCATCACTGCCGATGGCGACAATGGTCTGGCCGCGAATCGCGATTGACGCCTCGATCACCGCCTGATCGGAGACCACCTTGCCGCCGTGTATGACGAGGTCAACTGTTTGCTGCATGAGGAGTTCTCCGGGTTAGAGCATGGCCCAGCCGCCATCGACCGGCAGGTCGACACCGGTAATCTGGCGCGAGACATCGGATGCCATGAACAGGCAGGCATTGGCCACGTCGGTATCGTTGGTGACGCGCTTCAAGGCGTAGTCGGCGGCGTGGCGCTCGGCGGCTTCCTCAGGCGTGATGCCGAATTTTTTCGCCATGTCTGCGCACACCTTGTCGCGAAACCGTGGGCCGTCCACCATGCCCGGCGCAACGTTGTTGACGTTGATGCCGAAAGGCCCGGCTTCGAGCGCAAAGCTCTTGGTGATGCCACGCAGGCCCCATTTGGACGCGGAGTAGGCCATGCGCCCGGCGCGACCGCGCATGCCGAAGGTGCCGCCCACGTTGACGATCTTGCCGCTCTTCCTGGCAATCATGCCGGGCAGAACCGCACGCATGGTGTTGAAGCAGCCCTTCATGTTGAGTTCGACGATCTGGTCGAATTCTTCGGGCGTGGTTTCCCAGCCGGTCTTGCCGATCGGCCCCGAGCCCCCCGCGACGTTGACGAGGATATCGACACCGTTCCCCAGTTCGGCGGCCGCGCTAACCAGCGCCTTGCAATCGGCAGCGTCGGTGACGTCACACGGCACCACCACGACCTTGACACCGAGTGAGCGAGCCTGCTGCGCTACCGGTTCGATCGCGGTGGTGTCGCGCCCGGCCAGTGCGAGATGCACGCCTTCGCGCGCAAAGGCGAGGCTGATGGCGGCCCCCATGCCTTTGGCCGGCCCGGTGATGATCGCGACTTTGTCCTTCAAATGCAGGTCCATGTGCTGCGTCCTATTTTCCGGTGATGGTGAGTTTGCTCAGGCGCTCGCTGCGCGGCGGCAGGAAGGCGCGGGAAAACACTTCCTCTCTCGATGGCCTGCGCGTCAAGCCGCTGGCTTCGACGACGACATTGATGGTCTTGTCGAGGCGCTCGTCGGTGACGTCGCCGAGGCCGATCCTGGCGATTTCGGGCGCGCTCATCTCTTCCTTGATGGTGGCGATCAGGCGCTCTTTTTCGATGTCGCGCTTGACCAGCGGCTCGCGCTTGAGCACCGTATCCATGCCCGCTTCCGGATTGGCCAGGGTGTCGGCGATGGCGCGGTTGAGTGCCTTGAGCAGACCCTTG
Organism: Burkholderiales bacterium; assembly: GCA_947473125.1. Lineage (GTDB taxonomy): Bacteria > Pseudomonadota > Gammaproteobacteria > Burkholderiales > JAEUOS01 > CANJDH01. The sequence continues at coordinate 23,530 of CANJDH010000020.1, forward strand.
ACGGCGTTCGGGTTGTCCTTGGCCAGTTGGCGCGAGACCACGATGGCGTTGCTGTACAGGTCCAGGCCGTGGTCGGCATAGTTGATGAAGCGCAGGTCTTTTTCCGGGTCCATGCCGAAGGCTTTGGCCGAGAACCAGATGGTGTTGATGTAGCCGAACACCGCGTCAACCTGGCCCTGCTTCAACATCTGCTCGCGCAGGTTGGGCGTCATGTTGGTGATCTTGACCTTGGATGCGTCAACCTTTGCGACCTTGGCAAACGCCGGGAACAGTTTGAGCGCACCGTCGTTGGCCGGGCCGCCGATGGTCTTGCCTTCGAGGTCTTTCGGCGTTTTGATCGGGCTGTCCTTCTTGACCGCAATGGTGAACGGCGGCACGTTGTACATCATGAACACCGCCAGCGGCGCCTCGGCAGGCTTTTTCGAGGCGATTTCAATGAGCGCGTTGATGTCGCCGAAACCGACGTTGTAGGAGCCGTTGGCCACCTTGATGATGGATGCGGCCGAGCCTTCACCCTGGTCCATCTCGACGTCGAGGCCTTCGGCCTTGAAATAGCCCTTGTCCTGGGCGATGAAAAACCAGGCTTGCGGGCCCTGGTATTTCCAGTTCAGGACCATCTTGATCTTGGTTTGCGCAGCGGTGACCGGTGCGTAGGCCGTCAGGGCAAGGGCGCAGGCGGCAAGGCCGGCAGCGATCAGACGTTTCATGGCGACTCCTTCGGAAGGGTGGGTAGCGCAGACAAAATCGAAGCGGTGGTGGTGGTGAATCCGTGCAGCTGCCGCACTAGAAACAAGATTGCGTCAGTCACATACTGGGGTGAGGGCGTGGCGCAGGCATCTTCGAGGAGCACACAGTCATAGCCGAGAAAGCCGGCATCCTGGAGGGTCGAGAAGACGCAGCGGTCGGTGTTGATTCCGGCAAACAGCAGCGTGGTGACGCCGGCAGCACGCAAGAGTGAGTCGAGCTCGGTATCCCAAAAGCCCGACAGGCGGTGCTTGTTCACGCTGATGTCGCCCGCGTGCATGGGCAGCTGGTCTATTTGTGCCGCGCCCCAGCTGCCTTGCACCAGCGCGGGGCCATGCCCGGAGGAGGAGGCCTCGCCATACCCGACGGCATCGGATGAGCGCTTGCCACGGTACAGCACGGAGGCCGGCAGGTTGGCACGGTCGGCGCGGATGCCCCAGTTGAGCCATACGATGTGCGACCCCGCCGCGCGCAGAGCTGCGGCGATCGTTCCTATCGGTTCGATTGGTTTGCACATGGGCGTCACATCAATGCCCTTGCAGCCGAACCAGCCGTCGCGGTGGCAAAAATCGTTTTGCATGTCGACCACAATCAGCGCCGTGCGCGCCAGGTCGATTTCAACAGGCGCCGGTTCCGCAGGCAGTCGCACGGGCCGCGCTGCCACGGGCGGGCGTACCAGACTTACGAGCTGGTCGTGCACCGTCCAGGTCGTTGCAGGAGTGGGGCCGGGCTGATAGGACATGGGATTAAAAAACCTGATGGAAGCCTGATGGTGTGTTCTGCCAGCATGATGGATGCCAGTAGTGCTCGGTTACCAGTGCTATATTGGCGTTGTACCGTTCTGTTTTTTGCAACGCTCGTCGGTGCGTGGGATTGTCAAGGAGGTAAGCCGTGTCGCTGCAGTATTTGCGAGTGTTCGCCTACATCGACGAGGTGGCGCGCTCGGGATCGATCCGCAAGGCCGCCGAAAAGCTGTTCATCAGCGCCTCCGCGCTCGACCGTCGGGTGCAGGATCTGGAGGCCGAGCTCGGAACGCCTTTGTTCGAGCGCCATGCACGCGGCATGCGCCTGACGGCCGCGGGCGAGTTGTTCCTGCACCATGTACGTGCCCAACGCGCCGATTTCGAGCGCATCCACGGCGAGATCGAGCACTTGAAGGGCATGCGCCGCGGAACGGTGGCGATCGCGGCCAGCCAGGCGCTGGCGTTTTCGGTCTTGCCCGAACTGATTGACCGGTTCCGGCGCGCCAACCCGGGCATCACCTTCAAGGTTCTCATCTGCGACCGCCAGGCGGTGGTCACCGCGCTGCGCGCGTTCGAAGCCGATCTGGGGCTGGTATACAGCGTACAGCCGGCATCCGACCTCGCTGTGGTGATGGAGGTGGAGCAGCGCCTGTGCGCAGTGATGGCTGCCGGCCATCCGCTGGCGGCGCGCGATGCGGTGCGCATGCGCGATTGCCTGCAGTACCCGCTGGCCATGCCCGACCCCAATCTCGGGGCCCGCGCCCTGCTCGAAGCGTTTTTCGCACGCAGCTCCCTGAAACCCAACGTGGTGCTCGAATCGAACTCATTCGAGATGCTGCGCAATTTCGTGCGCACCAACGACGCGGTGTCGTTTCAGATCCAGGTCGGAACGCCCTTGCAATACAACCAGGACGGAGTGACCGCGCGGGTGATCGAGGAACGTGCGTTTCCGCGCCAACCACTCACCGTGGCGCAGCTTAAGGGGCGGCACTTGCCGCAACCCGCCGTGCGTTTTCTGGCGGCGTTGCGCGAGGAAATGCAGAGCCGGGGAACGGTCGTAACCTGAACGCATTAAACGGGCAAGAAAGGTGCTGCTAACCGGGGCGGGGCACGATTTGATTGCGGGCCTGGATTTTCATGTCGCAGCCAGTTGCCATCGCGGCAAGGCTCACCCCTCCCGGTAACGGTCAAGTGCGCCGACATATTGCGCCTTGACGTCCTCTGGCAAAAATGCGGCTTCAAAACCGTTTCGAGCGATGGTGTAGACCTCGGCGGCGGTCAGGTCAAGCGCCTCCTGGGTTGCACTGAAATTTTCATTCATGTAGCCGCCAAAATACGACGGATCGTCCGAGTTGATCGTGACCGCAACGCCGGCGTGCAGCAGCGTTTTGAGGTTGTGCGCGGCCAGATTGGGAAACACCTTGAGTTCCACGTTCGACAGCGGGCATACGGTGAGCGGGATGCGCAAGCTTGCCAGCCGTGCCACCAGGCGCGGGTCTTCGGCACAGCGTACCCCGTGGTCAATCCGATCCACCTTCAACAGGTCAACCGTGTCTGCTACATAGGAGGCAGGCCCTTCTTCGCCCGCATGGGCGACCGTTTTCCAGCCCTCGGCACGGGCGCGGTCGAATACGTTGACAAACCTGGCCGGCGGGTTGGGCAATTCCGGGCCTCCAAGGCCGATGCCGACAACGCGGTCGCGCACCGAGCACGCCTGATCGAGCATTTTCATGGCCTCGTCTTCCGACCACTGCCGCTGCAGCCCCAGGATGATGCCGTAGGTCATCCCAAATTTTGTTTGGCCTTGCCGGAGGGCATTCTCAATGCCGTTGAACATCGCCTCGAAAGCGACGCCCCGGCGGGTATGTGCCTGCGGGCTGATGAATACTTCGGTATGCAGCACGTTCTCCTGCTGCACTTTCTCGAGATAGGCCCACGTCATGTCGAAGAAATCCGCTTCCGTCAACAATACCGTGAGTCCGGCGTAATACATGTCGAGAAATTCCTGCAGATTGGCAAACCGGTATGCCGCACGTACTTCGTCCTCCGAACCCCACTTCAGGGCCACCTTGTTGCGCCGCGCCAGGCGAAACATCAAGTCGGCCTCAATCGAGCCTTCCAGGTGCATGTGCAGTTCGGCTTTGGGCATGCCGGCGATGCGGGCACGCATGCTTGACAGGGGTGACACTGGATTGGTACGCAAGTTGCTGACTCCGGAAGAGGCAAGGTCTGGCGTACTGATTGATGGAGCAGATCAGCAATCTTGTCGCCAGCCTTGGGCATTCAAAATCGTTTTCGACGGAAAATAGTTTAACCTTTGGCCTGCGACTCTGGCCATGTTTGCCGCATTGTTTGTTTTGTGATCTGCGCGCCGGTTGGCGGCGCCGCCTATTGAGGAGTCTCCATGAGCTTGAAACGCGTATTCCACCGATTGTCGAAAGGGGTTCTGGCCTCCGTTCTGGTGCTGGGGGCCGCCACGCACGTGTCGATCGTTCCGGAGGCATCGGCGCAAGCCAAGCCCTTGAAAAAGGTCAAGATTGCCGTAGGCACCACGGTACTGAATGTCGGCTATCCGTGGCTGACGCTTCCGCTGGCGCTGGAGTACTGGAAGGCTGATGGCTACGACGTTGAAGTGCTGCCGGTGGGCGCTTCGCTGCAGGCGCTGCAGCAAATGGTGGCTGGCAACGCCGATTTTGCGCAACTCAATTCGAGCATTGTGATTCAGGCCAATGTGGTCAACAGCATTCCGGCGCGCGTGGTGATGAACAACGGCGTGATCGACTGGTCGCTGGCAACCCTCGAAGACGGCCCGATCAAGGATGTCAAGGACCTCAAGGGCAAAGCCATTGGCGTATTTAGCCTGGCTACCGGCGGGATTGCCTTCATGAAATCCTATCTGCGCCAGAACGGCATGGACCCTGACAAGGATGTGAGCCTGGTTGCGGTCGGGCTCGGCGCGCCACCGGTTGAGGCACTGCGCACCGGAAAAGTGCAAGCCCTGCTGTTCTGGGCCTCAGCAAACGCGACGTTTGAAAATGCCGGGCTCAAGCTGCGCTACCTGCGCGGTGCGGACTGGCGCAAATTCCCTGACTTCACATTTTCTACGTTGCAGAAGACGATTGATGCGGATCCGGCAATGGTCGAAGCGATTGCACGCGGTGCGGCCAAGGCAACGATCTTCGCCTGGGCCAATCCCGACTGTGCGAGGCGCATGCATTGGGCACGTTTTCCCAACACCAAGCCGTCGGGCGTGGACGACGCAACGGCGGCGCGCTTCGACATGAACAATCAGAAAGCGCAACTCGATTCGATGACCGATGCCTTTCAGATGAATGGCGGCAAGCTGGTGGGCAACGCAACGGTAGACGCGTATACCCGCATCCAGAATTTCATGCTGGAAGCCAAATTGATCGACAAGACGTTGCCGGTGTCGACCTACATGATGACGATCCCGGGGTTTTACGAAAAAATCAACAATTTCGATGCCGCAGCCGTGCGTGCGCAGGCGGCCAATTGCCCCGTCAAGTGAGTCTTGACTGCAGCGTAGCCGAGTACCGATGCTGATCGAGGTTGCGGGCCTGAACAAGGTGTATCGCACCCGCGAGGGTGAGGACATCCACGCCCTCTCCGACGTAAGCTTCGGCGTTGGAGAGGGCGAGTTTGTGACCGTCGTAGGCCCGAGCGGGTGTGGCAAAAGCACGCTGCTCAAGATATTGGCCGGCACATTGCGGCGCACCTCGGGCGGCGTGCACATGCGCGGCCGGCCGATCGACGGCCCGAGCCGCGACGTGGGCGTGGTGTTCCAGGCGCCGGTGCTTTTGCCATGGCGCACGGTGCTCGAAAACGTGATGTTGCCGATCGAGATCCAGAAGCGCGACCGTGAAAAGTTCGCATTGCAAGCGCAACACTTTCTAAAGCTCGTCGGGCTCGAAGCATTCTCGGGCAAGTACCCGAATGAACTCTCCGGCGGCATGCAACAGCGTGTAGGCATCAGTCGTGCCCTGGTGCACGACCCTGCGCTGCTGCTGATGGACGAGCCGTTCGGTGCACTCGATGCGATGACCCGCGAAAGCATGAACCTGGAGTTGTTGCGGATCTGGAATGAAAGCAAAAAGACCGTGCTGCTGGTTACGCACAGCATTCCCGAGGCGGTATATCTGGCCGATCGCGTGATCGTGATGTCGCCGCGCCCGGGCCGCATCAGCGAGATCATCAAGGTGGATCTGCCACGGCCGAGGCCGCTTGAGATCATCAATTCAGAAGCGTTTGGCCGTCATGTGGTGGCAATACGCAAACATTTTCAGTCGCTCAGTGCGCTTGACGCCTGATCCGGGGATGTCGCCATGAGCCGCGCCAGCAGCGAAGAGCATGAACTGATTGAGTCGGGCAAGCCGCGCACGCTGGCACAGACGCTGCGCGAGAAGCCCGAAATCCCGCTGGCGGTCGTGCTGTTTGTCGGCCTCGTGGGGGGCTGGGAACTGGCGGTGCGGCTGTTCGAGATTCCGAAAATTGTATTACCGGCGCCGTCGGCGGTGGCGCTGGCGCTCTGGAACGGCATGCAGGGCGATTTCCTCAAACATTTCGGCATCACCTTTTACGAAACCATCGCCGGGTTCGTGCTTGGCTCGGCGACCGGCCTGGTGCTGGGGGCGCTGATCAGCCAGTTTCGCTTGCTCGAACGCACTCTTTATCCCTACATCGTGGCATTTCAGACCTTGCCCAAGGTGGCGATAGCGCCGATCATCGTGATCTGGTTCGGCTATGGCGTCACGTCAAAGATCGTGATCACGGCCACCATTGCCTTTTTTCCATTGCTGGCAAATACCATCGTGGGCTTGCGATCCGCGCCGCAGGAGCAGATCGAGTTGATGGTGGCTTTCACCGCGACGCGCTGGCAGGTATTCCGATTGGCGCGTTTGCCGCAGGCACTGCCTTATATTTTTGTTGGACTGGACGTGGCGATCGTATTGTCTGTCATCGGCGCAATCGTCGGCGAGTTTGTCGGGGCCCAGGCCGGCCTGGGGTATCTGATCCTGCAAAAAAACTTCAATATGGACATGGCGGGCGTATTTGCAATTTTGATCGTTCTGTCGGGCATGGGGATTGGCCTGCACCTGTTGGTGAATGCAATTCAGCGTCGTGTAGTGTTCTGGATGGACGGTTCAAGCGACAGGGTGATGGGCGCTTAAACGGCACCACCACGCATTGCTTTGAGCCGCCGAGATAATGGAGGATGGAAATGTCACTGACTGTCATTGATGCGGCCTCGAAGGTCGCGACTGCCCCGCGTGCGGCCACTCGCGACGAATTGCCGGTTCTGGATCTCGGCCCCCTGCTGCGCGGCGAACCAATCGATGCGCTCGCCCGTCAGCTTCGGCACGCCTGCGAAACCATCGGTTTTTTCTACGTCAGCAACCATGGTGTGCCGCAGGTGGTGGTCGATAACGTGTTTGCGGCCACCAAGCGCTTCTTCGCCCTGCCCGAAGCCGAGCGTCTGAAGATCAAGCTCGATGACCGCTTCAGGCGCGGTTTCATGCCCTACGGTATCAACCAGCACCCCGGTTTCGCACCCGACCTCAAGGAAAGCTACGAATACGCACTGGATCTGCCGCTCACAGACCCTGATGTGGTGGCGGAATTGCCGCTGCACGGGCCGAATCGTTGGCCAGCAGACATGCCCTGGCTACGCGAAGCGGCAGAGGCCTACTTCAATGAAACCATGGCGCTGGGCAAGCGCTTGCTGCGTGTGTTCGCTTTGAGTCTGGAGCTGGATGAAGGTTTTTTTCTGCAATACATGAAAAAGCCGATGGTGCAGACGCGCCTGTTTCACTACCCGCCGCAACCGCCGGTGGCGCGCGACGCTGAATTCGGGGTTGCACCGCACTCCGACTACGGCATGATCACGCTGCTGACGCAAGACCCGATTGGGGGGCTGGAGTTGCGCAAGCGCGACGGAGAGTGGGTGGCTGCCCCCTGGATCGAAGGAACATTCGTGATCAACCTCGGCGACATGTTCAAGGTCTGGACCAACGACGTGTATGTCTCGAATCTGCATCGTGTCGTGAACCGGAGCGGGCGTGAACGCTACTCGATCCCGACCTTTTTCAATCTCGATTACAACGCGCCGGTGGCGTGCCTGCCCAAGTGCCAATCGCCCGAGCGGCCGGCGAAGTACGCGCCGATCAAGTCGGGCGACTATCTGGTGAGCCGCTTCAAGAGCGTGCAAAAACTCGGCACGCCGGTGAACTGATCGGGCGTCGCTCGATAGCGGCGCTTTACGCCATGAGCAGGCGCGTTAGTTCCTCGGGCGCGCTCACCATCGCGTCATGCCCGGTGTCGATGGTGACGTACATCCACGATGGGTCGGCCTTGACGCGATCCTTGGTGCCGTTGAAATCCGAATAAAACGGTTTGATGCAGTCGATGTAGGTGCGCGGCAGTAGCTTGATGCCGCGCCCGGCGGTGAGGTTCGGCAGGCGTTGCGTTGAGAGGTAGCAGCCATACGGATGCGGGCGCAAGCGCCGGGCCACCCAGGCGATGTCGGCCGGGTCGGTCAGGCCGAAGGCGGCTGCGTCGGGGCAGGGGATGGTGAGGCCGCCGGAATCCTGCGCGGCCTTGTTGCGTGCCGCGACTTGCTCGGGCTTGTTGGACGAGAACCAGCCGTCGCCGTCGTTCGGCACCGAGCCGTCGAGGTAGACCAGGCGGCCGATGCGGCCCGAGCCGTCGAGCCGGTCCGCCGCCCAGGTGATGATCGGGCAGCCGTAGGAATGGCCGACCAGCACCACGTCCTTGAGTTCATAGGTTTCGAGGTAGCTCACCACGTCTTCGACGTGGGTGTCGAGGGTGATCTGCTTCGAGGCGAGGTGGGCGTGCTCGCCCATGCCGGCCAGGGTGGGGGTGTGGACTTCATGGCCCGCCGCGCGCAGCCAGGGGGCGACGCGACTCCAGCACCAGCCGCCGTGCCAGGCGCCGTGGATCAGTACAAACGTGCTCATGCGGGTTTCCCTTCGAGAAAGTGTTGGGTGATGGCGGTGACTGCCGCTTCCAGCCCGGGCTGAAGGCAGTCGATGCGGGTCAGGTCCTGCATGCTGCGCAGCCAGGTCAGTTGCCGCTTGGCCAGTTGCCGCGTGGCGGCGAGGCCCTGCTCGCGCAGTGCATCGTGGTTGATTGTGCCATCCAGGAACATCCAGGCCTGGCGGTAACCGACGCAGCGCATGGAGGGATGCTCAGGCGTGAGGCGCGGGTACTGGCGGCGCAGGGACTTGACTTCGTCGAGCAGGTCGCGCGCGAGCATGGCGTCGAAGCGTTGCGCGATGCGCTGGTGCAACACGGCGCGGTCGGAGGGTTCGAGCGAGAACGTGAGCAGGTCGAAGGGCAGCACTTCGGGCGGGCGCGCGGCGCGGTTCAGCAGGGCTGACATCGGCTGGCCGGTGACGCGGAAAATTTCCAGTGCGCGCGAGATGCGCTGTGAGTCGTTGGGTTGCAGGCGTTGCGCGGTGGCCGGGTCGATCGCGGCGAGTTCGGCGTGCAGCGCCGGCCAGCCTTTTGCGTAGGCCGCCTGCTCGATGTCGGCGCGCACGTCTTCATCGGCCTGCGGCAGGTCGTCGAGCCCTTCGCGCAGCGCCTTGAAATACAGCATGGTGCCGCCGGCGAGGATGGGCAGCTTGTTGCGCGCCTGGATCTCCGCGATCAGGCGCAAGGCATCGTCACGAAACCGCGCCGCCGAGTAGGCTTCGGTCGGGTCGATGATGTCGATCAGGTGGTGGACGATGCCTTGCCGCTCGTCCATCGAAGGTTTGGCGGTGCCGACGTCCATGCCGCGGTACACCAGCGCTGAATCGATGCTGATGATCTCGCCGTTGAAGCGTTGCGCCAGCGCGATTGCGACGCCGGTCTTGCCCGAGGCGGTGGGCCCGAGCAGGGCGACGGCGCGCGGACGGCTCGATCGGTTCAAGCGGATCAGTCCCTGACGGTATGCGCGAGGTAATTGACGTCGGTGTCGCTGCCGAGCCAGTAGCGCCCGGTGAGCGGGTTGTAGCCCATGCCTTTCCAGTCGCGCACCGAGAGCTGTGATTCGCGTGCGAAGCGCGCCAATTCGGAGGGTCGGATGAACTTCATGTAGTCATGCGTGCCGCGCGGCAGCAGGTTGAGAAGGTATTCGGCGCCGATTACCGCAAACAGGTAGGACTTCGGGTTGCGGTTCAGGGTCGAGAAGAACACGTGGCCGCCGGGCTTCACCAAAGCGGCGCAGGCGCGCACGATCGACGCCGGGTCGGGCACGTGCTCGAGCATTTCCATGCAGGTGACCACATCAAATGTGCCGGGCTCGCGCGCTGCCAGGTCTTCGGCGCTGATGCATTCGTAGTCGACCTCCATCTTTGATTCGAGCTTGTGCAGGTTCGCCACCTTGAGGGACTTTTCAGCGAGGTCGATGCCCAGCACCTGCGCCCCTTTGCCGGCCATTGCCTCGGTGAGGATGCCGCCGCCGCAGCCGACATCGAGTACGCGCTTAGCCTGAAGCGGTGCCAGGCTGTCGATCCAGTTGAGGCGCAGCGGATTGATTTCGTGCAGGGGCTTGAACTCGGAGGTTGGGTCCCACCACTTGGCGGCGAGCGCGGAAAACTTGGCGAGCTCGGCCGGATCGACGTTGGCAGTGTTGGCAGCGTTGAGAGGGGCGGTGGTCATGATCAGGATTCCATGCTACTTGCGTTTGATGCATTCGAGATAGGCCGCACCATCGGGCGGGGCATTGTCGCGCTGGGCCTGCCAGACGGTTTGACCCAGGCATTCAAGCACATCGTGCGCCGCTTCGTGCAGCGAGCCGTGGCGGCGCGCCAGGCGTTCATATTCGGCGCGGATGCCGGGCGGCTGGTCGATCGACACCTGCTCGGTCACGGACAGGTGCAATGACAAGTGCAGGAATGGATTGACCTCGCCGAATTCGGGCAGGTAGTCCTTGTCGCGGTACTTGTCGGGCGCGGCCAGCAACGGCTGGTATTCGGGGTGTTCGAGCACCCAGTCGAGCGCCTGCAGTTCGAGCGGCGTCATGATCTCCTTGGCGTCGTGTTTTTTCCAGACACCAAAAAAGAAATCACGCACTTCCGAGCGGGACGGGTTGAACATGCCTCAGCGCGCCTTCGCCGTTTTCTTGACGGCTGCCGGCCTGGAAGCCTTTGTGGCAGAGCGTTTCGGGGGCAATGCCTTGGAGACCCTTGCTGCGCGCGCCTTTGCGGGCAGATTTGTGGGAACAGCGGCCGATTTTTTCATGGACTGGACTAGCGGGTCCGGCGTCTTGGCCTTGTATTCGCACAGGTCCGAGATCAGGCAGTTCGGGCAGTCCGGCTTTTGCGCCTTGCACACGTAGCGCCCGTGCAGGATCAGCCAGTGGTGCGCGTGCAGCTTGAATTCGTCGGGCACGAACTTGATCAGGCCGCGCTCGACGATGTCCACGTTCTTGCCCGGGGCGATGCCGGTGCGGTTGGCGACCCGAAAGTTGTGCGTATCCACCGCGATGGTCGGTTCGCCGAAGGCGATGTTGAGCACCACGTTGGCGGTCTTGCGGCCGACGCCGGGCAGGGCTTCGAGCTGTTCACGCGAACCGGGCACCTCGCCGCCGTGCCGCTCGATCAGCAGCCGGCAGGTTTCGATCACGTTCTTCGCCTTCGCCTTGTAGAGGCCGATGGTGGCAATGTAGGGTGTCAGGCCTTCGATACCGAGAGCGAGGATCGCGGCCGGGGTGTTGGCCACCGGGTAGAGCTTGCGGGTGGCGACGTTGACGCCCTTGTCGGTGGCTTGCGCCGACAAAATCACCGCGACCAGCAGCTCGAATGTGGACGCGTAGGCGAGGTCGCTTTTCGGATGCGGTGCGGCTTCGCGCCAGCGCCGGAAAATCTCGTGGCGTTTTTGCGGATTCATGGCTGCCCCTTGAGGCGGTTGCGGCGCGCCTCGGCTTCGGCGATCTGGCGCTTGACTTCGTCGGAAGTCGGTTCGGTGTTCTTCGGTTGCGTCGCCGCGCGTTGCTGGCGTGCGCGTTCGACGGCGGCGGCGATGACGGCCTTCTTTTTCCGTTCAGCCTCGCTCAAGGCCGCGCCGGTGCCGGCGGAGCTGGAGGTGGTTTTGGCGGCGAGGCGCGCTTCCTTTTCGCGCTTGTCCCTGGCGAGGCGATCATTGCGTGCGTAATAGCGTCGGCGCGCCAGTGCGGCATCGGCGTCGCTCCAGATGCGCTCCGGTTCGGCCTTGACCATGGTGATGCAGTCGACCGGGCATGGCGCAATGCACAGCTCGCAACCGGTGCACCAGCTATTTAATACCGTGTGCATCTGCTTGGCGGCGCCGATGATGGCGTCGACCGGGCAGGCCTGGATGCACAGGGTGCAGCCGATGCAGAGGCTTTCATCGATCAGGGCCAGTTCGAGCGGTTTCTCGATGCCGTTGGCCGGGTTGAGCGGCTTGGGCAAGGTCTTGAGCAGATCGGCAAGTTTGACGATGCCGGCCGCGCCGCCCGGTGGACACTGGTTGATGTCGGCTTCGCCCTTGGCAATCGCCTCCGCATAGGGTTTGCACCCCTGATAGCCGCAGCGCGTGCATTGGGTTTGCGGCAGAAGCGCGTCAATGCGCGCGGCGAGCGCCGCCGCCGCTGGCGTGGCATCGGCATGCGAATCGGCGGGAGGGGTGCTCGAAGTGTCGGCCATAGGGGCAGCCCTCTAAACCAGAAGCGTTGGCGCAAGGGCTTTCAGGCTAGAATTATCGCATTTGATGCACCGCAGCATCGTGGTTTCGGGTTTCAGGGGTTTCGGCAAATTCGCCGCCGGCCCGCCCGGCGCCGCAGTTTGAAGAGCCCCATGCAAACCACCAATCCGTCTGCCCCCGCTCCACGCAAGGCGCGCGTCACCAAGCGCGACCCGGAGCGCACGCGCGCCAAGATCCTTGAAGCGGCGACCGATGAATTCACCAAGCACGGCTTGGGCGGTGCCCGCGTGGACCGCATTGCCAAGCGCGCTGGCACCAACGAGCGCATGCTGTACTACTACTTCGTCTCGAAGGACCAGCTGTTCCTCACGGTGCTCGAAAACGTCTACATCAAGCTCGCCGAAGCCGAAAAGGCGCTCGACCTTGGCCACCTTGACCCGATTGACGCGGTGGGCAAGCTGGTCGAGTTCATCTGGAATTACTACATTGCGCACCCGGAATTCATCAGCCTGATCAACAGCGAAAACCTGCACGAGGCGAAGTTTCTGAAAAAATCGCGCAAGCTCGCGCAGCTGGTGTCGCCGGTGCAGGACAACATCCGCGAGATCTTGCAGCGCGGCCAGGAGGCAGGCGTGTTCCGCGGCGGCATCGACCCGGCCGAGGTGTACATCACCCTGGTGGCGCTCAACTACTACTACCTGTCGAACCGCTTCACGCTGTCCACCGTGCTGGCGCGCGACCTGATGAGCCCGATCGCCAAGGAGAGCCACCTGAAACATGCTACCGACGTGGTGCTCAACTACCTGCTCAAGCGCCCGGCAAATGTCTAGCGCCGGAGCGAATCACGCCAGGTCGGCTGCGCGCACGCCGGCGTAGTTGGCTTCTTCAAACAGCGACATGCCCGACAGGTCGGAATGCGCAAACACCAACGGGCCCTTGAGATTGGCCAGCGCCGCGCGCGCCGGTGCGTTCAGGAAGCCCGGCGACGGTTGCGGCATGCCGTGGCCCCAGCGCCAGATCTCGATGCGCTCCAGGATTTTTGCGATGTCCGGGTGCGGCCGCTTCAGGTCGGCGAGCACCGCCTTGATCCACTCGGGCCAGGGCGTATCGAACAGACGCTTGCGCGCCGCAGCCGGGGCCTCGCCGCTGTGCGGCCAGTAGTAGGTGAGCACGGTCGCGCCGGGGCGTACGCGCAGGACCTGGTGGGTGGCCACCACGTAACCGAGTGCATTGCTGTTGTAGAGCACGTTGTCCCAGGCGAGCGGCGCCGGTCCGGTGTCGGCGGGCGGTTCGCGCAGGTGCAGGTTGGCCACCAGCCACGGCACGGTCTGGATGTCGGCCACTGCGGGGCGAAACGGCGGCGGCGGGTTGTCCCAGACGCGCGCCAGCACGAATGAGGGTGCGGCCCAGATCACGCGCTTGCAGCGGTAACGCACGCTGCGGTTCTGGTCGGCATGGAAAATGTCGATTTCCGCGAAGCCCCTGCCCGTGACAAGCTTGGCACACAAGGAATTTCGGGAGAATGGCTCTGCGACCCGCTCCTGGAGCCATTCTTCGGTGCGACGCGTGAGAAACCCATTGCCTTCCGGCCAGGTGAGCACCGCGTGCGTATCGGCGTTTTTGGCACGCCCCTCGCGGCTTGCAAAGTAGTGCAGCCCGGCCCACGCCGAGGTGTCGCGCGACAGGCTGCCGTAATCATCGCGGCAGGCGTAATCCACATACCAGTGCAGGGCCGGAGAGTCGAACCCTTGTGACACCAGCCAGCGGCGCATGTCGGTGGCGTCCAGCGAGGTGGTGCGCACATCGCGGCTCGCCAGCAGACTGGGAATCGCAAACGGCTTGCGGCCGAACAGGTCCTGGGATTGTTTGAAGCGCTCGATCAGTTCCTCGAAGCGCTTGTACTGGTCCAGTTCCTTGGGCGCCACCATGCGCGGCAGCAGGCCTTCCTGCCAGAGCCCGTTGCGATACAGGCGATCCTGCGGGCCGTTGACGATGGCGCGTTCGTCGTACACCGGCGAATCGCTGTCGATACCGCTTTTCAAGACACCGAGGTCGGCGAGCAGGGCACGCACATGCACCGACTCCCTGGTCGGCAGCGGCAGGTAGTGGGCGCCCCAGGGGTAGGGCGTCACCGCGCTGCTGCCGGCGCGCGAATTGCCGCCCAGCGCGTCTTCGAGCTCGAACAGCCTGAAGGTCTTGATGCCGCGTTTGGCCAGGCGCCAGGCGGCGGACAGGCCGGCCACGCCGCCGCCAACAATAGCGATGTCGAGGTTGCGCGTTTCGGCGGGGGCGGGAAAATCGTTGTTGCGCAGGCGATGCCCGAGCGCCATCGCCGGGCCGAACACCGCGCCCTTGAATTCGGGCGCGCCATTCTTGAAGTCGCATGCGGCGAAGGCCGGTGCTGACAAAGCGGTAAGGAAGCGGCGGCGGTCCATGGGGTGGGTGCTTTGCGGGTCGGCCGGGTGCGCGCTCAGCGCATCACGCGCCGCCATTCCTCTTCGAAGTAGCGCACCAGCACCTGGTTGTTGAGGCGGTTGACCTCGGTCGGTACGCGCGCCATGTCGGGCGGAAACTCGAACAGCGCCTTCAGGGAAGGGGCATCGAACGAGCGCGGCACTACCGGAAACGCGGCGGGCGGAACAAATGTGCCGCGCCCAGCAATGATGTAGCCCCACTCGCCGAACGAGGGCACGTAGGCGTGGTAGGGCGCGGTGCGAAAGCCGGCGTCTTCAAGCGTCGCGACGATGCACCAGAACGATTTGCGCGCGTAGTAGGGCGAGGTCGATTGAATGACCGCGAGCCCGGTGGCCGACAAATGCTTTTCGAGCAGGCGGTAGAACGCCGATGAATAGAGCTTGCCCAGAGAGAAATTCGACGGGTCGGGAAAATCGATCAGGATAAGGTCGAACATGTCGGGGTTCTGCTCCAGCCACAGCAGCGCGTCCTGGTTGAGCACCTTGACCTTGGGCGACGACAGCGCGTTCTGGTTGAGCGCTGTGAGCAGCGGCGCCTTGGCGAACAGATTCGTCATGTTGCGATCGAGATCCACCAGGGTGATGGACTCGATCTGCGGGTAACGCAACACCTCGCGCGCGGCCAGGCCGTCGCCACCGCCGAGGATCAGCACCCGTTTCGCGCCGGGCAGGGTGGCGAGCGCCGGGTGTACCAATGCATCGTGATAACGGTATTCGTCACGCGAGGAAAACTGCAGGTTGCCGTTCAGGTGCAGGCGCAGGTCGTCGCGCCAGCGCGTGACCACGATGCGCTGGTAGGGGGTGGATTCGGCGTAGATGATCTGGTCAGCGTAAATCCCCTCTTCTGCGAGCGCGGTGAGTTTGTCGGCGAAGGCAAAGCCGCCTACCAGCAGCAACAGCGCGATGGCGCATTGCGCGCGCAAGAACGAGGCGGCGCTGGGCGGCAATGCCATCGGCGCGGCACGTTCGACCTGGCCCGCTGCCGCCGGCACGATGCCGCTGTCCCGGCCAAACAGCGCGATGGCCCAGAGCGCCACGAGAACATTGAACAGGCCGAACATCATGCTGGTGCGCATCAGGCCGAGGTGCGGCGCCAGCAGCAGCGGAAACAGGATCGACACGGCCAGCGCACCCAGGTAGTCGAAGGTCAGCACCTGCGAGACCACCTCCTTGAAGGCAAGCTCGTTCTTGAGGATGCGCATGATCAACGGGATCTCGAGGCCGACCAGCATGCCGGTGACGAATACCAGGCCGTACAGCACCAGCCGGAACGGACCCGACAGGTGCGCGAACACCAGAAACAGGATCACTGCGGAAAAGCCGCCGATCACGCCGACCAGGATTTCAATCTGGATGAAACGGATTGCCAGGCCGCGCTCGATGTAGCGCGACAGCCACGAGCCGACCCCCATTGCAAACAGGTAAGTGCCGATCACGGTGGAGAACTGGGTGACCGAGTCACCCAGAACATAGCTCGACAGCGCTGCCGCGATCAGCTCGTAGGCGAGCCCGCAGGAGGCGACGACAAAGACTGAAAAAAGCAGTGCGTGGCGCAAACCGGAGTCAGCGGTATGGCGTCAGTGGACCGCAGCCGCGATGATCAGGGCGATGCCCAGGCACATTGCCGCAACGACGGTCGCGACGGCCTGGTTGCGCTTTTCGACAATTTCCTTCCACAAATTGACCGACGGGGTGAGCTTGTCGATGATGATGAACACGACGCAAAATACGAGCACGCCGAGCAGCGAAAAGACCAGCGAGTTGATGAGAAATTGCGGGTTGATGATGTCCATGGTGCGGTGCCCTCCGGTGAAAATGAATGGTGTGCGACGTTGCCCTTGAGCGGGGTGCCGGCTTACTTGTGCGAAAGGGTGCTGGAACGACCGGATCCGCTTGATCCACTGGACCCGCCCGACCCGCCTGTGTGGTTCGCCGCCAGTTGCTGCACGCCGCGATTGCCGGTGAGCGTCATGCCCTGGTGCTGCGCATACGAAAAAAACGCCAGCGCCGCGAGGCTGGTCAGGAGATAAACCCGGTTCATGCTGTCGTGCCCCTAGTTGTCATCACTGCTGCTGGAACTGCCCGAATCGCTGGAACCGCCCGAATCGCTCGAATTGTCGATTTCGGTGAATTGGGTGGCACCGCTATTGCTGTCACCGGAAAAACTTGAACTCGACGTATTGCTGCTGCCATGGACAACCGGCGTGTCGTCATCGTCATCGTCGCTGTTGTCGCGTGGATGGTCGCTGTCGGCCCAGCGCGCATTCTCGAATGCCTTGGCACGCCACCATCCCCACAGCGGCATCAGCAGCAACAGTACCTGCAACAGGAGCCAATTGAGCCACGATGCATGACCACGCTCGAGTTGCAACGTCGCGCCTACCGCATGACGCGCGTTCTTGGCGGTCTCGCCCTCCACCTGCAACTGGTAGGTGCCGGGCGGGACATCGGCAAATACCACCTGGGCGCTGCGCGAGCCTTCGCTCCATGATTCGCCTTGATCAACCCCGGAGTAGTGTTCGACGTTCTGCTCCGCGCGCCAAACCTTGCCGGTTCCCGGGTCGACCAGGGTGTAGTTGAAGCTGGCCCAGTTGTTGTCCACGTCGGTCCTGTTCTGCAGCACCAGCGGGCCGTTGCCGGCAATTTTGAATGGCTCGGTGGTTTTGGTCGATTCGATGTTGGGAGCGATCGAAAACGTATCCTTCATCACCGTATTGGTGGTGAAAGCGAAATAGACCTGCAGCAGCAGGGCTCCAAGCGCAAACAGGCCGAAACGCTTCCACAAGACCGGATTGGTTTGGGTAAAAGGTGAGGGCTGGTTCGGGGCGATGCCTTTCGGCTCTGCCAGGGGCGTCTTGACATTGAAGGCCAGACGCACCTGCTCTGGCGTCAGGTATTGGGCGCAAGACCAGCTCACTTCGTTTGCGGTCTTCTCGCGGCTCAACAGTTGCGGCGGCAAGATGTAGTCATTGACGTCGACCAGGTCGCCGGCCTTGACCTTCCAGTAAAACTCGCCGAGCACATGCTGGACTTCGGTCTGGTAATGCTGATAGTGGTCAAAACTCTCGCCGCGATGAAACGCGGTGAGCCCGATCACCTTCGGGGTGCGCTCGGGAGGGCTCGATACCGACCAGTGCCCGTCGCTCTCGGACAACCAGGCGTAGCCGGACGAGACGTTGAACAGCAGGTATTCGCTCCAGGAAAAGCCGGCGTCCGAGGAGCGGCGCATGTGTCCGATCAGCTCCCATTCGACGCCTTCCAATTTGCCGCCCTTGAATTGCTCGCCGCTGAACCTCCCCTTGGACCCGAGCGCAATCCGCAGCGGGTAGGCCATCGCAGCCTGCGCCTTTTCGACCAGCTGCACGCGCTTGTCCGAGGTGTCGAGCACGGCGCCGCACGAGGCGCAGCCGTAGGTCTGGATCTTGCCGGAGGAGAGCTTGAACGGCGCCGCGCAGTTCGGGCAATTGAATGCGTCGGCCTGATGTTTGGGTGCCAGCACGTCCGGGGCGTCGCGCGGATCGCGCAGGTTGCCGAACTTGAGGTCGCGTGCACTGACCTTCTCGCCGACATAGACGCGCGTGATGCCCTCGCCGGTGTCGCTGTAGTCGATGGTGGCGAATTCGCCGTCGAGTTCGAGGTCGGCAACCGGCGCGGCGTAGCCGGGCCCGACGCTGAATGGCAACTCCCCCTGGCCGGTAATGCAGGTTGCCGATTCCAGGTTGGTCACGGTGTAAAAGCGCCCGCCCAGGTCAATCCGGTCGTCGACCTTCAGGGCCTCGAAGGGGGGCGGGGCCAGCGCTACCTGCCGTTCGAACGTGACATAAAACTCGCCAGACGCTTCGCCGAGCCAGCCGGTGCGCATGTCGTCGAACATGATGTGCCACTCGTTCCAGAGGCCGGCTGCATAGCGCATCTGGATACGGCCGATCACCCCGAAATGCACGCCCTTGTAGGTACCCTCGGTAGCGATCTGGATCAGGGTCGGGTCGTCCTGCAACTCGGCCATCTTGCCGATGTGCTCGAGTGCCTCGCCGCGACGCATCAGTGTCGAGGTGCAATATTTGCAGACGGCCAGCACGGAGGCCGCCGCATGGAATGTGACCTGTGCACCGCATTGCGGGCAGTTGGCGAGTTTCACGGGCGATCCCAGTCCCGAAGCATGCTCATCGAAAAATGCGAAAAATGGGGTCAGACCCCATTTATTTTCATTCGTACCTAGCCGAGCTTGGCGAGCAGCTCCGCCTTCTTGGTGTCGAACTCCGCCTGGGACAGGATGCCCTTGCCGACCAGGCCATGGAGTTTTTCAAGTGTTGCGGTGATGTCATCGATGCTTGCACTGCCGCCGGCCGCAGAGCCGCCCCCACCAACGGGCGCAGGGCCGATGCCCTGCACAGCCGCTCCAGGAGCGCCTCCCGGGGCAGCGCCTTGCTGGTTATGCATCATCGAACCCATCATTGCGCCGGCCATCTGGTTACCGATGCCGACACCCGCCGCAAGTTGCGCGCCCATCGCGGCAATCCCGCCACCCTCGTTGGCCGCCGCGATCGGGATCGCGTTGGCGGTCTGGAACTGGGTGTACTTGTTCATGTCGCCGATCATGTTCATGCCGATCCGCGTGTCGAGCATCTTCTGGATTTCTTCGGGCAGCGAAATGTTCTCCACCACCAGCGTGTCGAGCGCCAAGCCCATCTTGGCGAACATCGGGTCCGCGGCTTTTTTGACCGCTTCGGCAAATGCGGTCTGGTTGCCGGCCATGTCAAGGAATGCGACGCCGGCGCCGCCGAAGGCGTTGGTCATGGCGGCGATCATGCTGTTGCGCAACTGCCCGTCGAGGTCGGCCACGGTGTAGGTCTCGCGCGTGCCCGACACTTCCTTGTGGAACAATTTCGGATCGGTGATGCGGTACGAGTAGATGCCGAAGGCGCGCAGGCGCACCGCGCCGAAATCCTTGTCGCGGATGGTGATCGGGTTCGGCGTGCCCCACTTGCGGTCCAGCTGCAGGCGCGTCGAGAAGAAGTAGACATCGCTCTTGAACGGGGCGTCGAACAGCTTGTCCCAGTTCATCAGGTTGGTGAGCAAGGGCAGCACCTGGGTGCTCAGCTTGACGCGCCCCGGGCCGAACACGTCGGCCATCACGCCTTCGTTGACGAAGCCCGCCATCTGCGATTCACGCACGGTGAGCTGGGCGCCGTTCTGGATCTCCATGTCCTGCATCGGGTAGCGGTAGGAGAGCACCCCGTCCGCTTCCTCGGTCCAGTGGATGACGTCGATAAACTGCTTCTTGATGAAATCCATCAGTGCCATGGCAATCTCCCAGCGGTGAGGAACGGCAAGCCTAGCACAGCGCACGGTGCGCTGCCATGAACGAAATGGGGGAAAGGCGCAGGCAAATGAAAACGGCGGCGTGGCCGCCTTTTCACCCGCGAACCAGAGAGCAGTCTCAGGCGGCCTGGCGGCAGCGCGCGATCCACTGTTTGGTGAGTTTTTCCTGCACCGTGTTCTGCTTCAAGCGGCCGTTCAAACCTTGCCAATCCACCGCATCCAGATCCTGGTCCTGGTTGAAGCAGGAGAACACATACTTGATCGAGCCGTCCG
Source organism: Burkholderiales bacterium (assembly GCA_947473125.1). Classification (GTDB taxonomy): domain Bacteria; phylum Pseudomonadota; class Gammaproteobacteria; order Burkholderiales; family JAEUOS01; genus CANJDH01. Next base: position 43,775 of record CANJDH010000020.1, read on the forward strand.
GCTGCTTGTGCGGTTGCAGGCACTGGGCGCAGATCTCCTTCATCATGCATTGCATCGGCGAGTTGATCGAGCCGACTGCCAGATGCGGCGCCTTCAGGTAAGGATGCAGCACGCCATGGCGCGCCTGGGCCACGGCGGCCATCATGCGGTCGGAGCCGATGGCGATGATGCGGTCGGCGTCATCGAGCTTGATGGTCGTGGTGCCGAGCTTGTCTTCCGCATAGGCCAGCATCGCCCGGACGATGTTGCCGACAAACTTCTTGTCTTGGGGACGATTGGGTTCAAACCCCGGACCGTCATCCGAGCACCAGACGATGACGTCCGAAGCTGCTTCTATCTCTTCGACCTTGTAACGGTCGATCATTTTCTTGTAGCCGGCGAAGTACAGCACCTTGGAACCCATCGCCTTGAATGCCGTGCCGATCGAGAACAGCACCGCATTGCCAAGGCCGCCGCCGACCAGCACGACAGTTTCGCCGGCGACAATATGGGTGGGCGTACCGGTCGGCCCCATCAGGATCACCGGCTCACCAGGTTTGAGGTCGGCGCACAAGTCGGCCGAGCCGCCCATTTCAAGCACGATGGTGGAGAGCAGACCGGCCTTGACATCGGTCGACGCGCCGGTCAGTGCCAGGCCTTCCATGGTGAGTTTTGTGTTGGGCAACGCGCCATTGACCTGGCGGCTCAATGCCTCGAAGTTCTGCAGACGATAGAACTGGCCCGGCTCGAAATTGCGCGCCGCTGCCGGTGCCTTGATCACGACCTCGACGATGGTGGGCGTCAGGCGATGCACGGCATGCACCGTGGCACGCCATTCGTGGTTCAGATGATCGAGAAACGCGCGCTCAGCGCCTTGCGCCATCGGCTCCTTCTGGGCCAACACCTTGGTAACGACCGGATAACCCTGTTTGGCCGAACCGAGCGCCTTGACAACGTTGCCGAAGTACGAAGGATGCAAATCGCCGAAGTAGGAAACAAAGCGGCCGTCAACGGATTTGGAGAGCAGCACCTGCGGTGTTGCCGGTTTCGAAATCGATGATTCAGGTTTGACCGGGTTACCGGCTTCGTCGACCGCGGCGAAATATTTTCCGTCGAGCTTGAACTGGCCGCGCGCGTGGTCATTGCCTTCGCGCGACAGCACCGTATTGGGCGAAGTGCCGGCGGCAATGAAAATCGCGCGTGCGTGCATCGTCACTTCTTCGCCATCGCTCCAGCGGCCGTCCTCACCGCGCATCTGCTTCTTGAGGGTGAGTGCCTTGGCGGCGCCAAATTCGTTGACCTTGACCGCGCTCGGGTTCAGGCACTCGGCAAAGGTGATGCCCTCCTGTAGCGCCAGCTCCACTTCTTCGTGGTTGAGCGTATAGGCCGGGCTGTCGATCAGGCGCTTGCGGTAGGCAATGGTCGAGCCACCCCAGCCGCGTAGAAGCTTGGTGACCTGGGGCGCACGGCCTTCCTTGGCGGCGGCAGTACGCTCGCCGCGGATGGCACGCGCGTGGGCCACGAACTCCTCGGCAATTTCGCGCTCCTCGTCGGGCAGGCCGGCGACAAAGGCATCGGCCCCGAGGACCTCGGCGCGCGTGAGGAATTTTTCAACCTGCACCACGTAGTAGGCGAGTGATTCGGTAGCGGTATCGATGGCGGTGAGGCCGCCGCCGATCACCACGATCGGCAGGCGCACCTGCATGTTCGCGATCGAGTCTTTCTTGGCTGCGCCGGTGAGTTGCAGGCCCATCAGGAAATCGCTGGCGGTGCGAACGCCGCGCGCCAGGCCGTTGGGGATGTCGAGGGTAGTCGGTTTGCCGGCGCCCATGGCGAGTGCCACGTGGTCAAAGCCGAGTGCCCAGGCGTTGTCGAGCGTGACGGTGCCGCCAAAGCGCACACCGCCAAACAATGAAAACTCGGCACGGCGTTCGAGCAGCAGGCGCACCACCTTGAGAAAGCTCTTGTCCCAGCGCACCGTGATGCCGTACTCGGCGACGCCGCCAAAGCCGGCCATGACGCGCTCGTCAAGGTCTTCCTTGATGGTGCCGTAGTCGTGGATCGGATCGAACACTGCACGCGAGCCATCCAAGTTTACGCCCGAGAGTTGGGCCGGCAATGGCTCGATCTTGAGGCCGTCAATACCGACCACGGTATGGCCGTCGTTGAGCAGGTTGTGGGTGAGCCCAAACCCTGCCGGGCCCATGCCGGCAACCAGCACTCGGTAACCGGTGGCAGCCGCAGGGAGCGGGCGCTTAAGGTTCAGCGGGTTCCAGCGCGTGAGCAGCGAATAGATCTCGAAGCCCCAGGGCAACTCGAGCACATCCTTGAGGGTGCGCGTCTCGGCTTGCGGAATATCCACCGGTGCCTGCTTTTGGTAGATGCAAGCCTTCATGCAGTCGTTGCAGATGCGGTGGCCGGTGGCGGCGGCCAGCGGGTTGTCGATCGTGATGATGGCGAGCGCGCCGATGGCGTGGCCAGCGACCTTGGCCATGTGGAATTCGCTGATTTTTTCTTCGAGCGGGCAGCCAGCCAGCTTGACGCCGAACACGGTTTTCTTGAACGCCACCGTGCCGTCGGCTGCGGGCTTTTCCTTCAAGCCCTTGGAGCAGGAATCCTTGCCCTGCTTGTGGCACCAGATGCAGTAGTTGGCGTGGTCCAGTGCACCGGAGAGATCTGTGCCGTTGTCGGTGAGCTTGAAACCTTCGCGCCGGCGGATGTGTTCGGGCTTGATCGTGAAGGTGGTGATGGCGCCGTCGTGACGATCCATCGCATGGTCGATCAGGTGCAAGGGGTCGACCTTGCCAGGCGCCTTGAACAAGATGCCCTTGTGGTGGCGATGCTTGCCGGCTTCGCTTTGCAGTGCCCACGCCGCGTACCGCAGCGCCGTATCGAGGGCACCTGCGAAGGTGGCCTCTTCGGCCTGCCAGCGCGTCACCTGGCGCGCGAAGGCCAGTTCAAAAGTCGCAATTTCGCTCGCGGTAAGTTGGCCAAGAAGCGCTCCCACCAAGGGCTCCAGCTCGGTTCCCAATTTTTCACCGGGGAGGGCAGAGGCAGCCGCTGCATCAAAGCTCTTGGCCGCCTTGCGCTGAACAAACTGGCGCTTGATCTCGTACAGGGGCGCAAGCTCGTGGTGGCGTTCGGCCAATGCACTGACCTCCTTCGAGATACCGAAGAGCTTGCCAAGGAAATCATCCACGTGCGGGGCGAGGTCGAGCAGCAGTTGCGATTCCGCCTTGGCATCGAGTCTGGACGGGGCGCGGCGAGCATCGTTCAGACGTGTCCACAAGCCCATGTCGCTGGCGGCGATTTCCGTCAAGAACGCCGCGTCGACTCTTTGCAGGCCGGCCCGAACGTAGAGGTCTGTAAATGCAATGCCAAATTCAAGTTTCATCACGCAATTCCTGACACAACAAAAAAGGCCGCGCGGGCGCGGCCTCGTTGCTCCACCGCAGTTCGACTAACCGCGATCGAGTTGGGCGAACTTGTCTTTCACGTCTTTCCAGTCGTCCGCATCGGGCAAGGGGCCTTTGGTCTTGGTAATCGAGGGCCAACCCTTGGCCAGTTCGACGTTGAGGTCGGTATATTTTTTCTGGTCGTCCGGAACGTCTTCTTCAGCGTAGATCGCATTGACCGGGCATTCCGGGATGCAGACCGCGCAGTCGATGCATTCGTCCGGGTCGATCACCAGCATGTTTGGGCCTTCGCGGAAACAATCGACCGGGCAGACGTCAACGCAGTCGGTGTATTTGCACTTGATGCACGATTCGGTAACTACGTGGGTCATGGAACGATTCCTTGAAGCCGGGCTTTGCAAAGCATAGATCGCACGGCCGTAGAGTCAAGCCGCCATTGCTTATAGGCGGACTAAACAGTTTGGTGGGTGGGTCGGAACAGGTGGCTTGCCTTGTCAGGAAGACATCGCTGGCAGCGCCAAATTTTAGCCGATTCCGGTGCGCGCCATGCCGCCAGGGCTAGTTCTTTTGCAGCGTCGCAATCTCGCCGCGCAGCGCCTCGAGTATGGCTTTGCCGTCAGCGCCTTTCGTCTTGACCTTGTCAACCCAAGCCTGTTCCAGCCCGGCCGTGCGCGCCTTGATGTCGGCCACCAACTGCGGACTCGCGTTCATCACTTGTATGTTGTTTTCGCTGACCGCCCGCTGGCCGCGTGTATCAGCGGCATCCCATACCTTGCCGAAGCGGCGTGCCAACGCCTCTCCGGAGATCTTTGCGATGGCATCGCGATCCGCTGGCGAAATCTGCGCCCATTTCTTCGGGTTGGCAATCAAGGCAAAGCTGACGTTGTACAGGCCGCCGGGCACGTAGGTGACATGTTTGATCACGCGCATCAGGTTCAGCCCGACAGGACTTTCCTTGGGCAGCATGGTGCCGTCGACCACGCCCGCGGAAATCAGTTCGTAGCTTTCGGAGGCCGGCTTGAGTACTGCGGATGCGCCCACTGCCTTGGTAACGTCGCTGACCACGCCGCTGGCGATGCGCAGTTTGAGGCCTTCGAAATCCTTGATTGTCGCGATCGGCCGGCGGCTGTTGTAGACCTGCCCCGGGCCGTGCGTGAACACGCCAAGCGTAATCACTCCCTTGTGTTCGTCGAACCTGGAGAGCAGGCGGTCGTAGATGCGCTGGTAGGCGACCGACATGACCTCGGCCGAATCGGCCATGAATGGCAGCTCGACCGATTCTGCCAGCGGGAATCGCCCCGGCGTATAGCCTTGGACAATGAAAGAAATGTCCGCCACGCCGTCGCGAATGGCGTCAAACGTGCCCGGTGGACTGGAGACCGCTTTGGGCAGTACCCGGCACGCGACGCGTCCCTGCGTGACCGCCTCGATGTCCTTGCAGTAAGGCAGGGTCATTTCGGCAACCAGCGGATGGGCGGCAGGCACCCAGGAACTCAGGTCCAGAACCACCTGCGACATGGCCGGCGGAGCCCAGGCCAGCAATGCGCTCAAAGCTGTGGCAAGCAGAACGTGACGATGATTCTTCATGGCAAGGGTTCTCCTTCGTTGGCACTGCACGCGCTGCGCTAAAGCTTACTGACGAGCTTGAGTTCCGGTTTCGCCAAACCCGGTGATGCGGTAAATAGCCCGGACACAATCATCCGGGTAAATGTCGCGGCCACCGCGTCAAGGCCGACATCGGCGGCGACACTCGACCAGCGGGCGACGGCGTTGCACATGCCCAGTACGGCGAGCACGGTAATCTTGCGGTCGATGTCGCTGGCAATTACGCCCAAGGTCTGGCCTTCGACCAGCAGCGCATGCCAGAGGTCTTCATAATTGCGCGCCAATCGGTCAAGCGGTCGCCGCATCGCGGCCGGCAGCTCGCTGCGCTGAAACAGGAACGCGTGCACATAGAACCGGTTTTCGAGCAATGGCTCGAGGTGCGCACGCACCGCCTGCCGAACTTTCTCTTCGACCGGAATCGGCGCTGCCTGGATCGCCGCAAGGTGCTCCACAAACTGCGTGATGGCAAAGTAACAGATGGCCTCAAGAATGCCGGCCTTGGACGGGAAGTAGTAATACAGCGCCGCCGGCTGCACGCCGCAGCGCTCGGCGATTTCACGCATACCGGCACCGTGATATCCACGCTCCGCGAATACGTCGGCGGCGGTGCGCAGGAACTCGCTGCGCCGCTGCGCCTGGCCAACAGTGGATTTGGCCGTCGATCTTGAAGTTGCCACTTTGGCAGTTGCCGACTTGGCGTTCAAAATGAATACTTAACGGTCGTTAGAATGGAATTCAGTATAGGTTCCGAAATTTCGTCTGTCAATCAGTCTGTGAAACCGGTAGCAGTTCACAATAAGACGAAGAGTCGATACTTGACGGTGTTGAACGAACGTTATATTCTGGCGCCCGTCAGGTACCTGCGTGGCGCGCATCCATGCGTCGTCAGCAGGCGATTCTTGAAGGGCTGGACATGGGCGCGCTGGATGAAGTGGGGCGGCTGACGCAGGAGCGACAGCCGCAGAACGAGGGGCCTTATCGGCTCAAGGGAAACCTCCGTCACGCCAAGGATGACGCCTGCGGGTTTGAAGTGCTCGATACGTTCGAGCGCTTCAACCAGTCCAACGACATCTACACGCGCGGCCAGTGGGATTCGCGCATCCGCTCGGAAAAAGTGCTCAACTGGTTCAAGGGCATGTTCAAGACCGGGCTTGGGGTGCGCAATGCCGATGGCTACTCGGTGCGCGACTTTGCCTTGCGCAATGCCGGCTGGATGGGCGCCAACCTGACCATCCAGCGTAGCCTCCATCAGGGCAGGGTCGATGGTTTTCTTGACTATATCCAGCCCTATTCCGAACCGAATGCCGAGCAGGTCGCGGTCGAGTCACCGGCGGCGATGGCCGAAGAGATCAAGCGGGTCAGCCGACTGTTTGGTGCCGATGGGGTAGGCATCACCCATTCCGATCCGCGCTGGCACTACACGCACAGTTTCGCAACCAAGGCGCTGGCCGAGAAGCCGTATGCGATACCGGAGGGGCTGCCGAACGTGATCGTGATCGTCACGTCGATGCACTACGATGCGGTCAAGTGCTACCCCTCCGCCACCGCCGGTATTGCGGTCGGGCATGGCTACTCGCGCGACTGCGAACTGGTGCAAAGCATCGCTACCTACATTCTCAACCTTGGCTACCGCGCGATCGCGAGCGTCAACGATTCCTCGCTGGCGATTCCCTACGCGATCCAGGCAGGGCTGGGCGAGTATGGCCGCAATGGCCTGTTGATCACCAAGGATTTCGGTCCGCGAGTGCGCATCGGCCGCATCCATACCGACCTGCCGCTCGGCCACGATGAACCCATCCGGTTCGGCGTGCGCGAGTTCTGCGACACGACCTGCCGCCGTTGCGCCGACGCATGCCCGCCCAAGGCGATTCCACAAGGCCCGCCCACCGAGGTGATTCCCAACCAGTCTTCGATCATCGGCATTCGCAAGTGGCAGATAGATGCTGAAAAATGCTTCAAGTTCTGGGTCAATCAGGCGACTGAGTGCGGCATCTGCATGCGCGTTTGCCCGTACAACAAGGACATTTCGCGCTGGTGGTCGCGCTGGTATTACCGCGCATGGCAGCGGCTGGCGGCGTCGCCCTTCAAGAAGCTGGCGCTGTGGCTTGACGTCAAACTCAAGTTCGGCGAGCGCATGAAGCCGAGCCAATTCTGGCAGCAATTTCGCTCCAGATGAACCTGGTTCGGGCGTTCACGTCGACGGTGCGCCATCATGGTCAGCGCCCGGCCATGCTTGACGCTGCGCGGAGCTACACCTGGGCAGAGTTCGGCATGCGCGTGTCGCGCGTCGCCGGCATGCTGGAGCGCTTCGGTGCGATGTCCGGCAGGCACTTCGGCATTCTTGCGCGCAACGGCTTTCGCTATGAAGAGCTCAAGTGGGCCGGTTTTTGGCTCGGTGCCATTCCTGTGCCGCTCAATTTCCGTCTCGCGCCACCGGAGATTGCGCAGATTCTGGATGATGCGCAATGCACCCACGTCATGGTGGAAAGCGTATTTGCGCCGATGCTGGAGCATCCGGCGCTTGCTCCCTGGCGCAATCGGGTCACGATTTTTGGCGAAAGCGCTGGTGCCAATGCAGCCCCCTATGAGTCGCTCCTCGCCGACGCGACGCCGGTTCCCGCGAGCGACCCTGATCCGGACGCCGACGCGCTGCTCCTCTATACCGGGGGGACCACCGGCCGCAGCAAGGGAGTGCGCCTGTCGCACAGCAATATTCTTTCCAACAATCTGGCCTTCGGACTGGCCGTGGGCGCGCGGCCTGAGCACGTGTACTTGCATGCGGCGCCGATGTTTCATTCGGCTGACCTGCTGGCCTTGGGTTGGTTCCTCCAAGGCGCGGCGCAGTGCTTTTTGCCGATGTTTTCGCCCCAAGCCTTCCTTGAAACCATCGCACGCCATCAAGTGGGCGCGGTGGTGACCGTGCCCACCATGCTGATCGGCACTGTGTCGAGCCCGGAATTTTCCGCCGCCGACACTTCCTCATTGCGGGTGTTGATCTACGGTGCTGCACCGATGGCGCTTGAATGGGTCGAGCGTGTAGCTGCTGCCTTCCCCGATGTCGAACTGTTCAATTGCTACGGTTTGACCGAGACGGCGCCGGATCTCACCATCTTCGATGCGCGCGAGTTTCGTGCTGCGATCAAACACATGTCTACCTCGGGAGAACGCGAGGGTCCGCTGCTCTCGGTTGGCAAGCCCAACGCGCTCAATGAGCTGCGGGTGGTGGCGCCGGATGGGCGCGAAGTCGCCCCGGGTGACGCCGGCGAACTGATCGCGCGCGGCCCGAACATCATGAAGGGCTATCACAAGCGCGATGACGAAACGCGCGCAACACTGCGCGACGGCTGGCTGTATACCGGCGACATTGCGCGCATCGATGCGGCCGGCTATGTGTATCTGCTCGACCGCCTCAAGGACATGGTGATCACCGGTGGCGAGAATGTCTATTCGTCCGAGGTGGAAGCTGTGCTGCACCGCCATCCCGCGATCGCCGAGGCGGTGATTGTCGGTGTTCCGGATGAGCGTCTGGGGGAAATGGTCACGGCGGTGATCGTGGCCAAGCCCGGACTGCGACCAAGTGCCGAAGAGATCGCTGCACACTGCCGCGCATTCCTCGGAGGGTTCAAGGTGCCGCGTCGTTTCGAGTTTGTTGAGCAGTTGCCCAAAAGTGCGCTTGGCAAGGTGCTCAAGGGTGAAATCAGGCAGTCCCGACAGCAGGAGAAGCCCCATGTACAACCTGGCTGAGCTGGTCAATTTGGCGCAGGCCCCCGACGCGGACGCGGCCATTGCGATGTCGCGAGCCGACGACATCCGCCGGCTCGCGCTCGCATCGGGCGTGGATGTGGTGGGCATTGCGCCGGTCGAGCGCTGGGACGATTTTGTGCCGCCAGGCTCACGGCCCTATGACATCCTGCCCGGCGCCAAGTCGGTGGTCGTGGTGGGTGTTCGGGGGCCCTCGGCCGGGGCCTGGCAGTCGCCTGACCATCGCCTGATCGAGATGAATGGCTACGATTTCGCCAACGACCGGGTGATTCACCTGGTGTCCGACCACATCGAGCGTGAGTACGGCTACCAGGCAATCCAGGCACCGGGACTGCCGGTGGGCGGCCATCAACCGGCGTTTTCGATGATGCTGGCGGCGGTGCTTGCCGGTCTGGGCACGCGCTCGTTTGCCGCCAACATCATTCTCAATCCCAGGTACGGCTTGTTGTACTACTCCGCCTGTCTCACTACCCTGGAGTTGCCGGCCGATGCGATGCTTGAGCAGGACGTGTGCCCGGCGCCGATGTGCGTGCAGGTGTACAAAGCCGGCGGCAGGACGCCCTGTCAGGCGGCCTGCCCGTCGGACGAAGGCGGCTGCCTGCACGGCACCATCGGCCCGGACAACAGGATCGAATCGACCTACTACGATCGCGAGCGCTGTGTCTCGCGGGCCATGAATTTCGGCATCAACAGCTTTCAGAAGGCACTCGAACAAATTGCCAACGAGGACGACGACGAGCGCCGCCGCATGATGATCCATTCGGACTTTTTCACGCGGTCGACGTCGGCCATTGCGTTCTACAAGGAAAGCGTCGCGCAATGCTTTGAGTGTATGCGGGTGTGCCCGATCGGCCGGGCAGAAAGGAAGCTCAAATGAGCGCAGCGGATCTGGACCTGATGGAAGCCCACAAGCGCGAACTGGCCGAGCTGGCCAAGAAAGCGGGAGCACAGGTGTCTGGGGTGGCTGATGCCGACGCGTTCACTGCGGCGATGGAGGGGCAGCGTCCGACCGAGTTACTGCCCGGATGCAAGACCGTATTTGTCCTCGGCGGTGCGCAACCCCGTGCCGGCGATTGGCATAGCCCCAGTTATCGCCACATGGAGACGACGTCGACATCTGATCGCGTCACGGCGATGGGCAACCGGATTGCGCAGCACATCGAGCGGCGTTTCGGCTACTACGCGGTCACCATTCCGCCGGGCGTCGACCGGGCACGTCGTCCTTTCCTCAACATCGCGCTTGCCGCCGAACTGGCGGGCTGTGGTTCGCCGAGCCTGGCCGGGCCGGTGCTGCACCCGGAGTTCGGCTTCATGTATTACACCGCCGTCCTGACGACCTTGCCGCTGCCGGTGGATGGGCCACTGACGGCGCCGGCCTGTCCCGCGCCCGAATGTGTGTCGATGTGGGACGAACTGGGCAC